>PAEL01000019.1 GCA_002700775.1 Gammaproteobacteria bacterium | reverse complement strand
TAAGATCGTTTGGGCTTAAATAAACGGTACGAGCGGTGAATGCCGGAATGTTAGCGACATGAACTATGATTAACGTGCCACTTAATTTTCTTGGATCGACAAGTCCTGCTAATTTTTGCATGGAGAGTATCGGAGCGTATTCAGAGCCATGAATTCCAGATATCAAAGATAGAACTGGGCCAGTATTGCTTCCATGATGGACGGTGATAGGAATAAAAGTTTCGACGTTATCTTCGCCTTTTGGCACTTTTAGTGTGCCGCGGTATGTCTCACCTGCGGAGATAGAAATCCCGCCTATCTCAAACTTTTTATCAGCAGCGTTATTTTTTTCGCTATCATGCTGAGCATAGACAGTACTAACTGCAACCGAGAGCCACATGATTAAAAGAAAAACATTTTTCATTATAGTAACCTTTACTGATGACTGGATTGCATTTAGTGGCTTTAGCATTGCTCTGATTTTTAAAACACGAATTTTAACATAGATGAGAGAGGATATTTTCAGAATATAATTTTAAGCGACAGAGTCGTTTAAAATGTGGCAGCGCGACGCAAGCAGGACTTTAAGCCGATTATAAGTGAGGAGGAGAGGCTTGCTTCTAGCGGAGTACCATCTTAGTGATTTTTTTAAAGGCGAGGACTATGCCTGTGATACAAAAAGTTAACCCGACAGACATTAGTAGCATCATTATTAGGGACCATATAAATCTGTGATTAACAAGGCCAGGAATGTCTAGGCTATGAATTCCATTGAATAGCCAGCGGTATATCCGCCGACTATTGTCCATTATTGAAATCAAGCCTCCATCAGTCAAATTCACATGGATCCAAGTTTCGTCGGCATCATCTAAAATCAGTCTTAAGGTTTCTTCGCCCAGCGAACCTTCGCGCAAGTTTGCATAGACGTCATTCACAGGGACAAGGTAACTATCGCTAACAACATTGTCTGGCCAGGCCTTTGACACGGAAAATTCTACTGCAGAAATTAAAGATCCTCGGTCAGAAATTTGACTGAACCCAATCGGAATAAGTTTAGACGTCTTAGCATTTCTTGCGACGACCAGGGTCTGCTTGTTCAACGCTGTTAATTCAATTTCTTTAGCGCCCGCAGCCTCGTAAAGATCCTCTAACTGAATTGCGTTGAGCGTCTCGGAGAGGTCTATTCCCCGCATATCAGCGATTTGTTGAGCGGTTGGGTTGGGGACAGAAAAAAGCCTACCATGATCCATTGATAGCCATCCGCTAAAAATCCAGAGCAAAACAACAAAACCAGCTATTAAACCGATTTTGTGGTGCCAAGCTAACCACCCGCTGAAGGGGCTCGCAAGACCTTCGAGGCCGCGCTGTTTTGCAATCTGCCAATGCTGTATGCCAAGAACAAGACCAGTAAGCACACCAATGATGCACACAAGAGAGACCCACCAGACAATTTGGTCCCATAACGCCCAGTCCTTGCGGATGACCGTTGGGTAAATCCAATGAACAACTGCGCCCAGATAATTCCAAGTACGTTCGTTTCGATTTGTTTTTTGCAAAACCTCAGTGCTCTTCGTCGAAATATATAGATGAGTTCCAACACTATCTGCCATTTCAACTCGGAGGAATGGACGGAAGGGATCAAATCGATCGTGGACAATCCACTGATCGTACGAGAGCGGCCCGCTTACGGATGCCACGGATGTATTGGAAAATCTTTTAGCGATAGCAATCGCATCAGACTTAGTGAGCGGCTTAACAATTTCTGATGAGTCAGCAAAACTTGCCGCCACCACATTATTGTCCCCCTCAGCAACGAGTATTGGTCGTTGTTGATATTGCAAAAGTCTTAAGCGATTTGCTGTTTTCACCCCCGTTGCATTGAGTGCGTCAGTCAGGGAATTGACTTTGGAGATGTCAATAACGGCTGCTCGATCGATGCGCTCAGAATCGGACAAAGAGGGGAAAGGGACATAAATCATCACGATCCCTGAGGTGAACCACAGGGCAAACATAAGGCATAGAACGATGCTAATCCAGCGATGTAGTGTGGCTAGGACCCTAGTCATTGATCATCGAGCGCATTCTGTCATTTAAAAAGTGAATTCTACACCTAGTTCAAACATTCGTGGTGGTGCCAGCATGAGTTGGTTAGCGTATAAAAAACTCGGGTCGTTTTGCTGTAGGTAAAAAACGTCAGACCAGGGTACGTATATCTCATCGGTCACGTTGTTGACTCTTGCAGTAACATTAAACCTCGGGGCACTCCAGGTAGCAAATAAGTTTAGCAGGGTGTAAGAGCTCAGAGCGACTTGATTTGCATTATCACCGAACCGATCATCCACGTATTGTACTGAACCTCCAACTTCGAGCGGCAGACCAGCGATTGAGCTGAACGAAGCCCACAAATTACCAGTAACTTCAGCAACATTAGGAGGTGTATTCCCTGCGAAGGTTACGAAGTTTGTACTCCGCCTAAACTCGGCGTCCGTATATGCGGCGTTAGCGCCCACGTGCCATTGTGAGGTCGGGCGAAATGCTGCTGAGAATTCAACGCCACTGGAGTCCCTGCCTCCAATGCTCGCAGCCGAATCGACCCCGATTCTCTCTAGAACATCATCTCTTTGGATATCGAAGTAAGCAATCGTGGCTTGGGTGCGGCCATTGTGCCACAAACCTTTCAAGCCAACCTCCCATTGCTCTGCGTCTGTGAGGTCAAGGTTCTCCCCAGAATTTACAAGAAAAAGATTGGCGTTGACCGGATCCTTGCCATCGCTGTATTGCCCGTAAATAGAGACGTCGTCTGTTAGCTTAGCGACGGCACCCAGGCGCCAGCTGAGCCAATCGAAATCACGGGAGAAACTGGACGCTTCTATTTCTCCTGATGCGTTAAAATTTTGACGCATCAAGTCGAGCTCCTCATATCGCACGGCAGCTACTACTTTAACAGTTTCACTGAGGTCTAAAGCATCCTCAAAAAATAAGGCGCGGGTGTTTATTTCAGTTGGGCTTATACCGCGCAGTTCTCGCTGACCATAACTACTGGACAGCGGATTTATCGGGCTTACAGAATCATTCGCCGCCAATGGAATTTTACGTCGAAAGCCACGTGCCCTTGAAAAATCTAAGTCAGTGAGTTCAAGGCCAGCCAGAAAGCGATTATCGTGACCACCGATTTGCGAGTTTATGTTCGCAGTCAGTCGATTACCCAACAAATCCTGATCGTGGGTCACGAAAAAATAGCCGTAGTAACGCTGAATTACGCCTGTCTCCGTACAGACATCGACGACCTCTGTGCAGTACACATAGCCCTCCGCATTGCCCCAGTCCCGATCTGCGGTAAATCGATATGAAGTGTTTTTCAACTCGATGTCTTCAGTCAATTGCCAACTTAAGTCGATACGAAATAATAATTGATCAGAAACAGCCCGGCTGTCTTGAACATTGAAGTTTCGAAATCGAGCCTGCTCGTCTAAAGTTTCACCATTGCTTGTTGAAACCACGTCGCTAAGTGGAGAGATTGCGACACCCTTTGGAACTACGGGCGTGCCCCAATAATCAGCTAAGCGGTCATCCAGATAATCAATCTGAAACTCAACGTCTAACGTTTCGGTAGCTTTCCAGAGGACGCTTGCAGTCACGTTTGTAGATTCTGGATCCATGCGATCAACATGTCCGTCTGAGCCGTACTGATTGACATCCATTCGTAACCAAGTTGAATCATTCAATTGGGTGCCACCGCCTAGCCCAAATTGATAAGTACCGAAGCGACCGTAAGATGCGAGTAATTCAAGAGGCTGGTCGGCATCAGCCGTTGCTCGTTTAACAACTGTGTTAACAGTGCCGCCCACAACCCCTTGGCCGTGGAGAGCTGATGCGGGGCCTCTAAGCACTTCTATTCGGTCTAGGTTAAACGTATTCTGAGGGCGCATTACCATGTTTGCCGGGCCAAGCCAGATTCCATCGCGCAAAACGGTGACCGCACTGCGACTAAACCCCCTCATTGAAAAAGTGGACGGGGCGGCAGGGCTCTCCCCGGAAACAACGCCGGGCAAACTTTTTACTGCGTCAGAAACGCTTTTGTAACCGCGTGCGCGCATGACACTGGAATCAATGAGTTCGATCGAAGCCGGTGTATCTAATACTGACAATCCCAAGCGGCTGCCCGCACGCGAAGTCGCGCCCAGATCAGGAGTATTTATCGCTCGCCCTAGAACGATAAGTTCTTCAATCTCCTCGTTGACTTGAGCGTTTGTGTTGCAACCTAACAGAGTCATCCAGAAGAATAGGTGCCAGGATGATTTCAACTTAAAAGGTTTTTTTTCTTGCTGCCGCATGGGTAAGTGCTCCGATTCATGACTGAGTTTTGATTTGGGGTTGATAATGGAGCCCCAGGTTTATTTGGACACCGGAGTACGATAATAAAGAACAAGCCACGTTAATAACGAGTTAATAACTGTTAATTGTTTTCAAGATGGGGGGCAGAAGCAAAAGTATAGAGGGACAGAGGTATATGGGAAGGTAATGAAGGCCATGCTTTTCGGGCTTTACTTTACTTGTTCGATTCAGGGGTAGTCCAAATCTGGTCGGTGTTGAGAAGCTTTGTGTGAATCAATTTCGCATTAAAATTCATACGATCTATTCCAAACACCTCGTATAACGCTTCGAAGCTAGCTACCGCTTCATCAGTATCGTTATCGATAGCTACTACTAGATCGTTCAAGGCTTCCGGATCTGAAAGAGCCTGCGCGGTGTGCATGAGGCCGGCATCTCTCATGCCTGAAATCAATAAGACTTGCGTTTCCGTGCTAACGGGGAAAGTAGAAAACATACCATAATCTTTAAATGGCTCACCTTCCTCCGGTAATCCGGCGTCGCTGGTGTAATACTCCTGTGTCTGGTTATTTAATAGTTCATCGTAGCTTCTGCCTAAACGTAATCCAGAGCTTGCGAAAGCGATATCATTAAGTTTTTCTAAACCTGAGATATAACCGATATAGACTATATGGTTTTCTCGAATATCGGCAGTAGTTAAATCCGACATCATGGTTATGTTGATGGTTTTGTTACTTTCCTCGAGTATCGGTACTATGCGCGCCAACGCAAACGCACTGCCCTCTGGCATATAACTTAAGTTAAGGTCCAGGTAATTCTCTGCGCGCTCGAAATCTGTGAATTGCATTCTCTCTAGGTCAAGACTCGAATTCACGTTGAATTCGCGCACCATTCTCGCAACATTTCCGTTGGCATTTAATTCACCAAAAATATAGTAATCACCCATGACCAGTAGAATCGGCAGTTCATCTTGTAACACGCTATCCCACACAGGGTGTTCAGCAGCAATCTGAGAAATCACCGTGCTTTTACTCCGATTAGTAATTGTCATATACGCCAAATTTGTAGCCAATAAAATAACAGCGGCGAGCAAAAGGCCATTGTTTAGTCCTAATTTCTGTTTTTGCGTTTTGTGTGCTGGTCTAGCGACAGAAGTTGATTTTTTCCGCTGCAGAGCAATTGTGTATTGACCCTTCGGAATAACAATTCGATATGAAGCTTCGTGTTCGAAACTCTCATAGTAGCTGTCTAATTTCTTTCGCAACTGATAAACGTATACTCTAACAGTTGAATCGTTGGACACATCGAAATCGCTGTCTCGTTTTAAAACATCAATAGCAAGTTCGACTTCTTTCGGTGATTTGCCTGACAATGAACATTGAACCAAATATTGCAGCAGTGCAGAATAATGCTTTGAACGTCCAAGAATACCCGAATCTATGATTCGATGACAAAGAGCGAGTAGCTCCTCTGTCTTTAATACCTCATGCGTATTGAGTATAATGTGATTATCGTCATTTGTAGTTTCAGGAGGCACTCAACAAATTTCCTAGTTGACGAGTAGGCATATAGCGGTAGTCAGTTTAACGCGTTTTCGGTTTATTTCCTTGATTATTATGCAGCTGCGATACATTCGATCTCTACTCGGGTGTCCCCACCGAGGCTGATGCCAATGGCCGTGCGGGCCGGTTTATTTTCGGGGAAAAATTCCGCATAAACTTCGTTCATGGCGCTCCACTCTGACATATCAACCAAGAAAACTGTGCACTTCACAACTCTGTCCATAGATGAACCGAACCGCTCTAGCGCGTCCTTAATAGATTCAAGTGTCCGTCTTGTCTCAGCTTGCACGCCAGGTTCGCCTGCCCCGCCTGTCTTGCCGGCTAGAAAAATAAGCCCGTTATAGCGAACGCCCTCTGAATATGGTGCCCTTGGGTTTGGATTTATGTACTCTGGCGCGAGAGCTTCCTCAGCTACCGGTGTTTCGGAGGTGCTGGGTTGGCAGGCGAGCAACATATTTAAAAGCACGGTGATAGTGATTAATTTGTACATAATTTTTCCTGTAAATTTTTATTTTTGTTCAAAGGTTTGGTAAAAGCTTGGTTGTGGGAATCTACATCATCGACATTAAATCAAGAACACCCAAAGAATATTAAGCAGTAAAACTACTACGGTAAAGACAACGCTTATACGGTGCAATCGATTAAAGGTGCTCTCGTTTCCTGTATCCTTTGCAGCATTCGTGGCAGGGATAATCGAATAACAAATAAACATAAAAGCTGCAGTAATAATCGAAACCATTTTCGCGACCATTGAACCACCGTTAGCAAATAGGATCAGGGTGGAAGTCGCCCCCAAGATCAAAACTAACATGAATAGTTTTGGGAATATCACGCGAAGAAATGGACCAGCCTCTGCTGACGAAATAGTCTTAAAAAGAGACGGAGCAATGATTCCGGCGTGAAAAAAAATCATACCCACGATTATTCCAGAGAAAAAAACGGGCGTGATAGCTAATATATTTGAATCCATCTAATTTCCTACGAGAAATGAACTGGTGGGTAGCACTTATGCTTTTGCGCTTCCTCGTGAATCGAGCTGATTAAAGAGATTAGTTACATTTTTATTATTTGCATTGAGTGGTTGACCCACTTTTACCCCAAATTTTAAAAAGCAGTACAGCATTATGTCTGCTAGCGAAAACCTATCGCCGCAAATAAATTGTTTGCCTTCCAACTGACCATCTAACCAAGTCAACCTTTCCTGGCACAGAGTTTTGAGTTCGTCAGCAGCTTGCGGAATCAATCTTAACCGATCTTTAAACAAGTCATATCCCTCTGAGTACCTGAAGCCATTGGTAAGAGGTTCTATGATTTGGAGATCTATTCGTCTTACCCACATCCGAGTCTCGGCTCTTTCCTTGGGTGTTTCTCCGATGAGACTGCCTTGTGAGGAAAGTTCATCTAAATATTCACAAATAGCTGTTATTTCGGCTATAAAATTCCCGTCATCAGTCTCTAGGGCAGGGCATTGACCTGATGGGTTTCTCCGTAGATGAGCCTCTTTTCGATTTTCGCCGCCCATCAAATCAACTTCTACAGTTTCGATATCCAACTCTAATTCAGCGATAAACATTCTTACAACATGTGGATTGGGGCCGACTGAATTAAATAATTTCATAATATTCTCTGCGCGTTTATAAGAGTTGGCTTAATCTAATCTTTATTAGCGTCTTCTGCAATTCAAGATCTGTTTGCAAAGTGTTATTACGTCACTATAATCCATAGCGTCTAAAATCAATAATAAAAAAGGTCTTTACTATGAACATTCCGTTTTTTATCCGTCAGTTTATAAGTTATTCGTTGTTTACTCTCTCAATACTCTTTCTCGAGGCATGTTCCTCAAACCAAGACAGGCCAGAAATTGATGGTAAATGGGATTTCTCAATGACCAGTCCGTTTGGTGTCGTGACAGCATCCGTTACAACAATTGGTAGGGGCGAAAAGCTCTCTGGTTCGTTCGACCTCGGCAACGGAAGGGTTTGGCAGATAGAGAATGGCACAGTCGCAGAGGAAAGCATCAGTTTTAGCATTGATCGGGACGGATCCCCAATGGTCTATGAAATGAGTGCGGTTATCGAAGGTGATGTGGCGACAGGTGTAGCTCGAGCGATGGGAGCTGAGGCGCCGTGGTCAATGACCCGTGTAGATTAGGTTGAGCGAAAAAACAGATTAAAAAAGTTAGTTAGTATTTTAAAAAGATCTTTTCAGGCGACCGAGAAAAGCATTTCTCAACGTTTTCCAATGAGATCTACATAAGGCATTAATAGATAATTGAAATCAGACAGAGGGTGATGCAGTATTGATGATCTGCTGCGGTTTACTCAACAAGCTTAGTCTCAGAGGGAAAATGATATGAAGAAAATTATTCTGTTTGTTTATTTGTTGGTCGGTGTTTCTCAGGCACTACATGCGCAAGATTTTGACTTCATCGCGCCTTCATTTGAAGGGGAGTTCGAAATTGACTCAACCTTTACCCGGGATGGCGGAAAGTCGTATGAGGTTTCGGCTTCTGGGATGGCAGGGGAGTACGGGCGTGTTAACTTGTCTTATGTTTTTACGGATAAATTGGAGCTTGAGGATGCTGGAGAGTTCACGGCTTTTGCATGGACACAGAACGGCGACGACGTTGTCACGGCCACCCTTCAAGGGACCTATGTAAAACAAGGGCCAATTTTTAAAATTTTCTCTATTGACCTGACCAGCGAGAGAAGAATGAACCTCGTGACTGGTATTGCCAATTTCGTTGAAAGGACAATGAAATTTGAAGTCAGAGAATTTTCAACTGACTGAAGCAGAACAGAGCCCGCCACACCGTGGTTTTGTTGCGGGCTTTTCTAACTCAGTGCTGGGGCCCAATGTTTCATAATTAGGTTCAACCACTGTATTCTGGGCAAATCCTAGATTCTAGAGAGATTAACTTTCCTCTGCTTCCCACAAGCGATTTTGGTCACAAAAATTGACTTCCGTCAGTGCAGCATTGAGAGCTAGCGCTTCCTCTGAATTTTTTGAGATTTGCTCTTGGTCCTGCCACGCCTCTAAGCTTGGGAAAAAATCTATATATGAAAAGGCTTCCGGATCGGAATTGCCCACAACGCTGACTAAGATATGGCTCGTTATTCCCGCGTCAACATTTTCTTTCATAAAAGAAACCCAGTTGGAATTGGCCTCACGGACGTCATCGAGCGTGTGCCCCTCGGTCAAAACGCATGACCAAGTCTCTAGATAGCCGTCATTTGATAAGGCATTTATTGATAGAAGCAATCCAGTTGAAAAGGCTATTACTTTCATCAGTGTTTTCATGGTCAAAATCCTTTTTGTGAAAGAGCAATTAAAAAAGTAAATCTTACGTTGCTGCATTAGACAAGACAACCGTAAAAGTTAACGCCTATTTTTAATCCCCGCGCTGAGCCAGACACACAATAGTGCGGAAAATGAAGGAAGAGTAATTGCATAAAGCAGTCCAAACTCCCAACCGCTGAGCCCGATCCAGTTTAGGGCAGCAGCCATAATCAAAGACCAGCCAAGAAGTGCGGTGAGTTCTTTCAGCTGCAATGTTGATTTCCACGAGTAAAAAAGCGCGCCAATGCCACCGAAATTGCATATCAGGCCAAAGAGGAGATAGTTATAGGGATAAAAAACCATAGTTAACTCTTTTTTGAGTAATTAATGTTGGGCCCTATTATAAATGATAATAATTCTCATTTGCAACTAGATTGGCTGCTCTATTGCCTTTGACCGGATCTTTTTTATGCACATTTTAGGATTGCGACAAAGAAGTTCAATGCCGGCAAACGCTTTTTTTGGTTAGTTGGAAATAGAGAAGACCCAAAGTGATGCCCCGGTAGGAGAGTTCGTAATACCTGATGTGCGTTCCATGCCGTTGGCGAAGTAGCTTCCTGAGTTTGTTGCCACAGCCACATATTGCCGATCATCGACCTGGTATGTAATGGGATAAGAGGTGGGGGCATTATCCAACCGTTGGCTCCATAAGACCCTGCCGTCTGACTGGTCGACGGCTTCGAACGTTCTGTCGATATTACCGCGGAACAATAGCCCCGTGTCGGTAGTTAGGTGACCACTGGCCGGCGGCGCGACTTGGCGGGTAGTCCAGACAACTTCTTTAGTTTCTAGGTTAACTGCTTTCACTAACCCCCATAGCCCATCCTGTTCAGGGTTCGGGTATTTTTGCCATCTTTTTCCTGTCAGGTTATTGATACAAGTGTCTTGCATAGGGATGTAAAGCATCTTTGTAATAGGATTATAGGACGTGGTTTGCATATTCCTCGCACCAAGGGCATCAGGGCATACACCTATTTTTGCAAGTCCCGGCGTTTCTTCACCCGGTTTGAGTACAGCTTCAGGGAACATTGTTTTTTCCCCAGTGCGCGGATCTATCTCACTGAAGACATTCTGCATGTCCATATCTATCGAAAATAAATACTCTCCGGTTGATGCATCCATTGCCTCAAAAATTGCTGCCTTCCCGCCGGTCAGAATTACTTTTCTGATTTCTCCGTTTACGGGGAGATTGATAATTTGACGTTCGAATGCCCAATCTAAATCAAGTAAATCATTTTTGACGTGTTGGTAGTGCCAAACCAGTTCCCCGGTGTCTGCGTCAAGTGCAACAGTCGCATTGGTATATAGGGCATCTGATGTCATTCCCGGTATGTTATTTGATTTCCTCATCGCTACAGTGTCATAGCTCGGAGCTGGACCGAAGTAGACGAGGTTAGTTTCAGGATCGTAGCTACCTGGCGTCCAAACTGAACCACCAGTCCTTTCCTTGAGATCGAGACCATTCCAGCTGTCGCCACCAAACTCACCGGGTCTTGCGATCGTGTAAAAACGCCAAGCTTCTTGCCCTGATTTTAAATCGATGGCTATGATGAAATTGCCTCCGGCAACCGCCAGCTGTCCTACCACACCAAATATTGCCTTTCCGTTAACCACCATAGGCGCTGATTTAAATTTGTGATCGAGTTCACCGTAAGTCTCTATCCGGTGTTCCCAGGCCAGTCTTCCTGTTTTGGCTTCTAGCGCAATGAGTTTGAGATCAGAGGTTCCCACGATGATTTTGTCCTCATAGATCGCAACTCCTTTCTTGGATTCGGAGACATACTCACCGCTGATTTCATGTTGGTATCCCCAAAGCAAGTCGCCTGTGGCGGCATCGATCGCTTGCACAACATCCTCGGAGCTCAGCGTAAACATAACGCCATCATGGACGATCGGGGTCATCATGTTAGCACCTGTTGGCAGAGACCAAGTCCAAGATAGGCTGAGGTCATCGACGTTGCTTGTGCTAATTTGATTGAGAGGGCTGTGACCTAAGTTCGCATGCGTTCGGCGCCAGATTAACCAATCATCGGCAGGAGGATTAAGTAACATCTCATCGGTTACTGGTGAAAGAGTATTTAACCTGCTGACCGGAGTTACTGGACCATTAGTGGAAAAGCTAGCGGTCCTCGGAGAGAATCGTCGGTTTACGATTTTTTGAGCCGGGATTGTATAATTTGCAAGCGCTCGGAAATCGATTGGAAGCGGAGTTTCGCTATTTTCAACCCCATTACGACTCAGCAAATAGGCCAGCACATCGGTTACTTCGGTTTGTGACAAACTTGTTGCATTTGGCGGCATGCGGCGAATGTTGAGAGCTAACTTGTCTGCGGTCCCTGTCCCCCACCTTCGTGAAAAAAAATTACCGCTTAAGCTCGGTGCCAACTCATAACCTTCGAGGTTGTAACCATGACAGCTGGCACACCGAGATTCGTATATTTCTTCACCTGCCAGCGCCTGATTTTCAGAATAAGTAACCAAGTTACTCTGTGCATTCGTGACCGAGCTGAAGAGGACCATGAACAAAAAGAATAGGGCAACTACATCAGGGCAAATGTTCTTAATTGGATCAATTTTGATCATGAGTTTTTCCATTTCTTTGCCTTCCAAGTATTTTTTCGCGGCGATAATTTTTTTAGTGTTCAGAACCGCATGCGCAAAAGCTCGTTAAATTAATCTATATTGCTTACTCCATCTTCCGAACAGTTTAATTTGGAGTGTAACGGTAAGTCTGTTCTGGGGAATAACTGGCAGTGATGAAAAGGACGGATAAGCAAAGATTTACTTTTTAAATTGGTAACTACGTTCATAAAAAGTCCCAACATACGGTTATTAGGCCAGTTAGCGTTGATCAGGTTTTTATAAAAAAACAGAGACAATAGGTTCAACTCTACTGATTTTTATCGGAGAAATCTATTATTGCAAGAAAGTGAAAACTACCTTTATTATGTGATATCACACATATTTTATAAAAAGGAGTACACCAAAATGGTGATAGTAAACTTACAGTTAAAAATTAAAACTGAAAAAAGGGATGAGTTTCTTGAGTGGTTCAAAGCGCAGTTACCAGACACGAGAAATTATGATGGATGCAGCGAACTGAGTCTTTGTACTTTAGCTGCTGAGCCTGCCGCAGTTGACGTGATTAGCAAGTGGGAATCGCAAGAAAAATACGATACTTACTTGGCATGGCGAGAAGAAGAAGGCACGTTAACGACCCTTGGCTCTTTTGTGAGCGAGGATCCGGTATTTCGCTTTTTGACGGTGGAGCAAAAATTCTAGTCTTTCCGCTGTAAAAACGAGAGGTTATGTGGGCGTCAGTGATCTGGGTTGGCTTGTAGAAATTGCACTATTAGCTGCGCCCACTCTTCTCCTTTTTGTTCCTGTAGAAAGTGACCAGCCCCTTCGATTGTGCTGTGTGGCTGGTTTTTAGCGCCGGGAATCTCTTTTAGAAACCTGTCTAACCACGGAGCTGTTATAGGGTCACTGTCACTGAATGAGGTCAGAAATGGTTTCTCCCATCGCTTGAAAACCTCCCATGCTGCTGCATTTTCTGTTGCTCCTGGATAATCTGGAGTCACTGGAACACGTTGTGGCATGATCAATGGGCCGGCCTTGTAACTTGGGTCGGGGAAGGGAGCGTCATAGGCGACCCGAACGGATGGATCACCGGAATTCCTAGCTAACATACGCCCAGTGTCAATATCCCCACGCTCGATCATTACTTGGTTTCCCCGTTTCCATCGCATAAAAGCGCTATCGTCAGCTATTGGGTCAGCTGCTGGGTCTGGCAGTCCTGTATTGGCAATTGCGACCCGAGAAAATGCTGCTTCATTTTCGGCTACAATTCGCAGCCCAATAAGGCCGCCCCAATCCTGCCCAACAAAAGTGATATTGGTCAAACCAAGTTCGTTAATAAGAGCGGTCTGAGTGTCTACATGAAACTGATAAGTGTGGACATCCATATCTATTGGCTTGTCAGATCGACCAAATCCGATTAAATCTGGTGCTATTGATCGATAGCCCGCTTCTGTAAAGATTGGGATCATCTTTCTATACAAGTACGACCATGAAGGTTCCCCATGGAGCATCAGGATTACTTCGCCGTCTGAAGGACCCTCGTCAATGTAATGGACGCGAAATCCGCTGATGTTCAGGTAGTGGGGTTGGAAGTTATAACCAGATAGATTTTCAAACCGGCTGTCGGGTGTCCTTAGCACGCCGGTTCGTATTTCTTCTGCAGAGCTTAGTTCAGAAAAAGTCATCAATAAAAGCGCGACTGAAAAATATCTAACTATATGCGGAAACTTCATAGTAACGTCCCTTGCATTTTTATTAGGAGATTACTTGCTCCATTAATGAGAAAAAGATAACACGCCAAATCGTATCAAAGAAGTTTTAGCTACGCTCTTAAGTTTTGATCAAAAGTAGGTAATTCTTCAGACACGGGTGACCAATTTCTTGCCGTGGATTTCCAGATATTCGCGGTTACTTCAACCCACGAAGAATCGTCAAGACTTCCTGCCTTGATAAATTTAATGCCTTCCCAATCTTTAGGACCGATGGCTGCGCTGACGATCGGCGATCCGCAGTTTTCGCAAAAGCCACGTTCAATAGTTGCGCCATCTGTACCGACCACTGAATAATATTTTAACTCCCCTTTAGTCTGCAGATTTGTTTCGGGGATTACTATAATTGTTGCTTTTCCTGATCCAGTAGATTTTTGACAATCTAGGCAATGGCAGTGAAATGCCGATACTACTGCCTCTTCATCCATCGTGTAGGTAAATTGACCACAGAGGCATCCGCCACTTCTCTTCCGATTTGTCATGTCTTTCTCTCCCATGTTGAGAAATGTTCCTCGAGCTGAAATCCTCGTCTAAAAACATTGTTTATGTATTTAACAATCCCTATTAGGCGACTCGAGGTTGGTGTCCCAGTGAAGGGCGTTATACTTTTCTAAGATAGTTTTTACGCGCTCAATGGGGACAGCTTTGAGCTCTCCTCGTGCGCTAGTTACGGTCGTTGCTTTAAAAATTGCGTTGTATACAGCTTCCACTGTGGCTTCTGTTACAGCAGCAAATAGCGGCGATAATGAATCATTTACAAGCACTTTGGTTGTGACAGGCGTCGCACTTACGCGTGGTTTTCTTACAGATGGGCTCGTAGAAAAAGCTATAACATAGTCGCCGGATCCGTTGCTTGCAAAGGATCCGGTTCTGCCTAGTCCGAGCATAGGTCGCATGCTCATACGCGCAAGGCCCCGTGATGTAAGAGGCGCGTCCGTTGCAACGACGATCATAATCGAGCCGTCTTCGCGGTCACCGTTATCGGGCTGAGTTTCCTCACTGAAAGAGTAAGTTCCTAGCTCTCTTCCAACAGGAGCCCCGTTTATACTCATCACTCCCCCATAATTTGTTTGCACCAACACCCCGACAGTGTAACCTCCCAGCGCCTCAGGTAGCACTCTAGAGCTTGTCCCAATACCCCCTTTCCAACCGAACGCTTGCGTACCTGTTCCTGCACCAATGCTACCCTCCTCGACACTCCCCCCTCGCGCGGAATTTAGGGCTTGATATACCTCTTCACGTTGAATGGGGTCTGCCCACATATTATTTACCCGCGCGTCGTTTGTTTCGCCCACCACTGGATTGACGGTGTGTTCACCCATGCCAGGTTGAATATACATCCACTCCTTCAAGGCGTTTGCCGCACTCCAAACACACAAGGTGCATGTCAGTAGGATTGGGGTTTCTATTTCACCGAACTCTCGTACCTGTGTCTCACCGATAATTTTTCCATAACCATTTCCAACGTGTATCCATGCAGGAATGGGGTGAGTATAAAGATTCCCCATGGCTGGAATAATTGCAGTGACACCTGTTCGGATGTCATCGCCCCGCACTACTGTAGCGTGACCAACTCTCACGTTACTAACATCAGTGATAGCATTGTTAATCCCTGGTTCAAAAACACCAACAACGATTCCTGCATCGCGTGCTCGAGGACGTTCATCATCTGCCGCAGCTGTGGTAAGCGAAGTTAAGGAAAGTGTGATCAGAATTGAGGTAAGCTTCATAAACGATACCGAATGATTTTTATTACCGTTTTCAATGGAAAGAGTTTTCCTGATTGTCTTCTATTGGCACTGGAAGTTTTCAGCGCGCCAGTTCTGTGGGTTGGCGGCACCACCAGCTGATCCGATGTATTTTGCTTGCTTCGGATAAGCGCATAGAGGTCTCTCATTATCGATTTCTCCATTCGTGATGTGTGTGGCAACTATGCTTTCAGGTGCCACCCCATTTTCAACCCAGTTTACAAGAGGTGACAGCTTGTCCCAAGCATTAGGGCCGGCGCCACCCCCGCAATGGTTCATCCCAGGAGCGAGGAAAAGTCGTGCGCTCTTTTTTGCCGCCTCACTGTCTCCGTTAAAAGTGACGTCGATTAAATCATTGTAGTAGTCGATGGTATCGCTCGCGACAATGAGTGTGTCGGTCAAGCCATGATAGATAATCATTTTTCCATCTTCATTAAGCAGAAAGGGATTAAGGTCGGGGTCATTGGCATCAGTAATAGATTTCATTAGGTCGCCTTTGCCGGAAAAAAAGTCGTCAATCTTCCAGTCGATCCAATGGAATTCTGGGTTTGCTCCTGTAGTTTTGGTTTTGTAATTGATATCGCGGACATCAGGAACAGCGACGCCCGGATCTTTCTCATAAAACAAATAATTCATGTGGTCGCCCGCAACCCCCATCAGTTTTGAGGGCCCCATCTTGTTTCCTTCCCATGGGAGGTAGTAACCTGGCCATCTCAGCTCAGAGCCCAACATTTTGCCAGGATAAACTTGGCGGCCGTCCGAGTCTTTAGGGCCGTCATAGAGATCTGCTATTGTCTCGATTTGCGCTTGGGTAAAGCAGGGTTCGCCCGATGGGGTTGCGGGACACATGGCTTCGATTAGATCATTTTTAGGATCAAAGCTGCAGCTGAGGGGATCGCTTACTAGCCTATCAAGTACTCCGTCGTTTGCGTCACAGCGTTGCAGAACGCTTTCATGTAATACTTGAACTAGTGCAAGGCTATCGAGACTACCATCGTCATTAGAGTCAACGGCTAAATTTCCAACTAAATTGTCGCGAAATACTCTTTGTAAATTCCAGGTGCCAGCAGCGTTAAGGCCTTGATAGTTAAATGCAGGTGCGCCCGCCGATATCCCATCAAAATCTTTCGGGTACCGTTGAGCCGACATGAAGCCCTGCCTGCCACCTTGCGAACATCCTTCAAAGTATGAATAGTCTTGTTTTTTTTCATAATATTGTTGTATGAGATGCTTCCCAGCCTGCACTGTAAGGTGTACAGCGCGATATCCAAAATCTATTTCAGCTTGGCGATTATTTAAGCCAAAGGAAGCGCCGGGTTCCACAGCCGAGTCATGTCCGAGATTACTGTTTGTTACAGCGTAGCCTTGCGCAACTCGATGGTTGGCGTAATCGAGGTCTCCGTCTTTTCCTCCATCGCCCCACTGGAGAAACCGACCATTCCAGTTTTTCGGCAATGGAAGCTGAGCATGAAAATGAATGGCTGGGCTGATAATGCCTCGCACATAGCAATAATCAGAATCGTCGATAGGATTTTTTTTAATTTCCGCACGGGTGAGCGTTAAGTTTCTAAGATCTTTAAGCCCCTCGCAAGCCGCTTGGTCAATGTCGGTCTGTGAGAGACCGGTTTGGGCAGTTGTTAGGCCTAAAAAAAATAAAAATTTGTATCGTAATGCGGCAGACTTCATACTAATTCCCTTGTTATATTGTGTTATGTGGGTAAAACTTTTTGCGTAAATTGATAAGACAAACTGTAACTTTTAATAAGTGCTGAAAGCAATGTGTGGACGCTTTAATACGAAAGATGACTCAAAAATCGCGTCATTATGCGAAGTTCTCTCGGTTACGAGCGAGGTCCGACTGCAGAGCGATCTGGCACCTGGCAGTGTGATTGATATA
Organism: Gammaproteobacteria bacterium; assembly: GCA_002700775.1. Classification (GTDB taxonomy): domain Bacteria; phylum Pseudomonadota; class Gammaproteobacteria; order Pseudomonadales; family Pseudohongiellaceae; genus UBA9145. Next base: position 25,572 of record PAEL01000019.1, on the reverse strand, counting down.
ATTTATCAATCGGAGGCGGGTAGAACAGTTTCCGAGGCTCTGTGGTGGCTGCTTCTCGATGAAAATTCTTTAAAGCCAAACTATAAGTATTCTAGCTTTAACTCCCGTGCCGACAAGTTGCACAATCGTCAGGGAATCTCGTTTATACCTTATAGAGAGTCTCGGTGCATAATTCCAGCTACAGCATTTGTTGAGGGCTTTGGAGATAGGAAAACTTATCATATGATTGAGCTACTAGGTTCAGCGATCGCATTCGGTGGCCTATACAAAGAGTATAAAAGTCGAAAAACTGGTGAGATGGTGTATTCGGCTTCGATAATAACTTTGCCCTCGATATCCTCTGCCTGGGACAAAATTTCACCTAAGTCCATGCCGTTGATTTTAGACTTTAACGATCAGGCGTTGATGGAGAAATGGATCAGTCCAGAGTTTTCAGAGGTCGGTGAGTTTTCGAAACTGTTAAGTGGATGTTTGCCCGAAGACTTAACGGCCACCCCGATAGCAAAGCCTAGCAGGTGGGACCCGATTGGTGAAAGTTTTCGTATAAGTGGCTAACCTTCAACGGCCAATGAAAAATTCTGCTGATTATTTTTTTTGAGAGTCGGGTTAAGACGCAATCATTTTTATTTTTCTAAGGAATTCAAAAACATTCTTACGTCCGCGGCTGAGCGCTCAGGATCCTCTTCCATTGGGATATGTCCCAGGTCGTCGTAAATAATTGTCGTCGTATTAGGGATGTTTTCCTCGAATAGTGAGACAGTCGAGACGGATATGATTGAATCTTGTGCACCCCACATTATCAGGGTGGGTTGCTGGAGAGAGCTTAGATCTGATAACTGGTGAGTCGCTCGGGTTGAGGGCTTCCCGCCACCAAGAATTGCTGAGCGGGTCCCTTTACGCATGATTAGGTCGTAATAGCGCGCAGCCAATTCGTCATTCACCACTGGAGAGTTGTTATAGGCCGAACGCAGGCCCTGTCCTACAAGGGGCCAGGGATCAATGTATGCGGCTATTGCTCGAAACCAATTCTGTTGAAGCAATCTAAAGGCTAGCGGTCCTGGACCTCTGTCTGTTTCTGGTTCTGAGTTGCTCCAGCTTCCTGGTGGGACCGAATCAACGAGGATCATGGCGATAACTTTTTCGGGATGCTCCAAGGTATATTGCCAGGTTGCGCCGCCGCCCATTGAGTTGCCACCCAGCACAAACTTCTCGATTCCCACGGCCTTGGTGACAGCATTAATTACCGAAATAAAGGCGGATCCTCCGTAGTCACCACTCTGAACGCGTCCGGTGAGCCCATGAGCTGGAAGGTCGAGCGTAATAACTCGATACCTTTGGCCTAGAGTACGCACCCAGGGTTCCCAAGTGTGAAGAGATGCCATAGCGCCATGAATGAGAACGAGGGGGGTGCCAGATGCATTGCCCTGATCTCGATAGTGAATTCTTGACCCGTCTTCAGTTGTTAAAAATTTTGATTGAGCATTGCTGTACTTTGCGTCGACTGTTGCAGCAGGTATATCGCCCTCGAACAAGACAACGCATACTAAGATGATCAAAAGGATCGTTACGATGCCAACTAATGTGCGACGTTTCATTTTCCAGTTCTTTTGATATTTGATTTAATGAGAGCATTAAACCAGAAAAGATTCTGATTTTTAACAATGGTCTATTCAATAAATTTGGCTTCATAAAATGAGGATTAAACAGACATGGGGATTGAGTGGAAAAAATATCTGACGGGTCAAATGTTTTTTCTTTTGGTGCTACCAAGTTATTTGGTTGGGCAGGAGAGTCGGTTCATAGGCCTTGAACATGCGAGACTAAACATAGTGGAGTGGGTTCCTGAGGAAGGGAGCGGAGAGCTTGTTATTGCCCTGCCCGGGAGCGGGGGTGATTATTCGAGGTACAAGCACATAGCGCCGCTTATCGCTGATGGTGGATATCATATTGTAGTAGTAAATCAGCGAGGAATTATGGGAAGTGCTGGTAATCTTACTAACCTAAGTATGCGTGACCTCGCTGACGATGTGATAGCTATCGCAGAGGCCTTTGGATCTGACAAATTCCACATGATGGGATGGGCATTCGGCAACCGCACTTCGCGCATGGTGGCGACCCTTTATCCGGACCGAATCTCCAGTTTGACACTCATTGCGGCAGGTGGGCTCGTTCCAGCATTAACTGAACCGGGTGAGTTAGGAGAGCTTCTGGGAAATTCTAAGCTCTCCGAAGCAGAGAAGATCAAGCTTGCCCGCCAGACTCTTTTCTCTTCAGCTACCGGAGATGAGGTAGTCTTGAATTATGTCACTAACTTAAAGTACTGGCCCGAGGCACGTGCGGCACAACGATTTGCAAATCAAAACACCCCAGTCGAATTTTGGTCTGCTGGTGGCAGTGGTCCAATGCTTATGGTGATGGGTGAGGATGACCTCACAGCTCCTCTAGAAAATGCATACATAATGAAGGCTGAACATGGGGACCGACTGTCTTTGGCCATAATTTCAGGCGCTGGCCACGCTGTGGGATTGGAAAAGCCAAAAGAGACGGTTGCAGCCATTCTTCCTTTCCTCAAAAGTCATCCTTTTTAAACGGGGAAGTCGGTATCAATTGAAATCAGAAAGTTATAATTTTTTGCTCTGCACTTACGAGGTTAGATAACTGTGATAATTGGTTTACAAATGGCAGTGCAAGAGTACGCGGATTTTTATCATGGCGAACTCCGTTATGGTCGATCTAGTACTACCGAGTGATACGGTTCCAAGGTATCAATGGCATCCAGCGACTGACTATTTACATCCCACTTAAAGAGTTTTGCTATTATTTTATCAGTTTCAAAGTCGACAATAGCAAAACCATGTTCTTCGATTGGCGGGACTTGTTCCTGAAAGTCCAAATATTGCGATGGGGCTGCGGATACTCCTCGGACCACTGAGGGGAAACCGCGAATCGACGTGCCAATTGGACCACAAAGGATATTGGTGATCGGGTTGTCGGCAAAACTTAGGTCACCGGCTCCGTGCATCGTGCCAGTGCCAGTGGCGTGAAGGTCACCGGCAATGATGAGCGGATTTCTGTGCCTCATATCTGCCAAGGACTGCATGATCCGATCATGTTGGTCGAGCCAGCCTTGTCGCCAATGTCGTTTGGGGATAAGGGTTGTTAATTGACCTGTTTCTGGATGCAAAACATCGGGATACCACTCGCCCCACTTGCCGGCGGTCCAACCTGGCGGGTTAGATGGAACATGCACTAGGTGGCGGGTGTCCCTTGATCTCGTTCTCTGGATCAACCAATTCTCGACATTTCGGTCAAGAAACGCAGAATTTAGTGCACCAACACTTAAAGTCCGACGGACATCGTAGAGCAAAATTTCAAGCAGGTTCCCGTAGCGCAGTGTGCCAAAGCTCTCCGAAAGCTCGCCGCGAATAGAATTCGTTGAGTACGGTAGGCCGGCAGCCCGCTTCGAATCGGGAAGGAACTCCGGGTAATAAAGTTGTTGTGTAGCACGAGCGAGTTGTAACTGAAACCAAGGAACGGGGTAAGTCAGCGGCGAATCATTTTCCCAATGGTCGTGGTCGTCTTGAAGGAAGTACACTGGGGTAGATCGAAATGTTGTGCCGTATAGGGGGGTGATTTGTGGCCCCGCTGCTAATTTCATTGCCTCTTCATTTGATCCGCCCATGACTCGGGCCGAGTAATCAAAGTTTGAATTACGGCCTGCTAGGCTTAATTGTCCTGCTTCCTCGCCTTGCCAAGTGTGAAGATCCCAATAGATGTGGTCACCGTTCGCTACAGCTGCTTGTGGAGTGAATGATAACCCCCTTTTTAGTAGTTTTTGGCGGATGGCGATCGGCAAATTGCCTTGCCTGTCGCCAATGCCAAAGTATTTGCCTTCAGGCCCTCCGGCGCAGGTGTAAAATAATACACGGACACTTTCGGGTGTTTGCTCAGGTGATGGAAAGGTCGACAACGGCCATGTGTCGCATAGCGAGTTTCCAGAGGAGTCTTGGAGAGATAGTTCATATTGTGTGTCGGGCGTCAGTTCGGTTGCGTAAAATTGCCAAAATTCGCCAATCGTATCGTTCAGATGCCCCTCTATAACTTTTCGATTGTTTCCGACACGAATCTGTAGCTGCGGCTTTTTTTTAAGCGGTCGCTTGAATGAGGCCTTTATCAGAAAACTTGTTTCATTTACCGCCGGTAACAAGTGTCGCACGATGCCAGAGTCCCAGTCATCGTTCTTACTAAGCAAGGCCTCTTGCGCGGCCAGTCTCTGCCAAGGCCAAGCGGACAACCAAGTGCCTGCCATGGCCCCTGCGCTGCCACGCAAGAAATCGCGTCGTTTAAAGTGCGGAGTTTGGGCTCTCAGTTTGTTTTTTTTAGCCACAATTTGACGATTCTTTATTGCTTATAGAGATGTCACCATACTTCAAGCATCTTAAAAAGACTATTCCTTGTTGACGGGTTTGGGTTGGTTTGCCGTTTCGCTCGGTAAGAGTAGCGTTAGAGTCAGAAAGTTTTGCACAGTTATACAGAACTGCCTTACATTGATCGATTCTAAAATCGAAGTAAGTGGTCACTTCTTAAAGTCTGAGACAAAAAAAACCCCTTATAGAAAGGGGCAAAGAGGAGGCACTTTAGACTTGCATGCGGCGATCAAGTGCTCGGGAAGGAGCTTTTGATCGCGCCTTAACTTTAGAATCGACGAGTGATTGATAGTCTCGCGTTCGCGTCCTTACCAACAGAGGCCTGATGAGTACTGTGCGAATGCGGAAAATATAGCTCGTCCGACAGATTCTCTATGTTTAGACGGACTTCCGTGTCGTCTGATATGGTCCAGTAGGCGGCAGCATCCCATCGGGTATAGTCTGGGAGAGCGAGCCCTGGGCTATCATTTTTTATATTAGAGTCATCTTGATGCGTCATACCAAAACCAAATCCGAAATTATCACTGACTTGGTAATTCGCCCATAGGTGAGCCGTGAATTCAGGAATCTCCCGCGGTTCACCGCCTTTCCCAGTTGTTCCGTCCATATTTGCATAGCCAGCGGCAATGAACAGCTTGTCGTTTATTTGTCCTTTAAGCTCAAGTTCGAAACCGTCGACCTGCAAGCCAACGACTTCGCTTTGCTCTCCGGACACGCTGTCACGAACCGCCTGCTCCTGCTCGCTTTCGAAATAAGCGGCAGAAAACGTAAGGCCCGGAATGATATCTACTTTTACACCAACTTCAGTATTCTCGAAAACGTCAGGGTCTAGGCTCGCGGCTGACGCGTCTAGTTTCTTGAACTGTTCTCCAGATCGCGGAAGGAAACTTTCACTGTAGCTTGCATAAATTGACAAGTTTTCTTGTGGCTTAAAAATTAATCCGCCTCTTGGTGAAAACTCATCATCTTCTCTTGATTGCGAAGTACCAGCTTTGACGTCGTTGACTTTGATGTCGAACTTGTCGATCCGGCCGCCTAGCATGACAATTAGGTTGTCTGAAACGTCTATCTGATCTTGGACATAAAATGATGTCGTTTCGATCTCAGACGTTGTTGAGCGATTCATCTTTGTTGTGAAGTCAACTCGAGTTGGATCTCCTGCTGAGTTAACACTGAAGTTCATCGGGGTAGAAACATTGAACGTCTCTTTGTCTTTACCGGTGGTTGACCAGTATGTGTCGTACCGATAGTTACTGTTATCTGTCTCTATTCTCTGTGCGCCGATTGATAGTGTGTGCTTCACGGACCCAGTATTGATTTCGTTGACCAAGTTCGCATCAAAGAAAGTGTTCTCTCTTTCGGTCGGGTCTCTGTAACCATCCATAGTGACCAGCGAACCGTCATAGCCGGATACATAAAGGTTTTGATACATTTTTTCAAATTCGTCGACTTGCACACTGATTTGGCCTTTGCTCGTCTCGGAGAACTGATGACGTAACGTGCCTTTAAAAATGTCAGCCGTTAAGGTCTGCACATTTGTGTCTTCGCCTCCAAAGGTGGTACCTGCTAGTGCCTCTACTGGCCGACCGTTCTGGGTGGGGCCGCCTCGGTCAATAAAGCGCTCATGATCAGCATGTTCGTATGAAAGGTCGAGCACCGTCTGGTCGCTGAGCTCTAATTTAAAAGTAGGATTAAACCCGACTCGGTCTCCGTCAAAGGAATCCCTGTGGTTATCGAGCGAGTCGCTGTGCACATTGATACGGAGCGCTGAATTTTCGCTGGTCTGAACGTTTATGTCAGCGGCAAGGTCATAAGCACCATAGGTGTCTGTGCCGATATCGAATGATCCGAGCTGACCACCAACAACGGCCTGTTTAGTTACTCGGTTAATGACCCCGCCGGTTCCGCCGCGACCGAATAAGAGAGCGTTTGGTCCCCTGAGGATTTCAACTTGTTCAACATTGTAAAGAGATCTGAAATACTGGACGTCGTCACGAAGTCCATCTCGATAAAAGTCAGCAGTGGATCTTACGCCTCTAAAGACAACTGAGTCTCGGTGCCCTTCCCCCTGAGAAGTGTTGACGCCAGGAGTGTATCGCACGATGTCACCAAGCTCACGAAAACCTCGCGAGCGTATGTCCTCAGAGGTCGTGATTGAAACGGACTGAGGCACGTTGATTATCGGCATGGGAGGTTGAATTGAATTAACTTGGTTTGACTGGAGAACGTTTCCAATCACTGTAATTTCCTCAACCTGGCCGAGAGCGTTAACAGCTACAGCGGACGATGAAAGCACAAGCGCGCTGCGAATAGCGGTGCGTAAGACGTTTCTTGATCGATTCATAAGATATCCTTTCTGAAAAATAGTAGACTTAAATTCTTTAGCGGGCGAGATCATACACGCAAATGAGAATCATTTGCAATAGCAAATAGTAACAATTCTCGTTCTTATTTGCTGTTTTAAGGATATTGTGACACAGCCTTGTCACCAAAATACTGAAAATCTGAGAATATTTCAGCTATCGATATGATTTTGCTATATAAATTGATAATTCTTAAAGCCTTGGTCTAATTTGATTACAACTTCAATTTATTCTGTGTTGGAAGATTGTTCAGGGAATTAAATAAAATAATCGTCCAGTGACCCGGTTTTGACCGACGCTTTAAGCTTTTGCGTCCATAGAAGGAGTCTTCGCGCGCTCTTTTAAAAATAATTTCAGCCGCGCTCAATTGCGAGTACACTGTGGCTTCAAAGTCAAATTAACCATCCGACCAGACCCATGCCTGATAAAGAATCAATGATCGAAGGACCAACCTCACACAATTATTTTTCGCAACGGCTGCGTCTCAATTATGTAGATTGGGGTAATCCGACTGCACCTCCGATGCTTCTTGTGCACGGAGGGCTCGATCATTGCAGGAACTGGGACTGGGTTGCCAGTTACTTTCGAGATGAATACCACGTCATTGCCCCAGATTTGCGTGGCCATGGCGACAGTGATTGGATGATTGGAGGAGCTTATAACCAATTAGATTATTTATACGATATTACTCAGCTCTTGCATCAAAAGGGAATGGAGCCGGTGACGATTATTGGGCACTCCATGGGCGGTGCAATCTCGTTACTGTATGCTTCACTTTTTCCCCATAAAGTGAGGAGGCTTGTAGTTATCGAAGGGCTCGGTCCTTCCCCTAAAATGGAGGCGACTTACGCGGAGAAAGTTAAAAGCGATCAGATTCGAAAATGGATGGAGAACTTACGCAAATCGTCAGGACGACTAACTCGTCGGTACCCGACTCTCGAGGATGCGGTTCAGCGCATGAAGAATGAAAACCCTCACTTGTCTGATGAACAGGCACGGCACCTCACTACCTTCGGTAGCAATCAAAATGAAGACGGGACTTACAGCTGGAAATTTGATAATTATGCGCGGTTTTTTGAATTTGGTGGCCGGCCGACCCAAGAGGTTAGAGAGCTGTGGGGAGATATAACTTGTCCTACGCTGCTTGTTCGTGGGGTTGAATCCTGGGCATCTGATCCAGTCAAAGACGGCAGGGTCAAGTACCTAAAATGTCCGATACAGGTTGAGGCTTTTGAGGGAGCGGGTCACTGGGTTCATCACGATAAGCTCGGAGAATTTGTTCACCGAGTTAAAGAGTTCCTGGAAAATGATGGGTAAAACTAAGAACTCCGACGTTCCCCAGTAAGAATAGTAAGAGCCTTTTTTACTCTGGCAGTAAGCCGTATAAGATCCACGCGAACCAAATAAGCGCGATTACCTTGTAGTACCATTTCCAATGACTCATAACATTCAGTAAAGCCTTATCCGGCCGTGTTAGAAAACTATCAGTGTTCGTGTTTTTTGCGTAACTGCATCTTGCGTTGTGATTTATTGATCGCTTTTAGCTAGCGACTCCTCCACTCTAGCGCCTCTCAAAATATTTGCCATGCCATAGTTTCCTTCATGGCACGCGTATTCATAAATTAGGCCGGCAACCTTATAGATTGGAATGATACCCTTAATGTCATGTGTGAATGTAGACGGATCGTTGACGGTAAATTCGTAGTCAATTCTATTGTCACTGACTCGTGTAAATTTTTCTATAAGGCGTTTATTTTCTGAGCTTCCCACAGATGAAAAAGAGTTTGTCAGGCCATTAAAATTTTTGGTTTCGACCACCAATGAATCCCCCTCCCAATGCCCGCGGGAATCTCCGGACCAGAGGCCGATTTCGGATGGCGCATGGGCTTGATCTCCGAGCGGAACGATCCGAGCATCGTGAATCATTTCGGTTATGATTACCACGTGGTCTTTGTTCTGAATAATTTGTAAATTATTGTTGTAAAAACTTGGTGAGACTGGGGGACCAGAGTTGAAACCGACGATACAGCGATCAGAGAGGGGGCGATCCTCGGGTCCATTGGTCGCAAAATTAACGCCGATAGCATTGCGGACTGGACGCTGGCCAAACACGCCTTTTTTTGCGGTCATCTTTGTTGCTGGCATCCTCCCGTCCTCTGGATAAAAGATATGTGACGTTAACCGGTTCTGACCTATTCCAGCGCTTTCGATCCAGAAGTCATTATAAGACTCGTCAACGCCTGTGCCCGGTATTGCCGCATCGGAGCGTTTGTCTGACGCCTCAGTTTCAGCTTTGATTTGCGCCAATTCTTCTTCGGTCAAATATTTTCGCACCCCATACTTGGCTGGGCGTTGCATTGGCGTGTCTGACGAAAAGTTCCAAACCCCCTGAAGATCGGGAAAGCCCCAAGCAGTCCGAGGTGAAACAAAATTATCGGCTGCGTCACCTAAGTTTGGAATTAAAAAAATCAAAAGAACATATGCTACGTAACTTTTCTTCATGTTTTGTTGTTATCTAGACTCTCAGTTAAAAAATTTGAATCGCTTTTAGAAAGCTCTTTGCTCTAAAAACATGCCTTTAAATTGGTTAAATTTTTCTTGCTGTTCCTTAAATAATCCCAGGAAATCTTCTTTTTCATGGGGAGTGCAGGTACCGGACTGCGTTCCCTCTTTGAGGGGGCGGTTTGTCTCTTTAAGGACAATGTCCCCTGAGGTCCGATTAATTTCAAAGAAGTAGGTATTTGTCATGCCAATCGGCCTAACATAAATAGTATCGACATTAAAATTTGCTCGGTAGCGCTTATTCGGATTGAGTCCCCAGCCGTTTTCTACGATGTCATTCCAGTCTGGCATGGAAGCGGCAGGTTGGTATGGAATATATACTGGAAACCAATAAGCTATCTCATTTAATTCGTCTAACTGCATGAATCTGAGCCCGGCGCTGACGTAAGAAAACTCCCATTCCGTTTCCTCGCAGACTAAAAAAATATCTGCATACGAGGTCGTAGAAAACGGAATTAAAAATATCATTGGAAGCAAGTTTTTTCTAAAAAATTTTAAAATATTTCTCATCCCTTAAATATATCTTGTAGCTTTAATTTCTCGCTCGGAATTATAGCGCTTACGTCAGCGGGGCAGGTTTTCACTGTCGCACAAAAGTCTGCAACAGTCATTTCAAATGTTTCCCATAAATAGCTATGACTCGGTGGTGTTTATAATACTAGCGACTACAAGGCCAGCAATGTCGGCGATTTTTTTGCTGCTGCTGCCTGCTCTCGCCTGAGATTTTAAACCGATTATAGTCGTGACTAGGAAATCTGCAACAATAGCCGGATCAAGCGTTTCACTGATCTCGCCTGAGGTTTGCGCGGATGTTACCGCTTCGGTGAAGATTTTTTTCGTCGATTTTATATTTCTCTTAAAAATACGAGCTACCTTAATATCGCGTTGTGCAAATTCAACGACAGTGTTCATAATTAAGCAACCTCTCCTGCCAGAGGGCCTTTGAGCTTCTGCCGATAACTGAGAAAATGTGGTTCTTATGAAATCGATAGCCGAGGGTGCCCCGGCAAGCGCTTGTTGCATATCTACAACCGACTGCTCGTCGTAGCGCGAGAGGCATTGTTCAAATAGATTTTTTTTCGAGCTAAAGGTTTGGTAAAAGCTACTCTTTGATAATTGCATCATGAGGAGCAGCTGGTCTAGTGAGGTTGTTTCATAACCTTGAACCCAAAAGAGGTCTGTTGCGGCATTATAAGCAGCCTCAAGGTTGAATTTACGTGGTCGTCCGGCCATAGAAAATCAAATCAACTATTCGTAAGGATTTCTATCATATCGTAACACGGCAGATTATTCTTGCTTTAAGGACTAATCAGTTCTATATTCGATTTTGATTAGGACTGCTCGGTCCTTTATTAAATTCATAACGATCTCAGCGCTCAGGAGCCTCCATGATCAAAGCGACTACACTCTCTATTTTTTTCGCATCGGCCCTCCTAACTAATTCGGTCATAGCCGCCCAAGAATCACGGATTAACACTGACCCGAATTTTAATCCGGACCCCACTTTATTTAAGGGTGCCGCCAATAATATCTGGATCGAAGTTTTGTTTAAGGCGGCTCCTGCTGCAGGTTCGGATAGTGTCCAAGTGGAAAATCTCAGAGTAGATCTGAGGCCTGACCGCGAGATGACCTTAAACGTAGAAATTTACAACCCAGGGGGAGCGATCCCATTGATTGTCACTCCCGGCGGCATGGGAGACATCGAAGGTTTCGGCGCATTTGCAAAAAATCTGGCCGCTGCCTCGAGTGACTTAAAAGTCATTATCATGGATCGGCGTAATCTTGGGCGGTCAGAGGTCTCTTTTGCAAATGACGAACCTTTGGGTGCTGAGGAGGCAGAGGACCTCCATGTCCTGTTACACCGGTTAGGGATTGAATCTGCAATATTTTATGGGATGTCTTCTGGATCCCGCTCAAATATGGTTTTAGCAGAGCGGCACCCTGAGCAGGTGGACGCACTCATCATTGCGCCGCTCACGGGCGGCCCAATCGCTGCGCAGCGCCTGTCGGACGAATATTTTTTGAGCTTTTTAAGAGATGATAGTTTGACCTCGATGGAAGCAGTAGCTCAAACGCCACTGTGGGAGGCATATTTGGAGCGCAATAGTTCGGAACTGAAAGAAATTTTTTTTGAACAAAACGTAGAAGACTTCTTGGCTACAATGAAGATGACTGGAGAGCACCTAGCCTCCTTTCGTGCAAAAACGACGCTCGGAATGACAGACGAGCAGCTTATAGCACTCGATGTACCTGCCACACTCATACTCCATCACGGCGACGAGATCGACTTTTTACACCCAAAGGTGAACTCTAGGGCTGCGACTACGTTAATCAAAAACTCCTCCTTTAAGGTAGCACCTAGCCTCGAAGCGATTGTAAATGTAGTCTTGCCGTTCGTGAAAAAGCACACCTCGGCTCTCGAACTGGAGAATATGGGCGCGGTGATAAATTCGTCGGCTCGGGATGCTGAACCTACTTTCACGGCGGATGGTCAGACAATGTATTTCAATTGCTTCGACCGGCAAGGCGAGAAGGGTTCCGATATCTGTGTTAGCCACCTTCAGGGAACAGAGTGGACCGAGCCGTCGATTGTATGGGAAGTCAGCACAAGAGACTATTTGGAGGTTGAGCCCTTACTGTCTCCGGATGGCCAGCAACTATATATCATGAGTACTAGGCCAGGAGGCAAGGGTGGGATGGATATCTGGGTTAGTGATCTTGTCGGAAGAAGCTGGACGTCACCTCGCAATTTGGACGGGCCGATAAACTCTGCATACGCCGACCACTGTCTCTATTTTGCAGGAGAGGAATGGGAAACTGCTTATTGGACTTCGACTCGTCCAGGAGGATTCGGTGGGAACGATATTTGGACATCGGAGCGGATAGACGGGGTATGGCAAGATGCGAGAAACCTTGGCCCCAACGTTAATTCAGCAGCTACAGAACATCATTCTCTGCCTTCACCTGACGGAAATTCGCTCTACGTTACAAGCATTCGAGAGGGTGGGTTTGGCGGAGAAGATATTTTTGTAACCACGCGCAACGCCGATGGGATCTGGGGAGAATTGGTAAATCTTGGCGGGCGAGTTAATTCTGATCAGAACGACCGTTGTCCTGCATTTTCTCCAAATTTCAAGACTTTCTTTTTTGACTCTGAGCGCTCCGGCGGTTTCGGCGATAAGGATCTATGGTCTGTGCCATACAGTGCGATTGAAGATATTCGATAACTAAGTTTATTTGTCGCCGATTTTGAGGAGGTGTGCCGTTGTATCGTAAAGAATTGATCCTGGTGACAGGTTAAACCCTCTATAAAAACGGCAAGCTTTTGCGAGTTATGTAAGCGTTTTTTTTGGACAGCAAGGAATTTAGCTCAGGAATATATCTCGTGGGATAAAAATGTTTTCAGCTCCTGATTTTTAAACTAGCTTTTTTTCGAGGAATATTATTGCGTGACAGAAGCTACTCTAATCCCTAACATGGCGTCCTGATTTTTATATCTCTCACAAAATATGAAAGCATTTTACCAAGACTTTAAACTAGGCATTATCGGTGGCGGACAACTCGGTCGTATGCTGTTGCAAGCCTGTTCTAATTTTAATGTGACGCCCTGTGTGCTTGACCCGAGTGAGGACGGACCTTGCAGTGTCTTAGCGAGTGAGTATACGAAAGGATCATTGCTTGATTTTGAGGCTGTTTATTCTTTTGGTAAACAGCTTGATATGCTCACCATTGAGATAGAAAACGTTAACGTTGAAGCCCTCTTTCAACTTGAGAGGGAGGGTGTTGCGGTTTACCCTCAGCCACGTGTGATACAAATCATTCAGGATAAACGGGTTCAGAAACAATTTTATATAGATAATGAAATACCGACAGCTGACTTTGTTTTGGTGGAAAACCGTAGCGATATAGAAGCCCAGGTTGGATTTTTTCCGGCGTATAACAAGTTAGGGAAAGGAGGGTATGATGGCGGAGGCGTGCGAAAACTAGAAAGCAAACACGATATACCAAAGGCCTTCGATGATCGTGGGTTATTAGAGGAGGTTATAAACTTTCAATCTGAAATTTCTGTCATTGCGGCCAGAAATGTTAAGGGCGAAATCAGTGTGTTTCCAGTTGTTGAATGTGTCTTTCATCCAACCTTGAATTTGGTGGATTACTTGGTCTCTCCGAGTTCGCTGCCCACCGAGATTCAGCAAACTGCAAAGGAGCTGGCTGAAAAAACCATCGAGAGGCTCGATATGGTTGGAATACTCGCAGTAGAAATGTTTGTCACAAGAGACGGTGAAGTCTTAGTCAATGAGATAGCGCCACGCCCTCACAACAGCGGTCATCACACGATTAACGCCAATGATACCTCTCAGTATGAGCAACATCTTCGGGCAATTATTGGTTTGCCTCTTGGCTCGACAGCAATCACAAAGCCTTCAGTAATGGTGAACCTGCTGGGAGAAGAGGGATACACCGGCCCGGCAGTCTATGAAGGATTAGAAAAACTTTTAGCTATCCAAGGATCAAATATTTTTCTTTATGGCAAACCCATCACCAAGCCGCATCGGAAAATGGGTCACGTTACCGTTCTTGGTGATGATTTGGATGATTTAAAAAGAAAGGTTCAGTTAGTAAAAGAAGCAATAAAGGTAAAGGCATAAGTATGCTGATAATAGTAAATTCATCATTAAACGATTTCGCTTTCAGTGCTAAAAGTCTAAGTTAAGCGTTATGCCATATCGCGCGGGCTCACCTAATTGTGTATAGCTTTTAGGGTTATAGTTATCTCTCGGATCATTACCAAAGAAAAAACCACGGACTAAGTAGTCCTTGTTGTTAATATTCCTTCCCCAGATAGTGAGCCTCCAGTTTTTCCGGCTGTATCTCACGCTAGCATTAAGTAGGTTGTATTTTTCTGATTGACCACTGTGGCTATCGGAGAAATAAAACCTGTCTCTGCCTTGCAAGTTAGCATCAAATTCTAAAACAGAATTGATCTTAGCGCTGATTCCTAACGTGTATTGATAATTTGGCGCGTGAGCTTGTTGTCTACCATTTAAGTTTTCACCGGCGGAGTTGATGAAGGTTTTGTATTTGGTTTTCAAAATACCAGCCGAGCTGTAAAGCATAACTCTTTCAGTCGCATTAAACTCTCCAGACACTTCTACGCCGTGATTGGATCCGCTCGCAGCATTTCCGATATATTCTATAAATTCAGAACTCCCATCTGAGCGAGTTTGAACAAGAGAACTAGAAATTTGAACGTCGTCCCTGTCCATAAAAAAGAGTGTTACCTGAGTTCTTATTTTTTCATTGTATAGGGAGCCCTTAAATCCTAGTTCATAATTTAACAATTCCTCCGCATCAAATTCGCGAAACTCTCTGTCGAGAGTCCCATCAGTATTAAACCCGCCGGTTTTATAACCCCGAGAAATGCTGGCATAAAGCATGTTGTCCTGACCTGTTGTGTAAGTTAGTGCGGCTTTTCCGCCAAATAAATTCTTGTTGGGTGCAAAATCAATTTGGTTGGAATCGTTGTAGGCCGCGTTGAAGTGTTCTGCACGCACTCCGAGCGTTAAGTTCCAATTTTCACCCAACTGCGAGTTTAGTTCTGCATAGGCAGAGGATCGATTGGTTCGATACTTGCTGTAGAAATTCTCAGGAAGGAAAGTGTAGTTTCTTTGCAAATGAGACTGTTGCTGCAGAACATAAACGCCGAAAACCCAATCGGTAGTATCAGAAAATATTAAACCTGAATCGGTCGACACAAACCGAATCTCGCCGCTTTTAGTTTCCTTTTTACGTAAGTACTGATCGGTCGAGGAGTATTCCCAAGGATGAAATCCATCAAAGACCCAGTCCTCATCGTATCCGTAGTCAATTTTTGAATTCGCATAGCCCAGCAGAGTTTCAACCCTAAATTTTTCAAACTGGGTAAGTGACAGGTTTGCGCTTACAGTTTTAGATTTTTGCCGATCTGCGCCAGGTTCATCTGAAAGTGTGTCACGTGTGTTGTCTAAGGAGAACGCGTCATAACCATTATTAATATTTATATATGAGGATACAATATCGATCTGCGTATGTTCCGAGGGAGACCACTCGAGTTGGCCCCGCATTACTCTCTCATCTCGAAAACTGGTATTTTTTCTCAAAAATTGATTGTTGTTGAAACCGTCTGTTGAATGATTTTGAGCTGAAAATCTGTATCGTAATTTTTCAGAGATTGGTCCCGACAGGTATCCAGAGAGGCCTTCACTATCATAGTTGGCGTTTTCAAGTTGTAGTCCATAAGTTGCGCTTGCTGATGGTGATTTGCTTGCTATATTTATTAGCCCCGCTAAAGCATTCGATCCGTAGCGTGTCCCCTGGGGCCCGAGCAAGATCTCAACTTGCTCAACGTCGTAAAGTAATGCTGTAGTACCGATACCACTGAAGTCGATTCCATCAATAATAACTCCTACTGACGAATTTAACGGCTCAGAAAATTGACCGCGCTCCCCGATTCCTCTGATTTGATAAAAACGAGCACGAGAAGAGCCTGAGGATGAATTGACGTTGGGTGCGTTAAGCAAGATTTCCTCAAGGTGGTGGGCGTTTTTTTTCTCAATAATTTCAGAGCCCACGACGCTAATGCTGGACGAAATATCCAGTGCGTTCGACTTTCGATAATCTGCTGTAACGATGATTTCGTCTATTGTCGCAGTATTCGATTGCGCAGTAAGGGATGAGTTAGCCAGTATGATAGCGGAGAAAGCAATTACAATTCTGAACATAAAAACCCCAATAGAATTTACTATTTTCAATTTTGGGGGTTGGCTTTGAAGTACAGAATCTATCTTCGATCGACAGGGTTCGCGGTTACCTATCCCTACGCCAGTACAACCTGGGTCAGGTTCGAAGGGTCATATTCTCAGGCCTAGGCCACCCCTTAGGAATTGTCAATATAATTTAGTTAATTCTCTTTTACAATATAAATTTAGAATAACAAAATTTTTTCTAGACGTTCTTTTTTTTCACCGGTTACCAAAGAATGAGCTAGCCCATAATGTTGAAGCTTTTCAGTATAGCGATTGAACAATTCGCCTCGGTTGTTTGGGTTTTCACGCAGACCATCATGCTCCCAAGGAATTTTATAGTCGCAAAGAAGGTAGTGCCTATCCAACTTATCTCGCTTTAAGGTTTTTTCAAATGTGTTGTAAATCCAAGGGTCGCAGGTCCCGTACTTAAACTCACTCCAAATCATAATGACAAGTAAATCTGTATCGCAAATTATTTTATTCAAGGATTGATTTAGGATCTCCCTCTCCTTTTCATGCTGCAGCTTTGCGATTATTAGCAGGTCATCTCTGTGGTAATTTGGAGCTTTTTCTAAATAAGTTCTTGCGATTTCGGGGACAAGCGGACGGCCCCAGCGTTCAGAAAGCTGTGTTGCTAGAGTGGTTTTTCCAGAGCATTCAGCTCCGGTGATGACTATGATTGGTGTGTTCATGAAGATAACTTTTTTGCCATGTCTTAAATCCTAGCACTGCCATGCCAATGTATAGGACGTACAATAGGCTATAAAAAAATATTCCTTTATAAAAATATACGCCGGCGGCAATAATATCGATAAAAAGCCAAAGCCCCCAGCACTCGATTCTTTTTCGACTTTGTAACCACATAGCGGATAAGCTTAAGATACTTGTTGTACTGTCCCAGTATGGTAAATCCGCATCAGAAAATCTGGACAACAAATATCCGCTAATAAAGATACAGATTAAGCTCAAGACTGATAAAGCAAGAAGCATCCTCTGTTTTTCCCTGCGGATGTTGGCCTTTAACTTTTTCTCAGTGTCCGTTTGGAGCCAATAGACCCAGCCATATAGATGCATGAGCAAGTAGAAAATATGAAGAGCAAAGTCGGCATACAGTTTCGAGGCATAAAAGATATGGAGTGATATAGCAATATAGAAAATACCAAAGGGCCAGGTCCAGATATTTTGTCTTATTAACAACCACACGGCTATCACGCCGAAAAGCACACCAGCCAATTCCAGCGAACTAATTGTAAGAAGAATATTGCTTATCATGGTGTTTTTTTTATGGTTAGTAAGCTCATCATTTGTTCTAAATAGATTGGTTTGGTCTCCATTTCTTAGAGCTTGGTTATATTATATCTGGTTAAAAGGGCAAACAACGGTTCAATTCTCTTCAATGTCTGAGCCCGAAATTTTCTTAACTATGTTAAGCTTCACGCTGCGTTTGTCTAATCATATGTTACGTGAGTTTGAATATAAATTCACAAGCCGGCCTTGAGTTGTTAATGAATGAATTTAATATGCGGGAAAAATTTGGATTGATAATCCACTGGATTGGATTTGTTTTAGGACTCACGCTGTCTGGCGGAGCGGCTCTTGCTTTACGAGGATTCGCGACAGTGTTCGTCTTAGTCCCCTTAGTGATGATTTTATTTTTAATCCCAAATACACTCACTTGGGGTATTCGGCGGATGATAGTTGGTGGAAACGGATTTTTTCCATGGCAGGTTTTGAAAAAGAACGGCGAGCTGCCAAAAACCTAAGGAATATATGCATATCTCTTCGTTTTCACATTTGTCTCAGCTTGAAGCTGAAAGCATTCATATTATTCGGGAGGTTGCTGCCGAATTTGAAAACCCCGTAATGCTTTATTCCGCTGGAAAAGACTCCTCTGTCATGCTGCATTTAGCGTTAAAAGCTTTTTATCCGGCATTGCCTCCTTTTCCGCTGCTCCATGTTGATACGACATGGAAATTTCGTGAAATGATTAAATTTCGCGATGCATTGGGTGCCAAACTAGGCATTAAAATGCTTGTGCATATCAATCAGGAAGGGATAAAAGACGGGTTAAACCCTTTCTCTCATGACCCCGGTCACTATACTGATGTAATGAAAACAGTGGGCTTAAAGCAGGCGCTCAATCATCATGGTTTCGATGCGGCAATGGGAGGAGCTCGGCGAGACGAGGAGAGGTCGCGCGCAAAGGAGCGGATTTTTTCGTTCCGTAACGACGAGCACATGTGGAACCCAAGCGATCAGAGGCCGGAGCTTTGGAATATATACAATACCAGAATTAATCCAACGGAGAGTATCAGAGCATTTCCATTGTCAAATTGGACCGAGCTCGATGTTTGGGAATACATCCTATTCAAAAGAATAGAAGTTGTGTCCTTGTACTTTGCGAGGGCCAGAGCTGTCGTTGACATAGATGGAACTAAAATTTTAGTCGACGATGAAAGAATGCCAACTGAACTTAGAAAAAAAGCAAAAGAGGAGTTTGTGAGATTTCGGACCCTTGGATGTTATCCCCTCAGTGGGGCCGTGTCATCGACTGCGAGAAGCGTGTCTGAAGTAATAACAGAAATAAAAGGTGCAGAGAACTCAGAGCGTCAGGGACGGCTTATTGACGTTGACTCAATAGGGTCAATGGAGCAGAAAAAAAGAAAGGGGTACTTTTAGGATCTATAAAACGAACAAATTTTTTCGGTCAGAAGAAAGTTAGACAAGTTAAAAAGTGGACAAATTTTGGAATATCCCTTAGATAAAAAAAAAGCGCTTCTTCGGATTTTGATTTGTGGAAGTGTTGATCATGGTAAGAGCTCCCTAATTGGTCGGCTCTTGTATGATTCCGACGTCGTCTATGAGGATCAAATCGATGCCATAAAGAGTGAAACCTCGGAATTTAGAAACGAAAATACAGCAGACCTGTCTCTCTTGGTTGATGGATTACAGTCAGAGAAAGAGTTAGGGATTACTATTGATGTGGCGTATCGATACTTTTCTACAATTAGAAGAAAGTTTATCTTAATTGATACGCCCGGGCACGAGCAGTACACCCGTAATATGGTAACGGGAGCGTCAAACAGCGATTTGGCGGTAATTTTGATAGATGCAAGATGCGGCTTACAACCACAAACCCGCAGGCACAGTTTCATTGCCTCTTTGTTGGGAATCAAAAAATTTATACTAGCAATAAATAAGATGGACTTGGTGGGTTTTGATAGAGAAAGTTTTGAAAAAATTTGCTTCGACTGCAAAACGTTCTTTAATGGGTTAGGTGATATTGAGGTTTCTTGCATTCCAGTGTCTGCCCTGGACGGCGACAACGTCGTTACTTTAAGCTCAAAAACGCCCTGGTTTCATGCCGGGACACTTATCTCAATGCTAGAAGAGGCGCAAATTGTTAGTAAGAGTAACACCTCTCAGTTTCGATTACCGATCCAGTACGTTAATCACATAAGTTCAAATCTTAGTGGTTTTTGTGGAACGGTCGCGTCAGGTTTTGTTCGAAAAGGTGATGTTGTAAGAATTCTTCCGAGTCAAAAAAGAGGAACTGTGAAAGCAATTGTTACCTATGAAGGAGAGCTCGATTGTGCAACCGATGGCATGGCGGTCACTTTAATATTTGACTCAGAGATTGAAGCGAGCAGGGGTGATATTTTTGTTCACGAAGGCCAAGGGATGATGGAGGGAAGAAGAATAGATTGTACCTTAGTTTGGATGGTTAATAATCCGCTCGTGGCGAATGTAACCTATGATATTAAAATAGGCACAAGGATTTGTTCAGGTAAGGTGTCTGCTTTTCACAGTAAAATAGAGTTAGAAAATCTTACTGAACAACCTACTAATGAGTTGAGTTTAAATGAAATAGGTCAGGTGAGTATTGATTTAGAAGATCTGCTCGTCTTCGACCTTTATGAAGAAAGCCAGGTCCTTGGTGGGTTTATTTTCATTGACAGACAAACAAATGAAACTGCTGCTGCAGGTATGATTACCGGCATAGGAAAATTTTGAAATTTTTTAGATTTTCTTTTAGTTTTAAAAGGACTGTTGGATTTCGCCGCTCGTTAAAATCGGTGATGCATCGATATTTTTTGCGTCCATCATGGTGGCGATGCGCTCTACTGAACTAATAAGCATTTGCCGTTCCCATGACTCCAGCTTCCTGTACTCGATTAAAAACTCGGCTTGAAGAGTTTCGGGAGCGTCGGCTAGTCGCGTTCTCCCCATCTCAGTTAAGGTTAGGCATACGGATCGCTTGTCGTCTTCGGCCTTGACGCGTTGCAAAAGCCCTTTTTTCTCCATCCTAATGATCAAGTTAGTGACGGTCCCTTGCGAGAGAAGGATTTCTCGAGCGACGCTCGATGGTGTTGCTTTATCGAGCTTGTCGATTGCAGTGATGACGAGTAGTTGCGACGTGGTTAATCCCGATTCCTTCAATAACCTTTTAGAGTGCAAGTCTATTGCGCGGGTGATCTTCCGCAAAGCAATCAGCAGGTTGTCGTAGTCGTTCATTTTTGAGTTCACTCGCGCGTCCTTCCAAAGTTCGATGGCATCTTACTAGATAAAGCGTTGCGATTAAAACTGCAACTACCAAAATTTATTAAGAAGACAATTCTTGTAGTCTTAATAGGTGAAAGTACCTTGTGATCTCCTTTGAATGATAGCTCAAGTTGTTTAAAGCACCAAAATAAGTATAAATTACTGATATATATGAATTAAAATATACTAAGTTTGAGTCAAAAGCCTTCTTAACCACAAGTCGGATCTAAAAACTGCTTTCACTTCATAATAAAATAGGATGAAAAATACTTTCAAGTCTATATACTGTCAAAATCAACAGTCAGATTTAAAAAACTAAATAGATGTCACGGGGAGAGTTATGTTTTCTAAGAAGCCATTAGTGGCAGCGATTGCAATTGCCAGTGTTGCCTCTATGCCAGCCGTTGCTCAAATCGAAGAAATTTTTGTAACGGCAACAAAGCGTAGACAGAGTATGCAAGATATCCCGGTTGCCGTGTCAGCTATGGAAGAAGAGACACTCAACCAGCTTGGGATCTCAAATTTCGAGGATTACTTGCTGCAATTGCCGAACGTAACAGCAGGGGGCAGTGGTCCCGGACAAAATACGATATACATTCGCGGCGTTGCCTCAACCACACCAGGATTAACAACGGCCGGGGTTGCTGGACTGGCGCCGAATGTGGCGCTCTATTTAGATGAGCAGCCGATGGCCCAGCCGGGACGAAATTTAGACGTCTATGCCGCAGACTTATCTAGAATAGAGGTTTTATCGGGACCGCAAGGTACGCTTTTTGGCGCAAGCTCGCAGGCAGGAACTGTGAGGCTGATAACAAATAAGCCTGACCTCTCATCGACGGACGCCAACGTAAAATTTGGAACTTCTTTTACAAAGAATGGTGAAATGAGTAACAACGTTGAGGCTGTCGTCAACTTGCCTTTGACAGACAATTTCGCGGTTCGCGGTGTCGTGTATGTTGATAATCAAGGAGGTTACATCGATAACGTTGCGGGCCGGCTCAACGCGAGAGAGAGTGCCCGGTTCCGCCCCGAGGGTCGTATACGCGCTAATGGGTTGCCCGTGAGTTCGGGACGAGCTGGATTTCAGTCAAAGTCAGACTTAAGTGGCGTGACTTTTATTGATGCGGATAATGGTGCAAGAGTTGAAGAAGATTTTAATGACGTCACGTATTCAGGTTTTCGTTTGACTGGGCTTTGGGAAATCAACCCGGACTGGCGGTTGACCGTGGCTCATTCGCAGCAAGACCTCGAGACCGACGGCGTATTTTTCTCCGACCCGTCATTATCTGATTATGAGATCCAGCGTTATCAGGACGACAGCTTAGAGGATTCGTTTACCAATACTAATTGGACCTTAGAAGGCAGAATTGGCGCTCTCGAAGCGATTTACACTGGGGCTTATACTGATCGGGAGTCAGATCAAGTAGTTGATTATTCGGATTATCTTTTTGTTGGACAATACCTACCTTACTACGTTTGTGATGCGAGCGTTTCTTATCCCGGAAGCGCAGATCCCTCTGGTACCTGTCAGTCGCCAGCTCTATATGTAAACAGTTTAACCGAGTCCGAGCTTAATACGCATGAATTGCGATTTACAACAGATGCTGATCGTTCAATTCGGGCTACATTCGGCGGGTTTTATAGTGATTTAGAGTTGCGCGAGTTTAATAACTTCACTTATCCAGGTTCGACGCAGGCTATAGCATTCAACGGGACGAAAGGATTCGGTCCAAATTTTTCTGCACAAGGCGCGAACATAAAAGATCAGGGTCAGTGGCCGAGCGGTGTTATATTTCGAAACGATGTTCTCCGAACTGATACTCAAAAAGGCGTGTTTGGAGAGGTGACTTTTGATTTAAACGATCAATTTGCGATTGTTGCGGGAGCGCGTTGGTATGACATTGAAGTCGACCTGCAAGGAAGTGCCGCTGGATCATTCGGTAATTTTGGCGCGACCGAAGATAATAATGCGGGTAATAACTTAGACACGCTTTTCAGTTCTCCTAATCCAGACACAGCCTCGACTGACGGTTCAATTACGAAGCTGAGTTTGAATTGGACGCCGACTTCGGACTCTTTGGTCTATGCGACCTTTTCCGAGGGTTTTAGACCCGGACTCTTAAATCGCCCGGGCGGGAAGACTAATCCTGCTGGGACATTTACGGTTCCGTTTAGTGTTGACACGGATGAGCTGACAAATTATGAGCTTGGTTGGAAGCTTGATTTGCTTGATTCAACTTTGAGGTTTAACGCGGCGATTTTTTCCTCTGATATAGAGAATTTGCAGACAACAATTTTCGATCCAAGTATTACAAACCTCTTCTTCTCGGACAATGCAGCGGATGCGGAGGTAAATGGTTTTGAAGGTGATATTACTTGGGCCCCTGAGGGCATCGACGGCTTGACGCTTTCCGGAGCATTTTCTTTCATTGATTCCGAGATTACGCGCGTAATAACTCCAACAAACGATGTTATTTTGGGAGATTCGCTGGCCTTTGCGCCCGAATTTCAATTCAGCCTTCGGGCTCGCTATGAGTGGGATATTGGTTCTGGAAGGGTCGCTCACTTTATGCCACACCTTTCTTATTCCGACGAGGCTTACAGTGACATAATCACGATTAACCGGGACCGGATTGATGATTGGATGATGTTAGGCTTTACAGCTGGGGTGCGACAAGATCAGTGGTCAGCAGAATTCTTTGCCGACAATATTACTAACGAGCTTGCAGAAGTAGCTCGGTCATTTGCTTACGATCGGCAGCGAGTTACCTATGCGCGACCTCTTACAGCTGGAGTTCGGGTGACATACGATTTTTAATGTGTCAAATTTTGTTAAAGTTCGCAGGCACCTTTCGGTGCCTGTTGCATTTTAGAATGTCGAGTTTCTAGGAGTCATCGTGGAAGATATTGCGCAGACTTTGGTTGAAGCTAAAGAGAAAATAGTCGCAAAAGAATTTGAAGCGGCTCTGAAATTACTTGATGACTCACCTGCGGAGATTGAAAAGAGTACCGAAGCGCTTTACTTGCAAGCAGTGTGCAATCGGTATCTTAACCAATTTGATCGCGCCCTCTCTTGCTTAGAAAAACTGAAGAGTTTGTCGCCGGATCATGGTCGCGCACATCAGGAAGAGGGCCACACTTACCGAACAATGGGTAAATTTGGACACGCGTTGCGCGCGTATGAGCGCGCGAATTTTTATAATTCAGCTTTGGAGTCTAGTTTTCGCTCACAAATCGATATCCTTAGAAAAACAAACCAAACTCACAGAATTGAGCAAGTCCAGAATCAACTTGACTATCTGTTGAAGTTGCCAAAACCCCTCGTGGCAGTGACTGATTTGATTTCTCAAGGAAAGTTACTCAAAGCAGAAAATTTATGTCGTCAGTTTATGACTCAGGTACCGAATCACGTGGAGGGTATGAGGCTCTTAGCGGAGATAGGAATACGTCTGGGGGTATTTGATGATGCCGAGTATTTGCTGGAGACAGCGGTAGCTCTCGAGCCGGAAAATACACAGGCGAGGATAGATTACATTAGTGCGTTGAGGAAAAGGCAGAACTATGAAAAAGCGTTAACTCAATCGAGAGAGTTGTTGAAAGGAGCACCTAAAAACCATCAGTTTAGATCAATTTTCGCAATTGAATCCATGCAGACCGGAGATTTTGATACGGCGATACAGATCTTTGACGAGATTTTAAATGATTTGCCAGATGATCCATTAACACACACCACGAAGGGCCATGCTCTCAAAACGATAGGTCGCTCTGATGATGCTGTTAGGTCGTATAAGATGGCGATTCGATCTAATCGAGGGCACGGAGAGGCCTATTACGCCCTCGCAAATTTGAAGAC
The DNA here is from genome assembly GCA_002700775.1 of Gammaproteobacteria bacterium. Taxonomy (GTDB): domain Bacteria; phylum Pseudomonadota; class Gammaproteobacteria; order Pseudomonadales; family Pseudohongiellaceae; genus UBA9145. Next base: position 1,040 of record PAEL01000019.1, on the reverse strand, counting down.
TTATCGCTTTGATCAAAATGAAATGAGTCTATTGGCCGAACTCGTTGAGGATCCGAATCTGTCGTTCATGGATAGGGTATATATGAGTTTTTCTCTTGGAAAAGCTTATGAGGATGGCAAAGATTTTCCTCAGTCGTTCAAGTTTTATGAAAAGGGCAATAAGCTTAAAAAGACCCAGAGTCGGTATAGTGCGGAGAAAATGAGTGAGGAATTTGAGCTGCAAAAGAGTGTTTGTGACCGGGCTTTTTTCTCAGCAAGGAATGGGGTGGGGAACGTCTCGGGTGCCCCGATTTTTATTGTGGGACTGCCCCGAGCCGGTTCTACTCTACTCGAGCAAATATTATCTAGCCACAGTAAAGTAGATGGAACCTTGGAACTACCAAATATTCTTTCGTTGTCTCAACAATTACGACGAAGAACGGTAGATGACGAGACTATTGGATACCCGGGTGTTTTAAATAAACTAGAGAACGAGGAATTTTGTAGGTTTGGGGAAAAATTTATTGAAGACACTCAAATTCATAGGCAAGGCTCGCCGTACTTTATTGATAAAATGCCAAATAATTTTAGGCATATTGGTCTTATCAAACTAATACTTCCAAACGCAAAGATTATCGATGCGCGACGCAACGCAATGGACTGTTGCTTTAGTGGTTTCAAGCAGCTTTTTGCGGAGGGGCAAGAATTTTCATACGATCTTTCTGACCTCGGTCAATATTACAAAGATTACGTCAAACTTATGACGCATTGGGATGAAGTTCTCCCTAATTTTGTCTTGCGAGTAAATAATGAAGATGTAATTGACGATCTTGAGGGAGAGGTCAGGCGGATGTTAGATTTTTGCGGACTTGATTTTGAAGAGGAGTGTTTGCATTTCTATAAGAATAAGCGAAACGTTAGAACTCCAAGCGCCGAACAGGTTCGGCAACCGGTGTCAAAGTTCGGAGTAGCGAGGTGGAAGCCGTATGAAGAGTTCTTGTTGCCATTAAAAAATTCTTTGGGTCTTTAGGTTGAATGAAAATTTTCGGAGAAATCGCATG
>PAEL01000125.1 GCA_002700775.1 Gammaproteobacteria bacterium | reverse complement strand
GGATTGGCTGTAAAGATCTGGAGCAATGGCTGGTGTCATGGGTAACTCTGTCGGCGCAGGGAACATGGTCATTCCACCTGCGGAACCAATTTTGTTCCAAAAACGTTCAAGCGCGATGGGGATTCCGTTGTCAAATTGCGAGTCAACGTGCTCACGAATGATTGCTTCGATGCTAGCAAGCTGCAGCCATTGTTGGGTCCATTGAAAAGCGCTCAATCGGGGGAAGGCTGTTTTGAACGCCGTTGCTTGGGGGTGTGTTAAGATAAAACCACTGTCTTTTGGCGATGAAGCTACAGAGTGGGCGTCATCGCTTAAATAATTATCGATTGCAGTGTCCAGCGCATCAAGTTTGTCATTAATACTTTCGTCGAGGTAAATAGCTAGTACTGTGTTTTCAAAATCACGGCCGCGCGACAACACTTGAGCAGTGCGAGAGTCTAGTATTGAGCTTCCAGAAAACGCTCGTGAAGCGGCTTCTTCAGTATGTTGTCCCTGCATCGTTTTACGCAAACCAATGCGAGCCTCAATTTCCAGGTCGCCGTAGGGGCCGCTCATATTCATGCCCATATGCATCCCGCCACCATGATTCATGCCAGAAGACATCATGTCTTGCATGGTCATATTGGCCATCATGCTGAGGTGCTCTTCAAGTTGATCTCTCGCCGATTGTGCATATTGATTTTCATTAATAGTCATAATCTCTTCAAAGGCTTGAGCATGAGTTAGATCAAAAGCATTGAAAAGGGTTGCAAGTTCGGGGTAAGTAGCTCTGAGGAAGTTGGTTGATTGGGCTCCGCTGGACCCTGCTAGTAGCCAAAGAATCACCACAAGCGGTGCTATTGTTGATCTTTTTCTAGAAAACTGATGCCACTTTGACATGGGTTAATCTCCGTCTGGGGGTGCTGACAATCGACTGCCTAAAAACGCTACGTTTCGGCTTATTCTAGCATGTACAATGGTATAAACTGGAATAAAATTTAAACCAATGAGCGTGAACAGTATAGTAGCAAAGGTGTTATTAATTGTTACATTTTTATGTGCGCAGAGGTTTGTACAGGAGATCATTTAGATAGCAGTTTTTCTGTGGTCGCTGGAATAAATTACTTTGTGTTTTGGTTAAAAAAATGGGTGTGGATTTATGAGTAAGAACATCGAAATTACCTATTGTGCAGAGTGAAACTATCTGCCGGAAGCGGACCGTGTGTTCGCTGAGATAAAAGATAGTCTCCCACGTATCGATATAACAAAGGTGGCAAGTAAAGGTGGGGTCTTTGATGTGTTCCTCGGTGACGACATCATATTTAGTAAGGGTCGGTTAAATCGTTTTCCTCACCCCGGTGAGTGCGCCCGACTAGTTGCCGCGCGCCTCGAGAAATAGTTAGACTTTATCGTTGGAAAAGGTATGAGAACTTTACAAAGAATTGTTCGCCGTCGTTTCGGAGTTCATTTGCGATTACGAGTTCACGTTCGCCTTCCATGTCCACGATATCGAAATTACTTCGGTTTGTGTTGTAGCCAACATACAACGCTGACCATGGGTTAATAACGTATCTAAGAAGCAAGTCAAAATTGAGGTTTTCATCATCTACGAGGCGTGTCGCAGGCCCTGCGTCGGTCTCGTCATATTGAGCAATGAAACGTAAGGACCACTCGCGGGTAAACTGATAGTTCCAATTTGAACGCATAATCCTATTCGTGAAAATCGAAGTTCCGCTGAGCGTCTCTAATTGAGTGTCGAGGTAAGTATTTGCGACACGCAGCCGGTCAATAGGCCTCCAAAGCGCATCAACGCTAACTCTGCGAGTGTTGGCCACTCCAGGCATTGTGCCGCTTCGGGGCACTACGTTAAGAGCCTTGCCGTCGCGAATTGAGGCCTGCAAGTTGAGGCTCTCTAAGACGGTGTTTGAATAGCGAAGCGTTATGTCGTCGTAACTATAGGACTGATTACTGGCTAACCCGTTAAAATCTTGGGGCCGCAAAATTTCCTCGTAATCAGCAATCGATGCACTGAACTGACTTGTCGCAAATTTTATCTCTGCACTCGCGCTTATTTGACTAAAAAGTTTTTGTCCTTCCATGTCCTGAAGATACACTGGAAAGAGTGTTGCCCCCCAACTATTGATCGTCGATTCATCCGGATAGAAATTAAAGTTCAGCCTTTGGTGCAGCCCTTCGGTGTCGGCTTTAAAATATCGATTAGCAAAGCCGAGTTCAGTTCGGAAGTCTTTTGTCGTAGCGATGTAGTGGGTATGGTTATTAAATGTGCGTCCAGAGCGGTTTACGGCGATATTCCGCTGATAGCCTGTGGTTTTCTCCCCACCGGCATGATGTTCGCTCTCAGTCGCGACAGCTTGCATCTGTGTGACCCAATTGGCGTTTAACTTAAATCGGCCGTCAAGGCTGCCGACCCGATTGTATCCGTCCCCAAGCTCTCTATCGGTAATGAGAAATCCCACTCGGTTCTGAGCTGAGAAGTCTCTGAAGCCCCTAAGTATGGCGATGTTTGCCTTTTCTCCGTTCAAAGGGTCATCGGCGGCGCGATTTAACCCTGGTGCCTCGTCGTTTATCATAATTGCACCGAATCCATAGTCACCAGTTTTTCCAGTGAGGCGTATACCTCCCTCTGGATCGACGATGCGTCTTGTGAAAACAAGATTAGAATCGGTTGCAAAAAAATCGGCGTTCTCGACGAAGAAAGGTCGGCGCTCTGGGAACTGAACTTCAAATCGTTCGTTAATTGTGACTTGTGGTTGATCTGATTCGACTTGGCTGAAATCAGGATTTAGTGTGAGATCAAGGACGATGGCATCGTTAAAAATGAATTTTGCGTCTAGCCCAACGTCTTGCTCAGACTTTGTATTAAACATTGGTCCGCCTGTTGCGTCGGGATCTAGAGCGTCTATTTCTCTTGCGAAAATGAAGGGGATAATTTGAGTATTATTGCCGGGGGCGACGTCAGTAATACCTGACATCAGGGCAGTTTGATTTAGTCGACCTTCTTTACTGATCGAGTAATGTGGCCAGTAATTCTGTTCATCAAGTCTTGCGATATTTCGACCAACTTGCACCCGCCATATTTGATCCTCAGCTTCTGGAAATCGGAGGCTCCGCAGTGGTATTGACATTTTAACGGCATACCCTTGATTGGTTAGCTGTCCTTCACTGTCCCACACGGCCTCGAGTGTGGTGTCAAATCCGCCCCTGCGCGATGCTCCTTCTGTCCAGCGCGCATCCCACTGGATCCCCACGGGGTTGGTCCTAAACGCGAAGGCGGCTCTTTGTGCATTAAAAGTATCAATTATCAGTTCAACTGAATCGTCTCCCTCAAAGTTTTCTCTTGAAGAGATGTTGGCCCGTATAAGCCCAGGTTCATCATCGAAAGCGAGAAATATTGCGTGAAGTTCAGTTGAGTCGTAACCGAGATAGACTTCGGTGCGTTGCGAGGCAGGCTCACCATCGTCTGGAAGCCGCTGTATAAAGGATTCGATCTTAGTCATAGATTGAGCGAGACTCGAGATAGGCCTCATATCTTCAGAGGAAATAAAGTCTGCTAGTTCTGGCGCGCCAGATAGTTTTGATAACGAGATTTCTTGACTGTGGCTTAGCTGGCTTAAAAGGGTGCATACGAGCGTGGTGGCCAAAACAAATTTTCGTGAGACGGGATAAGACATTAAAATTTTCTCGCTTAGTAAAAGTAGGTTTTTTTATAAAATTATTGAGTTATATCAGAGATGGTTTAGATAGGTTACGCAATAATATAGGTGGTTAAAATGTGACACAAAGCCGCGCGGCATAAAGCCGCACCAGTTTTTATGTGATTTGAGAGAGTCAGATTTTAACGAATGTTGCTGTTATCGATAAAACCCTCACTGTTCGGCATTTCGATTTGTAACAGGCTCCGTCGGTCAATTATTTCGTTAAGACCGACCAGACCGTTCATGTGGAGAATATAAGCAATGACTTGATAGACCTCTGTGTTGCTCAATGATTTCGGGGCAGTCGCTGGCATTGCTCTTCTAACGTAATCGAATAATGTGGTTGCGTGAGGCCAAAAGCTGCCGACGGTGCGAATAGGTGCATCATCAGATTGCATATTTCCACCAACAAGGCGGTTTGCTGAGCCGTTTCCCTCGCCTTTTTCCCCATGACAGACCTGGCATTGGGTTTCGTAGACTAGTTTTCCCTGAGATGCAGTGCCGCTGCCAACTGGGAGCCCTGAGCCGTCGGGGGCCGCGATAAGATCAAAGCCATTTAGTGCAGCGGGTTCAAGTACATTTCCGAGCTGCGGTGTCTGCGCTTTCAAGCTCAGCGTTGTCGTTAGCACCGCAAAGCATGCGATTAATTTCGCGATATTTTTGTGCCTATCACGCATAAACATTGCTGACCTCCCCATTCCTATTGACCGCCCAGCTCTGAATTGCATTGTAGTGATAGAAAGGGCGGTAATTGATCTGATTTTTTGCCGCTACCAACGCGTCTCGTGTCGGTTGTATGATTCCGCTGCTATCGGTCGCACGGCTTTGCAGCACTGCCTCTCCGCCGTTCCAGTTCCAGGGAATTCTGAAGCGGGCGAGTGCCTTCTCACCAAGTTGGGAATCGATTTCGGCCATGGCCCATGTCTTGCCGCCGTCTGCGCTGACCTCTACCTGTGTGATGCGTCCGCCACCAGACCAAGCGATTCCAGTGAGCTCATATAAACCCTGTCTGGATAATTTCATCTGTCCGGAGGGCGAGGTAATAATAGACTTCACATCCATAGGGAAGGTGAATTGGCGACTTTTACGATTTTTCAATGTGTCTGTATATTTGCTAGTTTCATCCCTAAACTGACTGGGCGCGTTCGTCACTTTGAGCTGAGTAAGCCACTTAACGCTGACGTTTCCTTCCCATCCTGGAACAAAGAGTCGCATGGGATAGCCTTGCTCTGGCCGCAGAGGCTCGCCATTCTGAAACAGCGCGAGCATTACATCATCAAGGGCTTTGTCGATGGGCAGCGAGCGTCCCATACTGGCAGCGTCTGCTCCGACCGCGCTGACCCACGTCGCAGAGGAGCTTATTCCGGCTTCCTCGAGTAGCGAGCTAAGTTTAATCCCTGTCCACTCAGAGCAAGATACGAGTCCGTGAATGCTTTGGGCACTGCCGTCCGGAGCATCATCGCCAAATAGTGCTCCACTATTACCGGAGCATTCAAGAAAATGAACCCTACTAATCATCGGATATTGCAATAGGTCTTCATAATCAAAGCTTAAGGGGCGATTGACCAAACCGTTGATGACAAGCTTGTGGCCAGCCGGATTTATGGCAGGGGTACCGGCATGATGCCTTTCAAAATGAAGGCCGCTGGGAGTAATGCTGCCTTGAAGCTGATGGAGTGGGGAGCGAGAAGCACCTCCGCCAGGATACAAAGGGTTCGGATTTCCTGCCATCCGTTTGGCATTGGTAAAAGAGGATGGCGATCCGTAGTCACTTGAGCCGGGTCCTGGTGTCTTTGACCATGCAGGAATTTCCAATGCAGCGCTTTGCGCTGAGGTAGTCGAACTTAGCATAGATGCAGATCCGGCTATGGTTGCGCTTTTCAGACCCAGGCTTAAAAGTTGGCGTCTGTTGATGAGACCGTTAGCGGCCGCAGGTTCAAATGATTCCGTGAGCAGGGCACCTTGCGGTTGGATTGGGAATTTATTCATACCGACCTCTTTGCGTTTTTTTGTGATTTAACAATAGCGCATTTTTGGACGAAGAGCTTAATTATTTGATCGTTATTATATCGGTTAACGCGAGTTTGAGTTGTAACGAAATGTGGCTGGCAGAGCCGTTGATTTCTTTGTTGGGACGGCTCAGTAGCTAGCGAGATGTTCGCTAATCACCGATATGAACGCCGGGCCATATTTTTCTAATTTTCGCTCTCCAACGCCGCTAATCATTGAAAAATTATCGAAATCTGTTGGGAGCATTTGGCACATTTCTGTAAGCGAAGCATCATTGAAAACCACATATGGAGGAATCCCGAGCTCTGAAGCAAATGACCTTCTACACTCCCGAAGCGCTTCCCAGAGCGCGATATCAATATCTGATGGAAGTGGGGTCCGAGTCTGGCGTTTTGTTGAGGCCTTATCCGGGTCCTTCCGTAGTTCTATTTTTGCCTCTCCCCGGAGCAATGGGCGGCAAACTTCCTCCAATCGCAGCGCTCCAAACCGCTCAATGTCGACACTTAAAAAACCACGGGCAACTAATTGTCGAAATACAGAACGCCAATCGTTTGCACTGAGCAATCTTCCAATACCGTATGCTGGGAGATGATGATGCTCAAATTGGAAAACTTTATCAGTTTCAGCGCCGCGCAAAACATCGATTAAATGATTTACACCAAATCTTTGGCCTGTCCTGTAAGCCGCGCTGAGTGCCATTCGAGCGAATTCAGTTCCCTCCCAGGTTCGGGGTGGCTCAATGCAAGTGTCACAATTGCCGCATGCATCACTCAGATGTTCATCAAAATAGGATAAAAGTGCCTGCCTACGACATGAGGTTATCTCACATAAGCCCAGCATTGCGTTGAGTCGGTGTTGCTCGGCGCGCTTGTGTTCCTCGCTTCCCTCTGAATTCTGCATCATCTGCCGCAGTTTGATTACATCTTGTAAACCGTAGACCATCCAAGCGTTAGCGGGCAGGCCGTCTCTACCAGCCCTGCCCGTTTCTTGGTAATAGGCTTCTATCGTTTTGGGGAGATCTAAATGCGCGACAAAGCGGACGTCTGGTTTGTCTATTCCCATGCCGAAGGCAATCGTAGCGACTATAATAATGCCTTCTTCTCGCAGGAAGCGGGCTTGATATTCTGCTCGTTTATTGCTCGGGATTCCCGCGTGATAAGGAAGCGCTTTAAATTTTTGAGTTTTCAGCCAGTTTGCTATTTGATCAACTTTGTTTCGGGAGAGGCAATAGACGATGCCAGATTCTCCCTGATGCTCGTTTTTCAAAAACCCAAGAAATTGCTGCTTAGTATTTTTTTTTAATGCTATTCGATATCTGATGTTTGGACGATCGAACCCAGCAACGTAATGTGGCGCATGTTCTAGCTTAAGTTGTTTAATTATTTCGCTACGGGTTCGATCATCAGCTGTCGCGGTCAGGGCGATACGAGGGACCTCAGGAAATAATTTACATAAGATCGACAGCTCAAGATAATCAGCCCTGAAATCATGACCCCATTGTGATACACAATGGGCCTCATCAATAGCAAACAATGCAATTGTGGTGTTTTTTAGCAAAGCGATCGTGCGATTTTGTAATAATCGTTCTGGCGCGATGTATAAAAGATCGAGAGCGCCTATTTTAAGTTGGTGCTCAATAAATGTTTCTTCATCGCGTTCGAGTGTGGAGTTAAGAAAGGACGCGTTTACACCAAGAAGGCGAAGTGCACTAACTTGGTCCTGCATAAGTGCGATAAGTGGCGAAATTACAATACCGCAACCATCGCGAAGAAGTGCAGGGATTTGATAGCAAAGGGACTTTCCTCCGCCGGTTGGCATAAGAACAAGCGCATCGTCGCCACCGCTAATTGACTCAATAATCTCTTTCTGTGGCGATCGGAAAGACGTGTAACCGAATATGGTTTGTAAAATTTTATCTGCGTCAGTCGACATTTAGTTATCGCTTCTTTGGGCCTCAGGGAGACTTTCTATTGACTTACCAAAGCTTGTCTCTATTTACGACTACTTAACGTTAAGTTTTTTCGTGAGAAATTCGTTGTAGTCGCCGTGAAAGTCGTTAATTTTTTTATTTCGAATCTCAACGATTCGGTTGGCTAAAGATGAGACGAACTCTCGGTCATGGCTCACGAAAATCAAAGTCCCTTCATATAACTCTAGGGCAAGATTTAATGATTCGATGGCCTCCATATCCATATGGTTGGTAGGTTCGTCCATTATTAAAACATTAGGATCTTGCATCATTAGCTTGCCGAAAAGAAGTCGATTTTTCTCACCACCCGAGCAAACTTGTACTTTTTTGTTTGCGTCGTCAGAAGGGAAAAGGAGTCGGCCTAATGTTGCCCTGACAATTAAGTCATCATGTGAAGGTTTCCGCCACTGACTCATCCACTCAAACACAGTCAGATTCTCAGAAAAATCTGATGTATTGTCCTGAGGGCAATAACCGATTCGCGCATTCTCCGCCCAATTTATAACACCACTCTGCGGCGTCAGTTCGTTTACAAGGCAACGCAAAAAGGTCGATTTCCCGGCACCATTTTCCCCAATGATGGCCATTTTAGTTCCGGCGGGGACAATCATTTGGCAATCGCTAAACAAAGTCTCGTCGTCAAAGCTTTGTGAAAGATTTTCAATAACGAGGGCTTGTCGGTGGAGTTTTTTGTCTTGATTAAACCGTATGTATGGGTTTACGCGACTAGATGGCTTTACATCTTCAAGTTTTATTTTTTCTAATTGTTTAGCTCGGGAAGTAGCTTGTTTGGCTTTCGAGGCGTTTGCCGAAAACCGACTGACAAATTGCTGTAGGTCTGAAATTTGGGCTGATTTTTTTGCATTGATTGATTGCAAGCGTTCTCGGGCGGCCGTTGATGCAACCATAAAGTCGTCATAGTTGCCTGGGTAAACTCTGAGTTCGCCGTAGTCAATATCGGCCATATGAGTGCAAACAGTGTTAAGGAAGTGCCTATCGTGAGAGATTATTAACATCGTTGACTTGCGTTGAGTCAATGTTTCCTCTAGCCAACGAATAGCATTAATATCCAAATTATTTGTGGGCTCGTCTAAGAGCAAGATGTCGGGGTCAGCGAAAAGAGCCTGTGCTAAAAGAACACGTAGCTTCCAACCTGGCGCAACTTCGGACATTTGACCGAGGTGCAGTTCTTGCTCAACGCCAGCGCCAAGTAATAACTCACCAGCACGACTTTCTGCGCTATAACCATCTAGCTCCGCGAATGCGACTTCAAGTTCTGCAACACGCATCCCTTCTTCTTCCGACATATCCGCAAGGCTATAAATTCGGTCACGTTCTTTCTTGATATCCCAAAGTTGTGAATGACCCATAATTACAGTGTCGATGACAGTATAGTTCTCATAGGCAAATTGGTCTTGATTTAGCGTTCCTAAGCGTTCATTTGGTGTAAGCGATACATTTCCACTAGTGGCTTTAAGGTTTCCTTCGAGAATTTTCATGAAAGTGCTTTTCCCGCACCCATTCGCTCCGATTAATCCGTACCTATTCCCCTCGCCGAATTTTACTGAAATATTCTCAAATAGCGGTTTTGCGCCAAATTGCATCGTTATATTTGCTACTGTAATCAATGAATCAAATCCCTTTTAGGTGTATCTGTTAGGTTTTAAAGTCGCGTACTATAGGATCAAAAAATAACTACGTCGAGTGTTTCCGAAATTTAACAGTAAAATTTTCACGATAAACATTAATCCGAACATTTTCTCGTGGAAAGTCTTAATTAAAAAATAGTAAACGTTGTGATTTTTTTATCGTTTTTACTGGTATTACTAGTCATTAGTGAGGGGTTTACGTACTCTGATATTTTTTTCTCCACCATTACAAGCAATTAAGTTAGAGTTATTTCTCTATAAAGGTTAATCAAAATGATAGAAAATTCAACACCGATACTTGTCGGTGGAGGTCAGTTTACTGATAAGGAAGAGACCTCGGAAAAATTACGATCACCGATGGATTTGGCAGCGATCTCGGCTGAGACCGCGATTGCCGACACCGGTTTAGGCAAATCAGGTCGTATGCTTCTCGTTAAAGCGATTGACACGATAGCGGTTGTGCGGCTTTTCGCGGATTCACATAATCGGCCAAGGATGTCTAATTCTTTTGGTCGTGCACAGAACCCGCCGCGTGCAATCGCATCTAGAATTGGGGCTGAACCCGCGAATAGTATATACGGCAGTATTGGTGGCAACACTCCGCAAAAATTTATCAATGAAATGGCCCAACGTATTTCAGAGGGTGACGTTGAAATTGTTCTTCTTGCTGGTGCTGAGGCCATAAGGACAACGAAACAAGCGCTACGAACGGGACTTACCCCTAATTGGGAGGAGAATAGTTCCGGTTCTTTGGAAGATCGCGGACAAGGTGAAATTATAACCAGTGCTCATGAACTAGCTCATGGGGTTGGGATTCCTGTTAATACCTACCCGTTGTTCGAGCAGGCGATTCGCGGCGAGTTAGGACATAATGTAAAAGAACATTTCGCTCATATGGGAGCAATCTTTGCGCCATTTAGCGAGGTGGCCGCTGACAACCCATTTGCAACATTCAGAACTATTCGCACGGTGAAGCAGCTTGCGGCGGNGACTGAAGATAACCGTTTAATTGGTTTTCCGTATCCAAAATTTGTAAATGCTATGGAAAATGTCAACCAGTCGGCATCAGTTATTATGACGTCGGTCGGCAAGGCTAGAGAGTTAGGCATCGATCCAAGCAAGTGGGTCTTTTTACATGGCTGTGCGGAAGCAAATGACAAATTGTTACCCCTTGAGAGGATTGATTACCACTCATCGCCTGCGATGAATGAGACTTTTTATCAAGCGTTTGAGATGGCTGAATTATACTCCGGTGCGATAGATTATTTTGATTTGTACTCCTGTTTTCCGGCAGCTGTTCAAATTGCGTGTAAAAGTTTAAAAATCGATGTAACTGATAGGCAAGGGTTGACGTTGACAGGGGGGCTGCCGTTTTTTGGCGGGCCAGGTAACAATTATTCCATGCATGCNATAGNAGAGATTATTAAGAAACTGCGAGATAAGCGGCAGGCTTTTGGAATGATAACGGCTATCGGGGGATGTTTGACGAAGCATGCTGCAGGAATTTATTCAGCGACTCCTTCGCGCGGTAGGTGGGGGCGAGAAAAGGCTTCAAGTTATCAGCTTGGCCTTGACGACATGCCTAGTCCAGAAGTGACTAAGACTCCGCACGGAGAATCGACAGTGGAGACTTACACCGTTGTTCATAAAAAGGGTGAGCCCGATTATGGGATCGTTATCGCACGAGAAAAATTGAGCGGCCGACGGTTTGTCTCTAATATCGGAAACGAAGGAGGAGTTTTAAATGCAATGTTAGACCAAGATTTTTTGGGAAGGTCTGGATTTGTAAATAACGTCAATGGAAAAAATACAATTTCTTTTACATAAGATTAAATGATTAAAGAGGTGTCGGAGTGGGCAACGAATCTGGAGGATGCTGAGTGGCTTTGGGAGACAAGTGAGAGGCTTGTCAATCAGTGAGGAAGGATTTTACAAATTAGTTTGAAAATTTTTAAAGAGTTGGGCTTATGGACTTTGAAGGAAAGAGAGTTATTGTTACAGGTGGTACTCGAGGGATTGGCTTTGCTATTTCTTCAGCTTTTGCTCAGCGAGGAGCTCACGTTGCAATGGTCTTTCGCGATGATCAGGAGCGTGCAAATCAGACGTTGAAGAGAATTTGCGAATTTAATCCAGAATACGAACATCTGATTGTTAAAGCTGATCTTTCATCCCCCGAAGTTACAGCGTTAGCTTTTTCTCGTTGTTTAGCTGGTCTTGGCGGGTTAGACANAGTCGTAAATAATGCAGGTATCGGAATCAATCATTCTGTTGACAGTGTAGGCTATGACGATTGGCAAGACATCTGGAAAAAAACACTGGCATGCAATCTATTCGGTCCGGCTAATCTTTCCTTTTGTGCATCTCAACATATGATTGCTGCCGGCGGTGGTAGGATAGTTAATGTTGCTTCCCGAGGTGCCTACAGAGGTGAGCCTGAAAAACCGGCATATGGGGCTAGCAAGGCCGGTCTTATCTCCTTGGGACAGTCGTTGGCAGTTTCTTTAGCTCCTCACAAGATTTTTGTAGGGACGGTGGCACCGGGGTTCGTGGAGACAGACCTTTCCGCAGATTTGATGGCGTCTGAAAAAGGAGCTGAAGTTAGAGCTCAGTCTCCTTTGGGTCGAATTGCTCAGCCAGAGGAAGTGGCACATGCTGTTTTGTTTCTTGCTTCAGAGGGTGCTGAGTTTTCGACAGGCACGGTGATCGATGTAAATGGTGCGTCTTATCTACGCTGACTCTCTGGCGTTGTCTTCGCTGCTGCTCCCAAAGAGCTGACTTTGTCGTAGAGATAGGTGGTTACGCTTTGTCTGGAAGAGTAAGGAGCAAAGTCTTGGGTTAAAATAGGGTCACCAATATCTACTCTCAGAGATCCATTGAATTTTTTTAGGGCCTCGTGGATTAAAAGTGCCATTCGAAGTGGTTCCGCGATGTGTGAGGCCACATGAAATAATCGGCTGTTTCTCCCATGGAAGTGGATAGGCACGACCGTTGGCTTGGCTTCCAAAATTAACTTAGCTGCAAATGTTGTCCATGGGGCGTCCTTAATGTTGCCAAAACCAAATTTATCGGCAGTGGACACCATCCCAGATGGAAACATTAGGACGGGAATGTTTAATGATAAGGCTTTTAGCGCGAGTTGCTTGCTGCGGATATTAGTTCTGGTGGCTTCTTTTGATGAGTTAAAGTCGATGGGGAGCAAATGCGGAGCGATAGTTACATCTTGGCAGAGTATAGAGTTAAGCATAATGCGCAGGTCGCCACGGACTTGCGCTGCGATATCGCATAGGATGATCCCGTCAATTACTCCGAAAGGATGGTTAGCCACGAAAAGGAGAGGGCCGGTTCTGGGAATGTTATCGAACTTTTCCTTATTAAGTTCTACTTTGATTTTAGCTTCCTTTAAAGCATCGCCAAAGAATTTTCTGATATCAAAATCGTCCTCTTTCAGTTTGTAGTACGTTTTCTCAATGCGTCGCCTACCTAAAATAACCTCCAGAGAGGAAATAAGATTTCTGGTTAGCCATGAGTCTGTCGGCTGTGAGTAAGAGATCCTCGGGGGACACCGAAGATAAGGCTTGAATTGCGGATCTATGTCGGCTGTTGGTGGTACGAAATTCATTGTCATTTCACGACCTTTGATCAAGCGTCATTTGAATCAATCAGGATTTTATGGGTTTTTATAAAAAGATCAACGCTAATTGCAACGACACCACAGGCAGTTCAATTAAGATTTAAGCGCTGCGAGGATATTTTTAATGGCTTTTGACAAGAAGAATATATTCCTACTTTTGAAGAAGCTGGAGAATATTATCAGCCGAAACGTTGACATTGGTTTTGAGATTTTTTTCATTGCCCCATGCGTGACGGATGTAGTTTATTATCTGCGCCATTTCTTTTGCTGTCATTGCGTCTGCGAAAGAAGGCATCTCTCCACGTCCAATAATCAGAACTTGCGCGATATCTAATCCATTTCCTGTGACTATTTCACTTTTTATCAGTGAAGGATAGATGCCCTTAATTCCTCGCCCGCTTCTCTGATGGCATTCGGAACAGTTGTTCATAAACAAATCAAATCCTTCAGCCCAACCTTCCGCTAGAGTGGTCTGTGTTAGCAAGAGGCCTAATGCTAAATAAAAGAAATGATTCTGTTTTTTTCTCACTGCTTGATGCCTATCTTCCAACGCTTGTTGATAGTATAAATACTTACTTACTAGATTTTAGATTGGCTTGTATACTAGAAGCATTATTGAGCCACCGCAACGATTTATGTTGGGCGCTATCATTACAAAGGGTGGTTCAGCTGAGCTCTCGGTATTTAAACTCTGTAGAGCATTGAAAAATGACGCTTAAAATTTGGTGTTTAGATGAAAGTTCTCACTGAAAATCAATGTGAAAAATTTGCTGAAGTCGGTTACTTGATCATTGATTTTAAGTTTGCAAAATTATTGCTTGATGAGATTGTTACACACGTCTCATATTTGTATCGAAAACAACCTTGTTCAGAGTTTGGGGCGCCACGGCGTGTTCAGGATGCGTGGAAGAGTGTAAATGCAGTGCGTGAGGTTGCTGTTTCTTCAGCTGTGCTTTCCGCGCTTAAACAATTGTTTGGACGTGAGCCTCTTCCTTTTCAAACGTTGAATTTTCCGGTCGGCACACGTCAGCGGTCGCATTCGGATACCATTCATTTTAATTCGATACCAAGGGGTTTCATGGCCGGCGTTTGGGTCGCATTGGAAGACATTGATAGAGCGAATGGTCCCCTACAGTATTATCCGGGAAGTCATAAATTGCCTGAGTATTCAATGCAAGATTTTAATCTAAAAACAGGGTACTCAAATTATCACAAGTATGAAGAATGCATCGATCGCTTGATTAGGGACAACGGACTTGTTGCAGAATTTGGATTGCTAAAAAGAGGTGAGGCTATTATCTGGCACCCGAATCTTCTTCATGGGGGCGCTGAGCAGTTGGACCCGAGGCGAACTCGGCATTCGCAAGTTACGCATTATTTTTTTTCTGACTGTGAATACGTCACTCCGATGGAAGGTTCGAGAGAGCAACCTGCTTATAGAGAACCATTATGGATCCCTAAAACTTCAGAGGAACTGCGCTCTCTATCTACGACTTCGGTGACAAAAAAAGTTCGCCAATTGGTGCGTAGGATATTTTAGTTGCCGAGTATGCTTCCCAATTCTGATTCTCCAATGATCCTGCTCACAAAGGCTAAAGTCAGAAGGGGGCAGAATATTGTTCTTCTCGTTGATG
Source organism: Gammaproteobacteria bacterium (assembly GCA_002700775.1). Taxonomy (GTDB): domain Bacteria; phylum Pseudomonadota; class Gammaproteobacteria; order Pseudomonadales; family Pseudohongiellaceae; genus UBA9145. The sequence continues at coordinate 32,760 of PAEL01000125.1, read as the reverse complement.
AAATTGAAGTAAATCAGGGAGAGCATTTGGTACTACTGGGAGGAAACGGATCTGGGAAAAATATAGTTGCTGACTTGCTCACCGGTCAATGTCGAGAATCGGCGATCTATGTTTTGTTTGATCAGGGATTTGTTTCTTCATTGGATGTTCATAATATAAGTTTTGAAGAACAGAAGCGTTTGCTGGTTCGAGAGAAACGTTTTGATGTTAGTGAATACGATGATACTGCCCGAGATGAGGGCACCTCAGTCCGCAGATTTGTTTCCACTGCTAGAGTTGATCAAGATGACAGTTCGCTTTATCAGTTACTTGAGGATTTAGGTTTAAGCAAAGTTATAAATCAAGGTATCCGCTATCTTTCGTCGGGACAGCTGCGGAGAGCGCAGCTCGCTAGAGCACTCTATGCTGTTCGAGACGGCGCACCGCAAATATTAGTTTTGGATAATGTATTAGAGAGTATTGATCGTGAGTCGGAACAAAAAATACGTGATACTTTATCGAAAGTGAAAAACACCGGTCAGACCGTAATAGAACTTTGTCGTCGACCTGGGCAGATTTTAGATGGCTCCGACAAGTTCATTTTACTTAGGCGTGACGGATTTAATCTTTGTTGTGAGGCTTTAGGGTCTTGGGGTGAGGTCATGAAAAGCTCTCATTATAAGTCTCTAGTAAATCCGCAACTTTGGGCGACGACTAACCTTGAGAAATTACTTGAAAAAAGTAGCTCTGAGCCGACCTCTCTAGAATTACTTGTAGAATTACGTAATGTAAATGCAAGCTATGGAACCAAAAATGTACTGAGAAATTTCTCTTGGAGTATGAGCTCAGAACATAATGTGCTTATTGAGGGCCCCAACGGGTGCGGAAAGTCAACGCTTCTCTCGTTGATCAATGGAGAGAATCACATGGCCTATGGTCAGAAGGTTTTCTTATTCGGTCGTCTGCGAGGTTCTGGAGAAACTATTTGGGAAACGAAAGCAAATTTCGGCGTGGTTTCAAATGAAATTCATTATCGGTATCTTCAGACCCGGTCTGTGATCGAGGTTGTTGTGTCTGGATTTTTTGATTCGCTCGGACTTTTCTCAGAGCCGAGCAGCAAACAAATCGAAACTAGTAAGCTTTGGTTGAGGTCGATTGTACCGAGCGTATGTTTTGCCGAGTCGTATGCGGAACTGTCATTTGGGCAGCAACGACTCGTTTTACTAGCAAGAGCGATGGTTAAGCTGCCTCGTGTGCTAATTCTTGATGAAGCTTGCGTAGGACTCGATGACGAGCATATAGCCAATTTTATCAATATTACCGATACAATAGTGGAAAATAGTCGAACGAGGATTTTGTATGTGAGTCACGAGAATGGACCACGCCCTAAATGCTTGAATAAGAGGCTGTCTTTCGGCGCGAATGGAGAAAATAGTTTTTCTATAATAGAGACTGATCTGTAATTTTTTAATTTTTTTAGGACTGGTGATAGATGAATTCTTCGAATAATTCTCAGATAAGTTGGGACGATTTTACAAAGGTTGAGCTTAGAGCGGGAACAGTCATAGAGGCAGAGGTGTTTAAGGAAGCCCGAAGACCCGCTCTGAAGCTTCTGATTGATTTTGGTTCTGAGATAGGTCTTAAGAAGTCGAGCGCACAAATTACTGATCTTTATGATCCGGAATTGTTGATTGGTAAGCAAGTTTTAGCGGTAGTGAATTTCCCACCTAAACAAATAGGGCCGATAATGTCAGAGTGTTTAGTAACAGGCTTCCATAATCAGGAGGGAGCTGTGGTTTTAACAATGCCAACGCAAAGCGTACCCAACGGTGCACGTCTTATTTGAGGAAGTTTGTCTGCTTGTGAGGGTTGTTGATGAATATTACTTTGCTTGTTAATAGAGATTTGCCGAGTTGCGTTGCTCTAAATTATATCTTACCGGCCCTGAGCAATCATCGTATGTTTGTTTTTTTTTCATCACGAGTAGGGAAAAAGAATGAGGCTATACCTGCGGCTTTAAAGCAGCTTCAATTTTTTGAGCAGGGTCTTTTTAACGATGTTATTTTTCCATTGTTGGATTTAAACAATTCGCGGAGTGAAAAGGCGTCCTTGCAAAGTTTTGCTGGCCTGTCCAGGTATTGTGCGGCTGAACCAGAGGAGCTAAACGATATTAATGGGGATGGACTTAAAGACTTTATATCAACTGAGCCTGATCTGGTGATTTCTATTCGGTATGGCGTGATACTTCAACAGGAAGTGATTAGTATTCCGAGTTTCGGAGTGTTAAATTTGCATTCCGGAGATCTTCCGAGATACAGAGGCGTAATGGCCTCGTTCCGTGCTCTTGTCGCGGGTGACAGTGAGCTGAAAACTACCCTGCACTTTATCGATGACGAAAGTATCGATTCGGGGCCGATTGTGGGTAAATCAGCCCTAAAGGTAGAGGTTGAAAAATCGTATTTGTGGCATGTTCTTGCCCTTTATGAGCGAGGAAGCCGTTTAGTTTTGGATATAATTGATCAGATCGACTCAGGCAAAGAAATAGCACCTAAGGCTGCTTTGAAGGGGTTGGATGTATCGCAGTATTATTCCTTTCCTTCCCGGAAGGATATTGAAAAATTCGAGAAGTTGGGGTTTACGCTGGCTCAGCCTGAAGATGTCTTACCATTCGTACAAAAATTTACAGGTGAGTGAAGAAGACATCGAATTAATTGATTTAAGAGGGCGAGACACTGTGAAAGTGAGCAAGAGGAATTCAGAAAAAGACTTAAGATCTTTGTTAAAAAACTTGTCGCCTAGGTTGTACCCGCAATCATATGTTTTTAGTATAGTATCTGCGCTCCCACCTAATGTTTCTCCAATAGCTACTTTTCAGGAAGAGGAAGGTTTAAGTTTGGTCGTACTAAAAGAACAGGCGGATGAATTGCATTTACCTTACGAAGGGGAGTTCTCGCGTATTTCTTTAAGGGTTCAATCTAGTTTAGAAGCTGTAGGATTGACCGGACTGGTTGCAAGCGAGCTTGCGAAAAATCAAATCAGCGCCAATTTTATTGCCGCGAAGAATCATGATCATATCTTCGTACCACGCAAGTTAGAAAACGAGGCTTTACGCACATTGTTAGGTTTAGAGGCTGATTTTTTATCTGGAGAGAGAAAATGAAGAAAAAATTGTTAGGGTTCATTTTGGCCTGTATTTCTGCGATGTCGTATTCGGTTGACGAGGTCGATTCTGATCTAGGGGGGATCATTAATTTTCGCCAATATAGCGAGAGCTTTGCAAGCTCTGGTCAGCCGTCACGAGAGCAGTTTTCCGTGTTGGCGGATAAGGGGTTTGAGCGAATAATTTATATAGCATTTACGAATAATCGGAATGCCTTGGCTGATGCAGATCTGATTGTAAAAGGCTTAGGGATGGAATATCTGCACATTCCGGTCTCTTTCGACGCGCCATTAGCCGAAGAGTTCTATGTGTTTGCAGATTCAATGGAGCGTTATAAAGCAAAGAAAACGCTGTTGCATTGTCAGGTAAATGCTCGAGCTACTGCTTTTAGCTTCTTGTACAGGGTCATATATCAAGGAGTGGACATTGAGGTTGCTAAGGCTGATATGAATACTGTGTGGCAACCGAACCAAGATTGGAAGGATTTTATTTTCAAAATTTTAGGCGAAAATAATATTGAGCCCGAGTGCGCTGAGTGCGATTGGTCGATAGCAACGTCCCAAAATCGTTAATACTGTCAAAACCGCTTTTTGAAGAGTTTGTAAAAAAAAAGGGCGAGATTCCCTCGCCCTTTTTAGTGAAATTAAATTTAGCCTTTAATCGTCGCCGCCACTCTGATCAAGATTCTTCCAGCTATAGAAACCCATGAACATCTCTTCAAAGCTTTGCTCTCCCCAGCTAATATCGATACTAGGGTCAGGATTGGCTACGTTCTGGGCAGAGTTATCGAAAGAGCCGATCGCTCTAATTTGCGAACCCGCAGGAACTCTCAGAGGCTCCTCAAGTTCGTGCACGAGCTGCCAGTTAAAGTCGTAGTCAGGAACAGACAGCAGCAATTCATCTCTACCGTCTGGATATTCCAACATGAACTTCATACGCTTACCTCTGAAATGCATGTGGGGCATCAAAGAATATAGGTCGGTGTCCTCTGTAATGGGGGTGATGACCTCCATCTGGTGGTCTTTTGCGAATGCTGGGATGCTTATGTCGAAATCATTTCCAACCCCGCCAGCCATACGTTCTTTTGGGACATAGCCCTCTGGATAGAAGTAAATACCTATCTCGGTTTCATCTGAGACTTCCTTGCCGGAAGTCGTGTAATGCATTTGAAGACTAAGCGAACTTCCTGCTCGGAGCAGTCCACCTGCACCCTCTGGTGCTAACGAAACGGCATTGCCAGGTGCGTAACCCGCAAACTGGGGTAGATCATTGCTACCTCCCAAGATCTGTCCGATTCCAATGCTCGGATTTTCTTTCAATAGTTTGCCTATGATATTGCCAATTGCACCTTGGTTACCTCCCGCAACTGCAGCGAAAATTTCTGCTCTGACAGCGTTGCCTTTTTCTTCGGGGAGGCTGTCTATCAATCCCATCAACATCTGTTGCGGATCCGGACGTCCTTCAGGTGGAACAACCGTCGTAATGATGTGGTGGAGTACTTCTTTTTTGTCAGGTGCAACCTCGCTTGCTCTAACCCAGCGATCCTCAGTGAGTCCAAGGTCGAGGGGAATATCGCGATAATCAAGAACACCGGTTGCTGGAATGGCTTGCGGGGGAACCTTAACAATTAAATCTGGTTCGCCGATTTGTCCTGCTAGTGACCATTTTGTTTCTGGCCAAGTTAAGTTCGCGAGGGGATCGATTTCGGAATCTACCTGAGAGCCATTGTTAATCCAATGCACTAGTTTTTGCATTTCTGAATCACTAAGATTCATTTCGTTTTTGATTTTATGACCGACTTTGTTGTCGATCTGCCCTGGGGGCATTCTTTTGGTCAGGACAACCTCTCTAATCATAGGTGACCAACCCCGGACCGCAAGATTACTATCCATCGCAAACGGGGCAATTCCTCCATCCCTGTGGCATGTCGCACAGTTATCCGCAATTATAGGAGCAATATCTGTTGTGTAGGATAAGTTCTTGTGGGCATCGACAGCATCATACGTAATGGTCTCGCCCAGTATAGCTGTTGTAACAAAATCACCTGCTCCACCATCGAGGAGTCGCTCAACTGAGGATTCCAGTGAATCAACACTTCCTCGATAGGTTATCTCAAAAGAAGTTGGGTCGTAGACAACCGCTTCTCCTATACGCGTCAAACCGAGCATTTCGGAAACCAGCTGAGCATCGTCCATCAAGACATCAAAATCTATCTTTCGCCTTTCGAGGTCAGCGGTTACTCGTGAGCGATCTGTCTCTAGCCCAGGATTGATAAGAAAAAAGGTAACATTTTGCTTCGAAAACTCGTTTTTAAGCTTCTGCAGTTTTGAGAGTGTTTTTGTTTCGTTGTCGCTGGGAGTGTGCGCCACAATGACGATCGCGTTTTGATCGTTATACCAAGACATATGCTGGAACGCGCCGGTGTGATCGATTAGCGCGAAGTCTCCAACCCGCTCTCCGCTCTGACCTGTATTCGCCAGCAGAGAAAGGCATGTTAGAAGCGAGAATGCGCAAGTAAGTTTTTTTGATAACATTGGAGTAGTCTCCTAAGCGTCTAAGTGTTCAGACTGATAATTATAGTGTTACTTTAATTCCCAAAGAGAGGGTTTTTTTAGGATCTTCAACCATTTCAAGCAGAAAAGCAACAACTTTATTAACGGCTTGTAACCAGGCTTAGATCAGAGCATTTTGATTGAATACGGCCGATTTTGCGGTGATTTTTCATTATGAACTTAACTTTGATGCGATACGTACTAAATCTCATATTAATGCTGTGACAAACGTGAACGAACACAAACAAATTTTGCGTAGGAAAAAGGCTTATGTCTAGGAAAGCAGTACTGTTATTGAACCTTGGCACCCCCGAGGAGCCGACAGCGAAGGGCCTGCGTAAGTTTTACAAATTTTTCTTCTCGGATCCCTTCGTTTTTGATTTTAATCCTATCGGGCGTTGGCTCCTTCGAAATCTGATTATCCTGCCCTTCCGAGCACCAAAAATCGCAAAAGATTACAAGGCAATCTGGATGGATGCAGGATCTCCATTGAAAGTTTACGCTGACAAACTACGAGATAGTGTCCAAGAGGCCTACGATAAGGCTGGTGTAGATGTCGTCGTGCGCAACGGCATGGCTTACAGCAGCCCCTACGTTTGGGATGCGATGGCCGAATTCGAGAAGCTGGGGCGCGATGACATACTGGTTCTCCCGATGTTCCCACAGTTTTCAACAGCAACGACCGCGTCAGTATTTCATGAAGTGAAAAAAGCAGCGAGTAAATGGTCGGAACCACCGACCTTAAAATTTGTGGACGACCTGTATTCGGAACCAGCATTCATCAATGCTTGGAGCAAGTTGATAAAGGAAAGTATCGATAGCTCGAAAATCGACCACGTCATATTTAGTTATCACGGGGTACCCGAGTCTAATTTAAAGAAAGCTGACGCTCATGGCGTTTGTAATTTTGGATCCTGCTGTGACCAGATAACCGATAAAAACAGACTATGCTATCGAGCTCAATGTGTTGCCACCACACGTGGAATCGTCCAAGAATTGGACTGGAACGAGGACCAGTACTCTGTTGCGTTCCAATCTCGATTCGGAAAGCAGCCATGGATTCAGCCGTATTTAGACGAGCATTTGGAAAGCCTTGTTAACAGGGGCGTGAAGAATATTGCTGTGGTTACTCCGTCTTTTGTTTCTGATTGCCTCGAGACTATCCACGAGATTGGCATAGAATATCGGGATGAATTCTTGGAGGCGGGTGGTGAGGTTTTCCAGCTTGTTCCGAATTTAAACGACAATCCTACTTGGTTTAATTCCGTATATCAGATATCAAATTCAAAACTTCATGATGTCGCGGGGTCACAGTGATTCAGCGAAGTCAGGCTTTGAGTAGAGTCCCGTGTTCAGGCGGCAATAGCGCGCTTCACGAGATTTCTCATCAAAGGGACTTTAAAACCATTGTGGGCGAGTGCTTTTGCCCCTGCTGTAGCGCTGTCACTGACTAGATCAGCGGTCTTTTGGGATTTTACTTGACCACGAATAGCATTCTCTACGTTGACAATTCGTCGGGGCGTACACTGAACTGCGCCGCAAACGATTCTTGAATCCTGTATTATTTCGTTATCTAACTTAAAGGCCGCTGCGACATTTACCAATGAGAAATCCCACACGTTTCGATCCGAGACCTTTTCATAATAGAACGAAGCATTTGCCCAATCTGTCGGCAGTCTGACGGCTGTCAGCACCTCACCCGGTCGGAGGGCTGTTGTGTTTTGTATATCGATTGACGGGCCAACGAAGTAATCTTCAGCCGACAGCATCCTTTCACCTTGAGTGCTCTTGATTACCATAGTTGCATTAAGCGCGACTAGCGCCGGTGCGGTATCTGAAGCGCTGGCCGCGACACATCTGCTAGTTTCGAATAGCGCATGTTCTCTATTCATCCCTTCGGGCGTGTCTGCATAGCAAAGATTTCCTCCTGCACGATAGCAAGATAGGCCACGACGGTAATACCAGCATCTAACATCTTGAGAAATATTTCCTCCGATTGTGCCAATATTCCTTATTTGCGGACTTGCAACGACTTCGGCTGCTTTTGATAGCAAGCTGTAGCTTCGTTGTATTTTTAAGTCGCCGCCGATTTCACTGAGGGTTGTTAAAGCTCCTATCTCTAGCCCGTCTTCAGTCTCCTTAATTCCCCGAAGCGAACTTATAGCGCTCAAATCAATAAGGGCTTCAGTCGTTTTAGTCCGATCTTTAAGCCAGCCGTATGTGTCTTGGCCTCCGCCGACCAACCAGCCCCTTTCCGCAAAGCGATCAGCGAGCGATAGCGCGTCCTCAACCTGGGTGGGTTGAAAAAGCTCCATATTTGGCATTACGTCATGAGATGGCATATATAACCTCAGAAAGTGTTTGTTTTCAGTGACTTGGTGCTGTATTCGTTACCAGCCAAGTGATTAATAATCATGTCAGTTGTTGTTGGTGCAGAATTAAATAGATGCCCGTCAAGAGCGTCACTGATCGCGCTTGCAAGTGCGGCCGCTGAGGCGCCCTGAGTCGGTTCTCCAATACCGCGACCACCGGTCGGATTTTGTGGATCAGGGATGTTAACCGCTCCGGCTTGTGTATCAAGATTTACATCGAGATAGGTCGGCGGCTTAGCTTGATAGAGACCTGTATTTGCCGGTAGCCCGTTTTGTGGATCATAAACGTGGCGCTCTAATGCAGCGAGGCCAACACCCCACACGGCGCCCCCGCGCATTGCATTTTCGAAGTTTTTTGGATGCACAACTGTTCCGCAATCAGCTATCGCTGTGTAATCAAGTATTTGATACTTTCCAGTGTCTCTGTCGAGTTCAATTTCACAAAAGCCAACGAGAACGCCGGGCGGTTGTCCCTGACCTGGCAAATTATCTTTTGCTACGCCAATTAAGCCTGTCCCCGCTAGTCCCTCAACCGCGCGTTGAGTGATCGGATTAATGTCAGCGGGTGCAACTTCCCCACTAAATTTACCACCCAATTCAATGGCTTTACTGGCCGCTTGAGCGTAAGTGAGATTTTTACTAGGATCGCGCAAATTGAAAACACGTTCTTCCCCGATTTCGTAATCCTCTGCGGTGCCGCCATGCTCAGAAGATGCAATTTCTTTGAGCTTACTAACGGCGTCTTGCGCTGCGACCCAGTTGGTTCTGGTGTGCGTGAATATTGTGTTAGATCCACCTTGGCCAGAGCTATGAGGCAGATGCCTGTCTGTTCGTCCTCTAATTATTTCGCAATGATTCCAAGGCATTTTGAGTACTTCTGCCGCGGCGCGACACGTGCCTGCGTAGGAGTATGTTCCGAGATTGCCGACACCACTGTGAATATAGAGTTTTCCATCAACGCCAATTCGAACTAGCCCATCATAGCCACGCCCTCCTGCCCCGTGATAGCCAATGCCAACACCGACTCCTCGGACTTTACTTCCATTTTCTTTTGGTTGCTCTAACTTTTCTTTCCAACCAAATGTTCGCATTCCTTGATCTAACGCTTCTTTCACGAATGCACTAGTAACGGGACCCTGACTTCCCCCTTGGAAACCATCGCTGTCGATGGCATTGATCCGCCGAAAAGCTACGCGATCTATACCAAGCTGATTGGCTACCTTGTCTGCCAGCGGCGCAAGAACCGCTGCCATCTCATTCTGTCCCGGCCCTCTTTGGGCTCCGCGAGGGGTCGTGTTTGTGTAAACGGAGATGCCTCTGTACCGCATGTTCTCCGGCTGGTAGGCTACCGTAACATGCTGCGCCGAGGAGTTGCCGCTGCCACCTCCAGTGGCTCCTCCGTCGTTTACAATCACTAGATCTACAGCGGTAACTTTGCCATTGGCGTTCGCAGCCATTTTAATCCAACCTTGCATACCGGATCGTGCAGATCCTATGTAAAACTCTTGTTCGCGTGTAATTCGAAGTTGCACGGGTCGATTTAGAACGCGACTAAAGTTCCCAGAAACCGCCATTATTGGATACGCCCCTATTTTTGAGCCGAACCCGCCGCCGGTTGCCTCATTAATGAAGACTAAATCCGCCGGGTCGATATTTAATAACCGAGCTAACCCATTGTTGTTCGCACTTTGGCTTTGAGACGAGCCATGAAAATAACATTTCCCGTTCTCCCAATACGCCATAGAAGTTCTCGCTTCCAGCGAGTGATGGGGGTATCCCATTGTTACAAAGGGTTCTTCAACAACAACCTCTGCGTTTGAAAAAGCTTCGTCAATATTGCCAAAGGACCATTCTGTAGTAAATTCGCCACCAATTGGCTCTTTTCCTGACTTAAGGGCATCAATAGCAGTTTGTGGCCATTTAACATCGCGAATTTCTGCTCCACGAATAGGGCTACCCTCGGGTCCTTCTTCGGTTGTTCGCACCAGTACATTGCCTTCTGGGTAAGCGTTGTGGCCACCGGGCGCCAGGCTGGTTAGTGGGTCAACAACAAATGGCCGTCTCTCAAAATCAATTTTTACTTTCTGAATAGCTGACTCTGCAATTTCTTCTGTCACAGCGGCAATGGCTAAAATCGGTTGCCCGACATAAGTAACGTAGTTTGATGCTAAGCTTGGATTTCCGGGCGGCGGAACTGGGGGGAGGTCGTCAGCTGTAAAAATGCCAACTACACCATCCATTCTAAGTGCCTCGGTGGCGTCAATACCGGCTACTCGTCCGCTGGGCAACGGACTCGTGAGTAAACGCGCGAATACCATTCCCTCTTTTTTATAATCTTCAGCGTATTTTATTTCACCAGTTACTTTTCCCGGGACATCAGGCGGTGTGAAGTCGAATCCAATGTGCATACTCATGCTATCTGCCCCGAGGCGCGCAATACGCCGTTTATGTAGTGTTCATAAGCGCCACAACGACACAGGTTGCCTGACATAGCTCGTGCGGCTTCAGCTTTTGTGGGTCGTGGATTATTATTCAGTAGCGCGACTGCAGAAATCACCTGTCCTGGGGTACAAAACCCGCATTGAGGTGCATTTTCAGTGACGAATGCGGCCTGAATCGGATGTAAACTTCCATCCGAACCCTTTATACCCTCGATCGATGTAACTGCTTTACCTTTGACGTTATGGGTAAGGACAGAACAAGAATAGTTTGGAACGCCATTAATTAGCACCGAACACGCGCCACATTCGCCGCGATTACAGCCAATTTTGGTTCCGGTTAGGTCAAGTTTATATCGAAGGGTGTAAGCGAGTGTTTCTGACGGCATAACGTCGACTGGCCGGTTGCGACCATTAATGTTGAGCGTTATTAATCGTTCTGCGCCCCCTGACCCAGGCTGCGCATTTGCCGCAAGGTAAACGCCTGCTCCCGTCGAGGCAGCAGCACCTGAAAAGATTACGCCTTTTATAAATCGCCTGCGCGTTAGTTGAGGGTTCACGAACTTGCTCCTCTGTAATTTATAGAGATTTTCAGATCGGTGTAGGGAAACCGTTGCGCTCAGTCGTCTACGCGACCATTATTTTTATTTGTATTGAAATTAGTGCTTTTAAAACTAAAAAGCAATATTTTTTGGATTTAATGTGAAGTCGACTCGAAGGGGGGCAGTAGCCCGAATCGAGCACACTCATTGGTTTTGAGAGACTGATTTTAACCGCTACCGTCATACTCTGAGTGCCTCTTTAATATATTGTCCGGTAAACGACTTTTTATTTTTTGCGACTTGCTCTGGAGTTCCCTGAGCAATTATCAAACCGCCGCCGCTTCCTCCCTCAGGCCCCAGATCAATAATCCAATCGGCTGTCTTTATTACGTCGAGGTTGTGTTCAATAATGACAACGGTATTACCCTGATCGCGTAAGTGATGTAAGACGGCGAGGAGTTGTTTTATGTCGTGAAAATGTAGCCCTGTCGTTGGTTCATCGAGGATATAAAGGGTTTTCCCTGTGTCTCTCTTCGAGAGTTCACGAGAGAGCTTGACTCGCTGAGCCTCGCCCCCAGACAACGTTGTCGCCGCCTGTCCTAAACGGATATATGAAAGTCCCACGTCGATAAGCGTTTGTAGCTTACGAGAAATGACGGGAACGGCATCAAAAAACTCGCGAGCCGATTCAATCGTCAATTCGAGAACTTCACTAATATTTTTTCCTTTATATTTCACCTCTAGAGTTTCTCTGTTGTAGCGCTTGCTCTTGCAAACATCGCAAACCACATAAACATCGGGTAAAAAATGCATTTCTACCTTGACGACGCCATCACCCTGACAGGCCTCACAACGCCCACCCTTAACATTAAAACTAAAACGCCCAGCTCTGTAGCCGCGAGTCCGAGCTTCTTGCGTACCGGCAAATAGTTCTCGAATTGGTGTAAAAATACCGGTATAAGTTGCGGGGTTGGACCGAGGAGTTCGTCCTATTGCGCTTTGATCTATATCAACCACCTTATCCAGTTTTTCTAAACCGAGAATTTCGCAATAAGGAGATGGGCTAAGCGTAGTAGCTCCATTCAGTTTTGTGGCCGCAAGAGGATAAAGCGTTCCGTTGACCAATGTTGATTTACCAGAACCGGAAACCCCAGTTACACAGGTCATTAACCCGAGTGGTAAATCTAAATCAACACTCCTTAAATTGTTGCCACTTGCGCCCTTTAGATTAAGTTTATGGTCAACTTTGGGTTTTGATCGTCCATCAGGGACGATGATTTTTTCTTGCCCCGACAAGTATCTTCCGGTAAGAGAGTCCTTATTGGCGAGGATATCTGGGAGCGCTCCCTGCGCAACCACTTTTCCACCATGTATTCCGGCTCCGGGTCCTATATCGATTATATGGTCTGCACTTCGGATAGCTTCTTCGTCGTGTTCTACCACGATGACTGTATTCCCAAGGTCTCGAAGATGGAACAATGTCTTCAGTAATCGATCGTTGTCTCGCTGGTGAAGTCCAATTGACGGTTCGTCTAAAATATACATAACACCCACTAAACCGGCTCCAATCTGACTCGCCAATCGGATTCTTTGAGCTTCTCCCCCAGACAACGTATCTGCGCTCCGATTGAGCGTGAGATAATTAAGCCCAACATCGACTAGAAATCGAAGGCGATCTTGGAGTTCTTTGAGTATTTTTTCTGCAATTTTTGCACTCTTACCATGCAGATTTAAGGCGGTGAAATACTCGTATGCTGCCGATATCGTCATGCTAGTAATATCTGGCAGATTTTTCCCTTCGATCAAAACGAATCTTGCGTCTTTTTTTAATCGAGTTCCGGCACATTCGGGGCATGATTGGGATGATAAATACTTGCTGAGCTCGTCTCTTACGTGATTTGATTCTGTTTCACGTAAACGGCGTTCCATATTTGGTATTACACCCTCGAAAGGGTATCGTCTTATCGCTGTATCACCGCGATCATTTATGTAAAAGAAGTCGATGACTTCTTTTCCACTGCCATACAAGATGCAATTTCGCTGTTTTTTAGTCAGCTTAAAAAAAGGTGTGTCAACAGAAAATTCGTAATGATCGGCTATCGCATTGAGCATCTGAAAGTAGTAGAGGTTTGAACGATTCCATCCACGAATAGCTCCCTCTGATAGAGCAAGTTCCTCGTCTATTATTATTCTATTCTCATCGAAAAACTGCTTATTACCTAAGCCATCACAAGTGCCGCAGGCACCAGCAGGATTGTTGAAAGAAAATAAGCGAGGTTCTAATTCTTGAATACTATGGCCACATTGCGGACATGCGAAAAGTGCCGAAAAAATAAGATCTTCTTGTTCTGGGTCGTTTTCCTTAGATTCAGAAAAGCTTACGGTGGCAAGTCCATCTGCTAACCTTATTGCCGTTTCGAAACTTTCTGCGAGACGCTGCTCGATGCCGGGTTTAACTTTTAGTCGATCGATAACGACGTCGATCGAGTGCTTTTTATTTTTTTCAAGTTCAGGGGGATGCTCAATCTCACAAACAATGCCGTTTATCCGGGCGCGAATAAACCCGCTGCTTCTTAACTCGTCGAAGACGTGTAATTGCTCTCCCTTCCGCTCTCTGATGACAGGCGCAAGAACCATAATTCGACTTCCCGCCGAGATAGTCATTACTTTGTCTACCATTTGACTGACGGTCTGAGCTTCTAATTTTTGGTTGTGTTCCGGACAATGCGGTTGACCAACCCGTGCGAACAGCAGACGCAAGTAATCATAAATTTCTGTGATAGTACCAACTGTTGACCTCGGGTTGTGCGACGTAGATTTTTGTTCTATCGATATTGCTGGAGACAGTCCCTCAATATGATCGATGTCTGGCTTTTCCATCATCGATAAAAACTGCCGCGCATAAGTAGACAAGGATTCAACGTATCTACGCTGACCCTCTGCATAGAGGGTGTCAAATGCAAGAGACGATTTACCTGAGCCGGATAGCCCCGTAACAACAACAAGCTTATCTCGCGGAATTGTAATGTTTACATTTTTGAGATTGTGAGTGCGAGCACCGCGTACAACAATTTGATCCATTTTTTCCTGTTATGCCTTCCTAAGTCTGAATAGGTTTGTTTTGCGAAGCCGAGTATTATGGATGCTACCGTGTGACCTAGTAAAGTACGCCGGTCAAACAAATGTTTTTGAGAATTACGTTGTTGAATCTACCTGGACTGGATTTTTCCAACTAAGCATGGAACTTTGCTTTTCTATTGGCCATTTTTAACAAATGTGTTGTTAGGAACGTGCATATTGTGTAACGTTCATAAAAAGGAAAGCGATTAACAGTCCTCGCTGAGGAACTAGTTAATTATCGTTAACTTGTTATTTTTTAGATCTAAAAATCGGAGGTCGTAGTGGCTAGCAGAGGGATTAATAAAGTAATTTTGGTAGGAAACTTAGGTAACGACCCAGAGGTTCGATACATGCCGAACGGCAATGCCGTAGCAAACATCTCTCTTGCTACAAGCGACTCTTGGAAGGATAAGACATCCGGTGAGCAACAAGAGAAAACAGAATGGCATCGAGTCGTTTTCTTCAACCGACTCGCTGAAATTGTTGAGCAATACGTAAAAAAGGGTTCCAAACTCTACGTTGAAGGACGATTACAGACTCGGTCATGGGAGCAAGATGGGGTCAAAAAATATTCTACTGAAATTGTTGCGAACGAAATGCAGATGCTCGATGGTCGGTCTGGGCCGCAGGAGATGAACGACAATGCTTTTGGTGAGAACCAAAGACCTGTTGAGCCAAGTCAATCGGATAGTCAGGCAAAGGCATCACAATCAGCAAATTTTGATAATTTTGATGATGATATCCCTTTTTAGGCGACAGAACCTCCAATGCTATGTGGCATTGGATTAGAGCTCACGCGTTGGTTAAAATGTAAGTATTTCTGTAAAAAACAAGAAGACCTGAGATGTATATCGCAAAGCGCAGAGCGCGGTGAAATTATTTATTGTCGGTGGGAAGAGTCCTACGGGAAAGGCTCTGATCGAGAGTCTTCGGAAGAATAAAATACGGTTCGTCTCGCCCCCAGAAAAAATTTTTGATTTGAATAACACTTTGGGAATAGCCAAAGTTATTTCTGACTATGCTCCCTCACAGTTGATAAATCTTACTGATTTTATATCTGGAAATCATAGCGCCTTAAAAAAGTCTGAGTCCGCCGAAATTCGGTGCAGACAAATAAATGCGCAGTTGCCGGCAGTTCTTAGTGAGATAAGTAATCATCTTAATATTCCGATTCTCCATCTCTCTAACCCCTATGTCTTTGATGGAGAAAAAAAGCTTAGCTATAATGAAAATGATGAACTAAATCCTCAAGGAGTTTATGGGCGTTGCACCTTGGCCGGTGAAGAGTCTGTCCGAGCTCATTCTAAGCACATAATTATCAGATCTGGTTGGCTGTTTGGGAAACATAAACGCGGACTGATTAAATCTTGGATTCGTTCTCTGAAACGTTACCAGGGCGAGTTGCCTGTAAATCGGAGAAGATTTAGTCCGACTAGCACGAGAAATTTGGCGGCTGCGATCTTGGCTGTTATGAGACAAGTTAGCTGCGGTGCGAATGCTTGGGGAACTTATCATTATGCGGGGCTTGAAACGAAACGCGAGATAGAGTTTGCTAAACAAACTTTTGATTATGCTGTAAGTCATGATGAAGAGTTGTATGAAATTATGAACAATATAAAGATCGTTGAGCACCAAATAAGCGAGCCTGAGATATTAAATGCAACTTTATCCAGTAAAAAAATTTTTGACACCTTTGGAATTAAACCGAAGTCTTGGCACTCTGATTTGAAAGAAACAATTCTTTCGCTGTATGTAAAGAGGGTGGTCCGCGATTAAATAGCAGGATATAGGTAGAAAGTGACGCCAAACGATCGAAATAGCGTAACTAGCTCGAAGCAAGACTTGACTCCGTTACGGATTGCTTTACCGTTAATTTTTAACTCTTTGCGCGTTGTAACCGAATCTGACGTGCTGCCTTTAGGTTCTGTTCTCGGACGAGTCATCGCAAAAGACTTTTTAGCACCTATTTCTGTGCCTCCATTTGACAATAGCGCGATGGATGGCTATGCAGTTCGCTCTTTAGATTTAGCGGGTTCAAATATGCTTTTGTCCGTAAAGGATAGGATACCGGCGGGAGCGATAGGTGATAAGTTGTCGCAAGGTGAAAGTGCGAGAATTTTCACGGGAGCTCAAATGCCCCAGGGATCTGACGCAGTCGTAATGCAGGAAAATTGTGAATTTGTGAATCACGAGAAGGGTTTAATACGCGTTTTACAACCAGTAAGTGCTGGGGAAAACGTGCGTAGTTTGGGGAATGATATTCGCCAGGGAACGTGTCTGTTTCGGGCAGGGCACCGCATAAAGTCAACAGACATCGGAGTCCTTGCATCTCTCGGCGTTGAAAATATCAATGTTAAGCGCAAATTGAAAGTTTCACTTCTCACGACAGGAAACGAGCTTCAACCTCCTGGCAAGAGTCTAGCGTCCGGGAAGATATATGACACTAACATAGCAATGCTTAGTTCTATGTTGGTTGGATTGGGCTGTTCGGTGACTAAACATCACGCGGTCGCTGATACATTTGCAGAGACGCTGAAAGTTTTTGAGGAGGCCGCAGGTGAGTCTGATTGCGTTATTAGTACCGGAGGTGTTTCGGTCGGTGAAGAGGACCATGTGAGGGATGTTGTTGAATCCCTTGGCAAAATAGATTTGTGGAAATTGGCCTTGAAGCCTGGCAAACCGTTTGCGTTTGGAAGAATAAAAAGTCATGATCTTATACCGAAATTTTTCTTTGGTTTGCCTGGGAATCCTGTATCAGCATTTGTTACCTTTGGGTTAATTGTGCGTCCCAGTTTATTGGCGATGATGGGTTGTAAGGCCCAGGCGCCAACTAGTTTCAAAGTAGCTACAGATTTTGAAAGAATTTATGTTTCGGAGCGGGAGGAGTATCTCCGCTCCCGACTTGACTCGAGCTCGGAAGGTATGGTCGCGCGTCCGCTAAACAATCAAAGCTCCGGGGTTGCGGTCTCCTTATCGGAGGCAGATGGTTTTATTGTGGTGCCATCGTTCTCAAAGGTTAATTATGGTGACCGATTAGGCTTTATCCCAATGAGTGAATTCCTCTATTAAAAATTGCTGTATAGCCCCTATGCTTTTTTCTGAATTTATAAAAACAGCACTCACGATCAGCCTAGCCATGATTATATATTCCTGTCAGACAGCAAACCCCTCGATGCCTGAACGGCAGAAAGGTGAGGAAGCAATAAATATCCGAATGCTGTCTGAGTCGGAGGTAATCGATAATACGGTCCAAGACGATGAAGATATGTCTCTCCCAGACCTGCTTTATGCTGGATTACAAGCGCTCGATGCTGATCGACTTCTCACTCCAAGCGATTCTAGCGCGCATCATTTTTTTAGTCGGGCGCTGTCAAAGGACCCTTCGAGTAAAATTGCGCAACAGGGTTTTAGAGATATTGTAAAACGTTATATACAGTTAGCTCGAGAGGCAATGCGGAGAGGCTTGTTTGAAGAGGCGAGACAATTGATCTTACGAGCTCAAACTGTTGACCCTGAGGAAAATGAAATTGCTGGGTTAAAAAAGGAGCTTGAGGCTGAGATTGCATCGGGCGATGTTTTCTATCACTTAAATAATGCTAACGTTTCGAAACATTCAATAGAAATTAAACTTTTGCTTGAGGATATTGCAAGAAAAGCTCAAGAGCTTGATGCGTTTTTTCTCATTACAGCGCCAAGTGATGATCAAGCACGATGGATGTTTTCTGTGATGCGTGAGGCGGTACCGGGATATCGATTGCGAGGAAATATTGAATTATCAGGCAGGGTGGCAGTTCGCTTGCGGGTTCCGGAACGCAGCTCTGAGTAGGCCTCTTTTCAACATGCAATATCATCTCGGCGTTACTTTGAGGTAACTACTGTTATCATGATGGCTGAAAAGGTTTGTTATGAGTATCCAATATGTGGAATAAAATAAAGAGAAGATTGTCGCGTGGTTTTGGGAAAATATCGGCCATTGTATTCTTCTTGATCGCCACGCTGATTTTTTTCAGTGTGTATTGGAGTAATGAGCCAGCGCAATTGTCTCCAATGGAGTTGGCAGGAGATGCTGAGGAAGCAGGTGAGAACTCAGGTTTCATTGGTTCGGCTAGTATCGCTGCGCTGATAAACGTTGCAGAAACTCTCCTTACTAAACCTGGAGGATTTTTAAGTAACGATATCATGCCACCAGGAGTTTATTTGGATAATATTCCGAATTGGGAGTTTGGAGTGCTGGTACAAGTTCGAGATTTCTCTCGAGCCTTTCGTGAGGGGTTTAGTCGCTCTCAATCTCAATCAACTGAAGACATCGATTTAATAGTCGCGGAGCCTCTATTTAATTTTACCACTGACAGCTGGATACTCCCGGCAAGTGAGAGCGAGTATAGGAAAGCAATTTCAAGTTTGAAATCTTATCAAGGTCGGCTTGCTGATGTTGATAATGCCGAAGCACAATTCTATGCGCGTGCTGATAACCTATCTAGCTGGTTTTCAAATGTTGAATCTCGCCTTGGGAGTCTCTCTCAGCGTCTCAGTATGAGTGTTGTCCAGCCAACAGACGATGTAGCTGCAGTGTCACGAGGAGGTTTAGAAATAGAACAAGATGCTTTGGTAAAAACAGCTTGGCTTGAAATTGATAATGTTTTTTTTGAGGCGCGGGGGGCTACATGGGCGTTATTGCATTTTCTTCAAGCTGTACAGGCTGATTTTGCTGATGTAATCGATGATAAAAATGCAGGCCCAAGCTTGCGTCAGATAGTCCGTGAGCTGGAGTCAAGTCAAGAGGCGCTCGTTTTCCCTGTGGTGCTAAATGGCGGCGGATATGGGTTGTTCGCTAATCATTCGCTTACGATCGCCAACTACATATCTCGGGCTAATGCGGCGATTATTGAACTTAGGAATCTTCTGAGTCAGGGCTAGGTTCAGTGTTAGCTTTTTATATTTTTACGATCATTTTTCCAAAATTTTGGCCGGTGAACAGCCCAAGAAAAGCTTCGACCGCTTTATCAATGCCAACCGTTATAGTCTCTTGACTTTTTATCTGTCCATTTTGTATCCACGGTATCATCTCACTCAAGAACTTTTCTTTCATATCTGCGTGGTCAGAGACAATAAATCCCGTAATACGAATCTTCTTTCCAACAATTAACATAAGATTGTTTGGGCCGGCCTCTGGCAGGGCATTATTATAGCTTCCGATCATGCCACAAGCAGCAATGCGACCGAAAGGGTTCATACAGTCTAAGGCAGCTTGCAAATGTTCTCCGCCAACGTTTTCGAAATAGACATCAATACCCATTGGTGAAGCGGCTTTCAGTGCTTCAGTAAGGTTTTCGCAAGTTTTGTAGTTAATTACCTCATCGACACCGCATTCCTCCTTGAGCCACGAGGATTTCTTATCGCTCCCACAGCTACCAATAACTCTGCAGCCTTTTAATTTGGCTATTTGGCATACATTCGCACCAACCGCGCCAGATGCTGCAGAGACAAAGACGGTTTCTCCCGGTTTTAGATCGCAAAATTTAAATAAGCCAACATAGGCAGTTAGACCTGGCATACCTAATGTGCCCAGGTATAACGATATATTATTTTTGTCGAATGGGTTAATTTTTGTTAATTCGTTACCGGTACCTTTGAAATAATCTTGCCATGCTCGCTGGTTTAATACGATATCGCCAGGAGAAAAATTTGGATCTAGGGTTTCAATTACCTCTCCGATGGCACCACCATACATTACTTCGTTAAGTGGATAGGCTTGGGCGTAAACAGCATCCTCGCGCATTCGACCTCGCATGTATGGGTCGACCGACATAAAAATGTTTTTTACTAAAATTTCGTGATCGACGATCTCATCAAGCTGTACTTTTTTTAACTTGAAATTCTCGGCCGTCGGCAAACCTGACGGGCGACTGATTAAATGTATTTGATTGGCTGTATAGGTATTCATGGTCGGCCTCTTTTCGTAACGATTTTGAACTTTATGCTGTCGTTTTTGCTAAGTTTCTATTTTCGATTGTTTGCCATATAACTACAACAAAGAGAGATGCTGCACCTATTAAGTGATAGATAATTGAAAAAGGCGGCCAAATCATTAGTATCGCGCTCAGGGCTAATAAACCTGCGCTAAAAACATTTAGCTTAGTTTCAAGATGCCACTGAAGCAGCCCGGCTAAGGCATAGAGCGCTAAGCATGACCAGAAGAAGACTTCAATTCGTTCTGGCCAGGAACCTGAAATCAATGGTGAATAAGCAAAAAGAACCGGTACCAGATAAAGACCCTTAGCAACTTTCCATGAGGTTAATCCAGTTGCCATGGGAGGCGTCTTCGCGATCCCTGCCGCTGCAAAAGACGCGAGGCAGACAGGTGGTGTTACATTGCTGTCCTGGGAGAGCCAAAAAATAATAAGATGAGAGCTAAGTAGCATGCCAGTAAGTAGTTCTGGTGGTAGCATTTCTTGGCGTATCAGTTGTTTCATCTCGAGCGGCATTTCTTTGAGCGCAATCAAGGGGTCGCCACCAAATAAATTTATTGTTGCAGTTACATTGCTAGGTAAGTTTCCTAATTCGAGCGCCGACACCAGCTGGGCCTGTGAAATTAGGTCAAAGATTAGAGGTGCTGAGAGTGTTGCAAGTACAATGTAGGATGCGGTTACGGGTAAACCCATACCAAGAACGAGTGAAGCAAGCGCAACCAAAATAAGCGTAATCAGCAAACTACCTTGAGCCCATTCAACGATCATCAATGAAAAGGCATTTCCAATACCCGTGGTGGTAACGACATTTATTATTATGCCTACCGCTACGAGAAGTAGCGCCGTAGAAACCATACCTCTTACCCCATCGACCACGGCCTCAAAAATATCGCCGGGCCGCATGGGGTTTTTAGAGATCCACGAAGAACCGATTACACTAATAATTGCAAATGCGGCTGCGGTTGTGGGAGTGCGGCCTGAAACTAAGAAAAAAACCAGTACCCCCATTGGGATAACGAAGTGCCAGCCCTCTTTGAGTACGTCTCGAACCCTTTCGGCATCTTCCGCTTGGACAATGCCGAGCTTTAACCTTTTTGCTTCAATTCGTACAAAGTATGAGACAGTTAAAAAATATAAAATTGCGGGAAGCGCAGAAGCGCTAATAATTGTGAGGTAAGGTATTTGGGTATAGCTGGCTAATACGAATGCTCCAGCTCCCATTACTGGGGGC
Source organism: Gammaproteobacteria bacterium (assembly GCA_002700775.1). Lineage (GTDB taxonomy): Bacteria > Pseudomonadota > Gammaproteobacteria > Pseudomonadales > Pseudohongiellaceae > UBA9145. Next base: position 11,397 of record PAEL01000125.1, on the reverse strand, counting down.
ATGAGAGCTCCCCCGGTAGATGAAGCAGCTACAACGCCTGCCGAAAATCGACTGGGGAAACCTGATTTTTGCATCATCGGTATAGTAATAACGCCAGTAGAAACTGTATTAGCCACAGCTGAGCCAGAAACCGACCCCATCAAACCGGAACCGACTACCGCTACCATACCAGCGCCTCCGATATAGCGGCCAGCAAGGCAGCCCGCAAGCCTCACGATAAAATCTCCAGCGCCCGATCTTAGAAGAAAAGCCCCGAAGATTATAAACATAAAAACAAAAGTTGAAGAAATCTGTGCCGTTAGACCGAACATTCCCTCGCCGGTAAAAAAGCTTCGATAAAGCACAGTCTCAAGGCTTAGCCCGGGGAAAGAAAAAATCCCACCAATGTACCTTCCTAAGAAAAGAATATAAGAGAGACTTGTTAAAATTAAGGCGGGCATAAACCAGCCGGTGGTGCGTCGGGTAAATTCTATAGCGAGTGTTATGGCTATAATGGAAAAAACATAATCACTCGTCACATATTCTGTTTCTCGCGCGTATAAAGCGTTCTCAAAAAATATCAAATATAAACTTGTACTGATCGCTAGCAATGCAAGAGAGATATTTATCCAATAAGAAAGTGTTCCACGTCCTATGGTTTTGCTTTCATTGCCCATAAAAGCGCATATTGCAACGAAGCCTCCAAAATGAATCGCGGAGAGCCTCAGTTCTGAGATGCTTGAAAAGACATTGCAGTAAATATGAAAGAGCGCAAACAAAAAAGCTGCCCATTTAAGGATTGGTGAAGTCATAGCTCCTATTGGATTACCGATTCAGTGATAGCGAGAGATGAGTCTTGGTATATTAGTCTTGGTGGCACTTCAAGTCCAACTTCTTGATAATATCGGAGTGCGCCGTCATGGAGAGGCGCACCGAGGCCATCAAACGCGATTTCTAATTTCATGTCTTTAGTTGCGCCATGAATTTGTTGTAATGTAGCGAGGTTTTCCCAAATAACTTTCGTTACTGCATACACAACATCGCTGGGAATATCGGCTCTGGTCACTAAGACATTAGGCGCTGCTATAGTCCTGATGTGTTTCTGTTGATTTGGATAAGTTCCCGGAGGGAAATCATACCAATCGTACAATGGATACCGGTTGTTGAGTTTATCCAAGGATACTTGAGTCCATTCTAAGATGGTTACCCGATTGCCCAGAAGGGCATAGGCTTGCGTAATTGAACTATTTGGAGCTCCGGCAGGGATATTCATCCCAACGATGTTCCCATCTTGGATGGCGCTCGTTGTTGGTCCGTATCCCATGTACGCTAAATTAAATTTTTTGTTGTAGTCGATTCCCAGCGTCTCCAGTATGAATCGGCCTGTTTGTTCGGCGCCAGAATTCCGGGCACCAAGTACGAATCGTTGACCAGAGAGGTTGTCGAGATCCATGATCTCACCAGTCGTGGCAAGCTCACTCAATAAAACAAAGTGTTGAACGTTTTTCCACATTGCTGCGACGCTTCGCATATGAGTTTGAGGCTTGCTGACCGGGCCTTCTCCCGCCCACGCCCAAGCGCCGAAAGGGCCTTGTAAAAGCGCAAATTGAGCTTGATTGTCCCTGAGTAATTTCACGTTCTCAAAAGAGCCAGCAGAGCTTATGGCAGTGAGAGAAATTCCCTCTGCTTCAGAAAGCTCAGCGTGAGCGATTGTTGCAAGTGCAACTCCAACCGGGTAGTAAGTTCCTCCGGTTGTGGCAGTCGTCAATATGTAGGGTCTATTTCGAGACAGTTGATCGCTGCAAGAACTCAGCACTAGAAAAAATATGAAACTCAGTAGTGTATTTTTCATAAAATCTTTTCAATAAGATTCAATCTTCGTTTTGAGAAAGGTCTGATGAAAACACAAGCGAAAGAAAATCACAATCCATCGATGCCAAACCCAGAGCCAGACAGATTCATAGGGGCGTAAACATCTTTTAATTTCATCGATGACTGACAGGCTTTTTTGTTGCCTTACCGACGGTAGTGATTGCATCTCCACCTAACGGTTTTTCTTCTTCGATCGTGCTGATAAGTTGATATGCCCCGCTAAAAACCATAACGATCATCACAATCCCCAATACGAGTGTAACTCGGAGTATGTACGGGAAAAAAAGACCGCTATACAGCGTTACAAGTTCAGCGAGACCGTTGATTATAACCAACGCCAGAATCAGTGTGATCCAAATTCTTTTTTTCATAGTGTGTTTACTCTACTGATAAAAGCAATATCCCATCGATCCATTGATCAGATACTGCGTTTAATAAAATAAAGTCGTCGTGACTATCTGAGTTCAGTCGCAAAGCAAAAATTTTAGCGTTTTGCCAGAAGCTATCAAGTTGGACAACAATGTCAGCTTTTTTCCCTAGAGTGTTTTTAAGGAGTGGGTCTTTTTGATTTTTTATGCCGTCAATAACCGAGCGAAGATCTATTTCATAAGAGTCTCGTTCCGGCTTGTAACCTACTGATGATAAAAAATCAGCGTCTCTATTCTCTTTTTCTAGGTTATTAAAAAAAATATTGATTTTTTCTCCTGTGTAATGGGCTAGGTCGTCTGTAAATTGATTTGAGTTGCGATTAATTCGCAGCGTTTGCTCAGTATACCTATCTGCTGTGTTACGGATGCTTTCTCTGGCTTGGTTAAATGATGAGGCTAGACGAGTTACCGGCGGAAATTTTAAAGAAACTGTTACTTTTCGTGCGGGACGCCGAGCGAAGTTACCATTCTGGTTTCTATAGACGAACGCTTCGAGATTAATGCTGCCAGACAAAGCCAGCCAGACAAAAATATCACCAACAGAAATTGGCTCGACACGCCAAAGCCATAGATCCTTGTAGCCATCGTTATTCTCGTCGTATAGAAAAGTTGCTAGTACATTCCCGCCCGATCGAAGAATTTGTATTGGGGCATCTAGTTTTAATCCTTTGCTGAACCCCTCAAAAATCGAAACCTTACCACCTTCCCGAAGAAGCAGGTCTTCAATTCCATCGCCATTAATATCCTCTAATATCTCTTCATGTGTCAGAGCGAGAACACCCGTCAGATTTGAAAAGTCTACATTTTCGATATCGAATTCTCCCAATCGATCTTCTATTTCATTTCTGTCAATAAAATAGCTAGGGATGCTACGAAAGGTTTTGCTTGAGCTATCAAATATGTAAACCTCCAAGCGGTCCTTCGTATCTATTATCAAATCAAGTTCGTTGTCTGCATTGACATCACGAAGTTGTAATTCAGGTATTTTTATCTTTTGCCCTAGATCTCGTAGCGGGTTGTTTGAATACAGAAGAGTATTTACTTCAATCGCGCTATTTACAGAGATTGGGTCCGTAAATTGTTCTTGTGGGTTAGAGATGAAGATGCCGATTCCTCCAAATTGCGGAATGGCATAGTCATTGTATTTATCACCGTTTGCGTCAATAACGAAGTTGAGCTTATTTAAGCCTCGCGGGATGGTGGGAGGTTCAGAGGTCAGTATTAGTTCTTCATTAAATCGGGTGCCATTAAAAGCCCAGCGGTTCAATTGACCTTTACTATTTAAAATAACGATCGCAGGGTTATTATCGGCATCGTGGCTGATGTCCCATGCTGCACTTTGTTGATTTTCACTAAGCACAGGAATTTCGAAAAAGTTTTTTTCAAAATCATATTGAGTATTATTAGCAAAAAAAATTCGCAAGCTTGAAGCAAACTCAATGATAAGTTCAGCAGAGTCGTCACCATTAAAATCTGTGGCGGTAATCCCTTCAACGTTTCTTGGTAATTGAAAAGACTGCTCCTTGAAAATCAGCTCAGCTGCAGCGCCAAAAATATTTGTGAGAGCTACTGCAGAGCATATAATCAATTTTTTCACGGCCGTGATACCAAAACAGTAGTTGAGGTTCCGTGGCGTAAAATAAGGTCTGGGACGTCGTCGTCATTAAGCATGAGAACTTTAAATTCGAAAACAGTTTTTGGCAGTATGTATTCCCAGAACGGTTCCCGTGCTATTGACAAATCTGATTGGACTTTTTTTGCGGCTAAAGTTCCGTTTTCAGTTATATAAGCCGCATCATTTTTGCCGTCGCCGTCGACATCATAAGCAAGCGTAAGTTGTTCAGCTAGTCCTCTGATGTTTTCAACTCCAAAGTTTTCTTCCTGTCGACTAATCGGCTTTCTTTCAAACAATAACAAGTCATCATCGGCATTATTTTTATAGATAATATTTACTCTTGTTACGGAAGCATTGCGTATTGCCTCCACGACTGGAATTGTATAATAACTTACATTCAGTGCCGGATCTCCCACAGGTGTTGGAAACACGTTTAAACGAACATCGTATCCAGAAAAACGCATTACTTGATCTGGATTTTTAAAGTCGAACCCACCTCCGCGGTTTCGATATAGTTTTGCTTCCCAGGAATTTCCACCGCCTTGCAGAAAAATCATGTCTAACAGTCCATCTAAATCAAGATCGACAAAGGTTGAATCACCACCATCAGGTAAGGACCCCGCCCAGTGGAAATGTTCAATCGAGTTTTGTTTTTGAATTAACCGCAAATTCAATTGGGGACGCGCTTCGTCATCAAGGTTTACGTAAGCCAATTCGTTACCCACCGAATTGTCAAAATTACCAATAATAATATTGGGAATCCAACTTTCGTTTTCTAAAAGGGGCTTGTTCTCCTTCGGCAACCCGTCAGTGGAAATTGTTCGAGGCCAAGTCGTCAAAAAGTTGTCAAAGGGATGAGATTTTTCAACTGCTACGTCAACAACTATCCCTTCTCTCGCGTTAATGCTCAACCGGCCATCGAGTTCGGCACCTCGATTATTTCGTCGAGCCGATATTAGGTTATCGTTCACAGGGTTGATAATATCTTTAAGGGCAAACGAGTTTTTATCGGGATCGATGGAAGTGCTAGAAAACAACCCATATCCGTCCGATCCCGGAATCAGCATGTCAATTTTATTATCACCGTCAATGTCGTTAAGGGGGGGTAAGAACTCAATGGTTTTTTTATCTGGTATATTTGCGACAAGATCCCATTGGACGAGTGGACGAAGGTTGTCTGAGTAACCCTCGATAGAGGGTGATAAGCCAAAGACTCCAGTGGTTGCGTATAGCACCAATTCCATTCCAGGCGTCGCGCGCAATTCTGCAAAACCAATGCCTATGATTTCGCGCTTAATCTCTATTCGTTCTGGAGTCGTCTGAAAAGTTCCATCGGACTGTTGATAATGAATATATAGTTCCCGACCCGCAGCGTCAGAATAGGAAGAGTAGATTAGGTCTTTTAGACTATCTCCATTCAAATCCTCGGATATAAGAGGAGACCAGTTATCTTCTCTTTCCAGCTCGAATTGAGCAAAGTTATCTTGCCCGTGCGAGTTCGAGATAAAATTTAATGCAAGAATGAGAGCTAATCTGACAGAATTTCCCGCGTTGTACTGTGTTTTAATTTTCACTGGTTTTCTTCCGCGAGCTCGCCCAAATCACTTGCGATCTCAAGCAAGCCAAGTATGGAATGTCTCTTTTCGCCACCAATGTTCGAGTATTGGTAAGCTGAAACAAACCAAAAGTTGAATAATTTAAGCCGGGTATCGATACCTCGCTGCGTCAGGTCCGACTCGTAGCTTATCAACGGAGCAAGTTTTAACCGGCTTATGCGGCGTCCAGGGTTAAATAATTCAAGTTTTACGCTTTTGAGCTCCCCGTCCGAATAAACATCAATTGTTACCTCAGAGCCTAACGTATGTTCGCGATTTAATCGCGTTACGAGGTCTTGAGCCGAATTTATTGGAACCCCCTCGAGAGCGAGAATCATATCGCCCACATTAAGACCTGCAGAGGGCAGTGTTGTTTTTTCAAATAACTCTTCGATTCGGGCTGCGACAATATTCGACTGATTTTCTATCGATAGAAGATGGCTCGTGTAAGCTGCCCTAGTTGCAATCGGATCAACACGATAGAGTTCGATTGGGGTAGCAGTTTCAATTAAATTTGCTATCACCGTTGTCTCAAACACGGTTGAGTCCCGCTGAAGACGAAAAATAAATTCTTTGGGGCCTGAAAATTTCTCGATTGTGCGGACAGAGTCTGGTGTATTAATATCAATCTGATCGATTTTTAAAAGAATGTCTCCGACTCGAATCCCACTTTTTTCCGCATTACTTCCATTTTCAATTGTTCTAACTTTCACACCGGGAAGAGTCTCGAGGTTAAAAAGTGACTCACTTTCATTTGTGCCAACATCAAGCCCGAAGTCAATATTCTGATTAGCGATTTTGGGGTTGAATAAAATAACTTCTTCATCTGAAAGCGTTATGTCAGGACTTAAGACTCGGGGTTCGTAGTTTACACAACTGTTAACAACAGCTATACAAATGATACTGTAAAGTCGAGTTTTCACAACGGCCTCTTGCGGATATAAAAAAGTAACAGTGCTGTTAACAATAATGCGCTGGGAATAGGAATCCAAGTGTTAAAAGCAATTGTTTCAGATTCTATAAAGACGTCTGAGAAACCACGCACCATCCTGCTGACTTCGCTAATGTATGAATAATCGATTAACGAGGGTTGAAATTTCGCAAAAACGTAGTTTGCACCGGCTCCCATATTGCTTTTGAATATGTCGAAAGTCAGCGTAAGTCCCATAGATACGGCCAGTGCCTGCCCTGGAGATTGAGCGATTATTCCAATCAAGAGTCCAAAACAAATTGATGCCGGAATTGGAAGCGCTGCCAGCAAAATACCTAATTGTATTTCTGACCAAATTTCGGATTCTCCTATTAACTGATAACCGTCCTCGATTACCGGGCCAAAATCCCACAGCGATGCGCTCATAAAATAAGCCGTGAAGCTTAAAACAGTAAACGAAAATAATGTGAGGCAGTGTAAATGCAGCAACTTCGCTATTATGATGCTTTGGCGGCTTCCTGATCGAATTAATAAGTGCCTTAGGGTTCCTAGCTCGCGCTCCTGTGAAAGCCCATAAGCGGCGTTAGCGATTGAGAGCAAGACCAATGTCGTTAATCCTGTTGTAAGTGAATCAACGAAATATCCGTACGCATTGTTACTGACTAGGGACTGTTGACTTGTCAACGCTACGCGCGCTGAGGTACCAATGGAAACGATTTTTGCTAAGATTAGTTGGATAGCGCCTAAAGTAGCCGGAAGAAATATAACAATTCGACTTGCATTACTGCGGGTCGAGACATAAAACTCTGCCTTTGAGAGTGAGAGGAGACTGTTCATTTAAACGTCTCCATATTTGACGGGTGTGGTTGCGTTGCGTCTCTAAAAAAAGAGGATACGGTGGGATGATTTAAGAGTAGCTCGTCTACAGCTATTCCGTTTTCAACTAGGAAACAATTCAAATCTGATGCCCTCCAGTCGCGTAGCTCCACGGTAATCGAATCCTCATATTCATTTTGTGTCTCAGTAATTCTGATTTCGCTTCTGTCTTTTAAAAATATGAGGGCTTCTGACCGGTTTTGAGTTCTAATTGTAACTTTGGACCTCTTGTTTTGAAGAAGTTTTTTAATTTCGTCGCTGGCAATAATGCGACCTTCATGCAGAATTGAGAGGTGAGAGCATGCTTGTTCTAAATAAGATAGTTGGTGGCTCGCTAGTAAAAACGCAGTATTTTCTGTTCGATTTAGGTTAAGAATTAATTCGATGACGTCGTCGACACCAGCAGCATCAAGGCCATTAAAAGGTTCGTCAAGTACTACAAGTTCCGGTTCGCCAACCAGTGAGTGTGCTATGGAAGTACGCCGCCGATTCCCCAATGAAAGTTGGGATATTCGATAGTCCTTATATTGGGAGAGTCCCAGTAATTTCTCCAACTCATTCACAGTTCGTTTTGGTTTAACACATAGAGATCGCGCGTGACTTAATGTTTGATGGACTGTCAGATTGAGGTGGAGACAAGGAGAGTCGAAAACTGCTACAACTTTTCCTACCTGACTAAATAGCTGATCCGGATTCCCACCAAGAATAGCTATATCCCCAGAATCAAAAGGCTGTAAGCCAAGCAGGCAATTTAAAAAAGTGGTTTTTCCGGCGCCGTTTAGCCCAACAAGTCCATGCACTGTTCCCGCCTCTAAAGAAAAATCCAATCCGCGAAGAACTATTTTTTGCTTTTGATAATGTTTAGCAAGCCCTTTTATCTCTATTGTTTTTTTCATCTTGTGGTTTACCAATTTCTTGTTGGGCTGAGTTACTATTCAATAAATATATCGTTGATCTGAATCTCGGTCACTTCACCAAATCGCTCAAGTGCTTCGACGTCGATTATTGATAAATCACCGACAACAGAAAATAGTTTGGGTTTATTGGCCACGTGAGACTCTTGAAACTTGGCTAAGTCCACAAACTCCAGGCTTTGAAGTTCTTTGTAACTTTGTTCTCTCGGATCACCGTCAATACCCAAGCGCTCCCAGCTTCGCACCGCGCCGATAACGTCTCTGAATCCAATTTTTGCCGTCCGATAACGATTGAGAAGTGAGTTCACTGATTCTTCAAAGCGCTCTGTTGACTGAGGCATGTTGTCAATGAGCTCTACAAAGGCGTCGAGCGCGTCGACTGTCTTGTCTGTTTGTGTACCAATAGCTCCCAGCATGAGGTTTTCCGCTCCAACACGCGCGCCTTGCGAGTATCTTGCTGATGCGGAATACGCGAGGGCTCTCGCTTCACGCAGTTCTTGGAATACGACGCTCGACATCCCACTACCGAAATAATTAGTGTATACATTAGCTAAAACTGTGTCAGCTCTTTCATATATGTCATCTGGGAACTCAATACGAACTTGCGCTTGAGCAGTTTTTTGATCAACAACATAGAGTCGATTTGATTCAGTTTTTACAGTTTCACGAAAGCGGTACGGAGGTGGGGGAGTCAAATTGCTTGTTTCGGGATAGACGTTGGTTAGAATTTCGATCACTTGCTGAAGTGAAAGAGAGCCTGTATACGAAAGGCTATGTTCAAAACTTAGCAGACTGGACGGCAGAGCTAGAAGCTCGCGTAATTCAGCTCTTACAATTTCATCGCGTGTCAGACCGGCAAGCATCGGAGAGTTGTTTCCATAACGGTTGTATAAGTAGAGCGCCCGCGAAATTGCTTGAGGCGAGCTTTTGAGGTCGTCGCGCGACTTTAGAAGGATAGTTTTTAACTCCCTTAATACAGCCTCAGAAGCATTAGGGTCTTGAATTACTTCTAATGCTGTCACCAGGGAATTTTCAAATTGGTCGTCAAGGCCGGATAATCGCATTGAAGATTGGTTTTCACCCGAACCAAAGCTAAAAGTAGAACCGCTTTGATACCATTCTTTTTGAAGTTGTTCGTTGCTAAGTCTATTTGTTCCAGCGACTTCGAGCAAAGCACTAGCTAAGCCAAGCTTGCTGGATTCCTCAGTGCCGACATCAACATTGACAGAGAATGAAAATAGATCATTGAGCGGATTGGGCGCATAGTAGAGATCGATGCCGGGCCGAAATTCAATCTTTTGATAGTCGACATCAAGTTCCACGAATATAGGTTCGATTGGCTTGACAGGCATTGACAGCAGATTTGCTGCATAGTCAGACTGACGAGATGCATCGATCATAACTGGGTCGATTTGTGGTTTTGCTACCGAAGGCACAGTATGCTGAGCATCGATTTGATAAATTGACACGAAATCAGAACCAAAATATTTGTTTGCTACACGAATCACATCTGCTTTCTTAAGCGCCTGCATCCGCGTCAGTTCCGCACTAAAATGATCCCAATTGATCCCTTCGATAAACGATTGTCTCATCATGCTTACGCGAGCCGTATTAAATTCCAGACTAGCTTTCTGGCTTTTTTTAAAATCATTAATTATCGCCGGTATTATCCACTCGTCGAAATCACCGGCTTTTATGAGTTCGATTTGAGCTAGAAGAAGATTTTCAACCTCTTCTAGACTTTGGTCGTCTTTCGGGACTCCGTATAGCATCTGCATGCCATAGTCATTCATAAACTGTGGCGATGATCCGGCTGAGACTACTTTTTGCGCCTGATTTAAGTTGAGATTTATTAATCCCGCGGTCTGGTTGTCGAGAATCATATCGATAAGAATTAACGCCTCCTTGTCTGCGTGACCATTGGACGCTGTGCGAAAGGCAAGTTGCACTTGCTCTTCCCCGGGGTATTGAACTGTTCGCCGCTCAACTCCTTCCAACGGGCGCTCGGGCCAGGGACCGACCTCAGGGAGGGGCGCGGGTTTCCAATCTCCAAAATTTTGACTGATCAATTCGATTGTGTCTTCTGTATCGATATCTCCGCTGATAAAGATAGCCATGTTGTTCGGCACGTAATAAGTATCGAAATATTTTTGAATGTAGACAAGAGAAGGGTTCTTGAGATGCTCAACAGTTCCAATGGTTGGTTGTTGCCCATATGGATGGTTCTTAAAAAGCTGCTCACTCACTGCTGAATATAAAAGAAATCCGCGATTGTCGAGCGAACGGTTTTTCTCTTCATAGACCGTTTCAAGTTCAGTGTGAAAGATACGGAAAACGGGATCACGGAACCTTGCAGATTCAATCGAAGCCCATTGATCTAGTCGGTTGGAGGGTAGATTTACTTTGTAAACGGTCTCTTCATTCGAGGTGTGTGCGTTCAAACCGGAGGCACCCATGGCATTATAAAGTTTGTCAAATTCATTCGGGATAGCGAACATTGCTGCCTTCTGAGCTGTTGCATTTATTTCAGAATAAATCTCGGCACGACGCGCTTCGTCTCTTTCGTTAAAATGTTCCTCATAAAGAGCGGTGATTTTTTCTAAAAATGGTTTTTCGGCCTCGTAGTCCAGCGTACCGAGCTCTGAAGTTCCCTTGAAGAGAAGGTGCTCCAGATAATGTGCAAGCCCTGTTGCGTCAGAAGGGTCATGCTTACTCCCGGCACGCACAGCTATTTCGGCATAAAATCGCGGTTCCTCATGATTTTCTGTCAAATATACTTTGAGTCCATTCGATAGTTCGTATATCTCCGCTCCAAGCGGATCAGTATCCCGGTCGCTATCAATCCTGCGGTAGTCTGATTGATAGTCCATTGATCTTTCATTAGTTGCGTTTTCGTTACATCCGAACAGCAAAGCCGTGAGTGAAGTGAGCAATAAAAACTTAAATGAGATGGGGGAACCATTGTTGAGGTGTCTGTTTATCTTACTAATGGTTGGTTCAACAGTTTGCATTTCTGGAGCCTCTATAGTTTCGCGTTGATTTTTATAGTATCTAGATCTTATGGTCATGGTATAACTAATCCTTCTAATTCTTCGCAAGTGTTTTTGAGAGCTATGACTGAGCAGAATTTTTCAAAATTGTTAAAGATTCTAGCCCTTTATGCAAGCTTTGCTTTAGAGGCACTGCT
>PAEL01000124.1 GCA_002700775.1 Gammaproteobacteria bacterium | reverse complement strand
CCAGAAGAGCAAAGACAAAAAGTACAAGATTTTAGTTCTATAGGTAAAGATTTAGAAGGAAATTGGGCAGAGAGAACTATTACTACAGTAGGTGTAATTCCAACAACTTTGCTGTATCTTACGTTTGGTGCTGTATCTAGAACTTTAACTGCTGGTATTAATAAGATTGCACCTAATTGGTTAGAAGGAGTGCAAACTAGTAGAGAAGAAAATGAAATTAGAGACATTATACAAGCTGAAGGTGATGTAACTTCTCGAGCTTATGCAGATTTTGCTTTATATAGTTGGGACGATATAAAACAAAATTACCCAGAGTTAGCTCAAACATATTTAGAAATTGCAGATGGAGATGAATTTAAAGCTTCTGCATTGTATATGACACAACAATTAGAAGCTAGTGCTGATATGGGAAATGTTATAGGGGATTATGTAGGAACTCAATTGCAGCAAAGACAAGATGAATTTGCAAGAATACTTGAAAGTAAAAACAGTTTAGGAGAGTTGTTAGTTTCAGGTTTTGCTTCTTACAACAAGTATGCCGTTGGTAGTTATATGACTGGTGCTGCTGGTTTAATGTTTGATGAAGATTTAAAAGATGTAGTATATGGTAAAAGTTATGACGAAGCTAAAAAAGAATTAAAAAAATATATTAAAAAAAATGATTATAGACCTTCCGCTGCAGTTGGTTGGCAAAATACTGCAGCAGGAAATGCAATAGATATAACATTAAGTATTGTAGGAGACCCTTTAACTTGGCTATTAACTCCTGGACCAACTACAACTGCTACAACCATGTTAAGACAATTTTCTAATGCGAATAAAATCAGAGGTTTTGTTAATCAATCATTTGTGGGAAGACAGATTATAAAAGAAATGTTTGAAACAGGAGTTAAATACCACAAAGGATTAATTCCAGTCAAATCATACGCTGGATTGTTTAGTGGTTTTGATATAGGAACTCAAGCAAAATTAAAAAATATTCTTTTGGAATCTATTGAACAAGGTGACAAAGCTCCTACTCAGTTATTTAAATCAACAGTTGTTGAAGCAATGTTAGCAGGGCAAGAACCTTTACATGCTTACAAAACATTAACAAGTATGTTAGCTGGACAGATGATGAGAAAGTTAACTACAGGAACTTTAAATATGTCTTGGAAGTATCCAAAAAAATTACATAAATTAAAACAAATGCACACTGCACAAGCAAATATGAAACAACTTTCAGTTTCAAGCCCTACATTTGTAAAAGATGTTTTAGAACTAGCTTCAAATATTTTAGGTGCAACAGTTGATGATTTTGCTGAAGGAATGGCTAAGTATGATGAATTTTTTGAAATGGTTCATAAACAATTTACTGATGTAGCTGAAAATGGAGTGGGAACAAATCTTGATGAAGTTCAAAAAGCACAACAAAATCTTATGCTTTCTTCAGATTGGATGTCGGCTTTAGAAGTGTTAACAGGAAATAAAATAAGACCAATTGTTTCAGGTCTTAATCAAAGAGTAACAAAAGAATCTCTTATAAGAAGTTCATCATTAGATGAAGCTTTTGAGTTAAGCGGTACATCAGAAGGAATTAAAGGTGTAATTACTTCTTTAAATAAAAAAATAGATGACTTTAATTCTGAAATAGCAAGAGCAAAAAAAGTTCAAAAAGAACTAAAGAATAGAAGTGATAAATTATCTAAATCTGAAAAAAATGTTTTAAAAGCTCAATCAAAAATTATTTCTACTAATTCTACAAAAGTTGGAAAAATTAAAAAGAAAATTAAAGTCCAGGAAAAGAAATTAAAAGAATCTCTAAAGGAAATACCAGAATCAGCAGAAATTGTTGTTTCAAAGGATTTAATGATTGATGGAGTTTTTAATCGTAAAACATTAGTTGCAAAATTAAAAAAATTAAAATCAGAAAGAAAGAATTTAGCAAATCAAGCTGCTAAAGCACAAAATAAATTAGACAAAGATTTAGAAAAATTACAAAAATATGTACAGCAATTAAGAAATGAACAAGCTGATATTCAGAAAAAAATAAATTTTTTAGATGATACTGCTTCAAAAGGTGCAGTTGAAAAATTAGAAAATGCACTAAATAAAAAAACTAATCAAATTAATAAACAAAAAGAAGGAATAGAAAAAATTAAACAAGACGCTGATCTTTCTGGTGTAGGTCTAACTGGACCAGAGCAAGCAGCTAAATTAGCAATGTATGATGAAGAAGTATCTTTAATTGAAAGTATATTAAAAAGAAAAGCTACTGTAAAACAAGAAGGAAAAGTTGATGATTATGTTGCTTTAGACAAGAATTTAGGTTTAGCTTCTATACAGGAAAATGCAAGTAATCAAGTTCCTCGAATAATTAAAGAAATGCTTGAAGAAGGCACTCAATTATCAGATGATGTATTAGGTAAAAAATATGAAAAATTACTTGAACGATATCAAAAAATAGATAACTTATCTGATGAGTTAAAGAGTGATGTGTTAAAAGGAAAATTAAAAGACCCTAATGGTGAGTTTTTTAATTATATAAATAAACAGTACAGAATTGCTAGACGTACTGCAGCACTTCAAGTTAAAAAACTACAAACATTACAATCGGCTTCTCCTAAAAATAATATAATGCAAGCTCTTGAAGGACTGTATGAAGATTTAGCAATTAATACTTTGAAATGGGGAAAAGTTGAAAAATGGAAAGCTCAAAAAGTAATAAAACTTTCAAGTGGAAGAGTAAGAAAAGCAACTAAAAAAGAAATTGCAAATCCCGCTTTAGCAAACGAAATTTTTGAGGTTCCAGGAGTTGTAGAGTTAGTAGGAAAAAATAAATACGTAGTTAATTGGGACGTTCTTAAAATGCACTTACGTTTTGATAGTGAATTANCAGATGTCAGTGAAGCGTTATTAAAACAAGGACGTATAGGTCGTGGTCCACAGGCAAAGNTNNTAGAAGCTCCAGTAATAAATAAACAANAAGCAGTTATTGAAGACGGAGTATTAAATTACAAAGGTAGAAAAACTGATCTTTCTGGATTAGATANTAGTCCAGATTGGCTAGATTCTTATGATACTGTACAAAGAGTTCTTAAATCTAGAAATCAACTTGTAACAGGCGAGCTTCCTTTNAGTCCTTTAGAATTNNTATTAGCAAATCAAGCTGCAAATGGAGGTCNTGTCGGTAGANCATTTAGGTCTATGGAAGCATCANATTTATATAGAANCNCTCAGTGGCTAAACAATTTGTGGATACTAGATAAAGTAGCTAAACCTTCAACTGGTGTAATTTCAAATGCTGATGAACTTATGTTTTATAATTCTTTTGGTAATTGGAAAGAATACATAAAACAATCATACAGAAGTAAGTTAGATGCAAATGTAGTTAGAAGATATAGTAGAAAATTATCAAAAGGACAAGATGTATCAGATGACCTTGCTAAAAAATATGAAGCATGGCAAACCAGAACTATACAAAATATTCAAGAATTACCAGTTAAGTTACAACAAAGAGGTCAACACGCTGCACAGAAATTTAACGATAACTATGAATTTTTAGTTGCTGGCGATAGTAATTATTTTGAGTATATGATTGGTCATGTTAACGGTCTTCTTGATGATTATGGATTTAGATTTTATGCAACTGGAAATAAAGAAGCCTTCAAAGCTTGGTACGCTACTCCAGATGCAAATTATATAAGAGGTAATTCAGTAATTAAAAATGTAGGTACAAGTAAAAAACCTATAAACAATTTTTATGCTTATGAAGGTATGAGTGCTGACGATGCTTGGGATTTATATGAAGGTTTGAAACATTATTATGCTGTAAATCTTAATGCTTCAACTGCTGATTCCTTATGGGACGCTTTAAAAGTTGCAGCAGTAAAAAGAGGCAACGATCCTAAAGCACTTCCTCCAACAAGTATTTTAACAAAGATGCAAGTTCCAGGAGTCCCTGGTAGACCTGGCGGTAGAATGTCTAAAGTTTTATTTGGTAATAAAGGAAAGAAATTTTTAGAAAGTGCATTTGCTGACCCTGCAAGATTTAGGGAAGGTTTTATAGCTCGTACTGCAGCAAAAAATAAAGAATCAAATTTAAGAGAGTTGTTTGAAAGTCAAGGAAAACAAATAATTGATAGTAGAACTTTAGATAAATTTAAAGCTTCATCTAGTGCGTTAGACCCTGCATATCAAGCTGATATGTTTGGTGCTTCATTTTTTGATTATGATTTGTTTAGACAGGGTTATGTTACTGAGGATTACATTAAAGCAATGGGACAAAAAGCAGCAATCGATGATGTAAATAAATATATGTTAAATTATCATTTAACAACTCCANTTGGTAGAACTGCACGACAAGTTTTTCCTTTCGGTAAACCTTGGTTAGATTTTACTAAACGATATATGGGTGACTTAGGTAAACGTATGCAAATAAAAGGTTTAGATATTGCTGAAGATAGTAATATTTTTACAAAAATGGCGTATAACGCTCAATCTATGTTTCCTAATTTAAGAAGAGGTGCATATATATCTCGTGTAGCTAATGCAGATTTAAGTACACAACAAGCAGATTTTGAACCATTTGTATTTTTACCTAATGGTGATAACTTCTTCTGGGTATCTGTTCCTGGTTTTGGTTTACTTCCTGCTGGAGCTCTTTCAATAATTTCAGAAAATACTGATAATGAAGAGTATAAAAAAATAATAGAAACTATATTTCCATATACTATGTTTAATCCTGATGCTTATCAGTTAATTAATGACCCAGAAATGTCATTGTATAATTTTGTTGTTGGTGGTGGAGTTGTAGATTATGCAAGAAAAGGAATTCAAACTACATTTGGAATGATGGATAATAAAATCAATNCATTAGAAGCTCAACCTTTTAATGACTCATTAACTAAATCTAGAATACAAAGAGACCAACGAGATACTTTTTACAATGACTTTGATATGATTNTACAANTTATAGGAAATTTTGATGACGGAGAACCTATTTATGTAGACATTGCTNAACAAGCTGCTGCTGCTGAAATGANTGCTCTTTCAAATTTAATGGGTAAAGATTTAACAAGATATACAATTCCAGCAAGAATAAGTTATGAAGCTAACTTTTTAGATACTGCTGATAATTGGATTGATTATTTTAAAAGCGATTTAGAAGAACTGTTAAGACCAGACACTTATGCTTTATACGAAAGAAACCCTAATGAACCAAATGTAAAAGTACAAGTTAATAATGAATTAAGAAATTGGTGGTATAAGGAATCTTCTACTGCTGAGAAATTAAATCTTGGTTTAGAAAATCCAGCAATATATGTTTTAGTTCAAGCTGGGTATGAAGTAACAGATGAAGGTTCAAGATTTTTGCATTTACCAGAACACGAAAATTCCCCTTTCAAGTATGNCAATGGCGATGTGTATAGAGCATATAATTATACAGATCAAGACCAAAATGAAAGGTATCAAGATTATGTTCAAAGAAATTGGATTACACCAAGAAAAGGTGACGATGTTTTAGGTTACGCTATTCATAAATATTATGATGTTCAATTAGACGCAGCTAAATATATTAAAGAACAAGCAGCTAAAATATTAAGCGATAGAACAATCGATTTTATGACACAAGGTGGTGCAGTTTCAAGCGAAGAAATATTTCCTGGCTTTGAAGAAGAATACTACAAACAAGCGTACGCATATGTAGAAAGTGTATTACCTGATAATATAGGTTTTGTAAGTACAGATTTAAGTAAAACTGATAACACATCTGATAAATTTTTAAATAGCTATTTTTCTTTAAGTGATTTTGACGAAGATACACAAAGGATGATAACCAATTTAGGTTTAGAAGATATGTTTAAAGACAGTGGCGGGACGGTTAATGGAACTAAATTAAACAATGCTTTAATAGGTGTTAAGTCAACTATTACAAATACCCCTGCTTATATAGAAACTACACAATATAAAGATGGATACACACGAGGGACTAAAATATCTTTTAGGCAATATATTCAAGGTGAAAGAGCTTGGGTTGATAACGGTGGATTTCAAGACTGGGGTGATACGCTTGATAAATCTAGATATATTGAAATATTAGAAACTGCTGAAGTATTGTTTTCTTTATATATAGATGAAGACTTTGGTCAAGAAAGTGATGAATTTCAATATCTAAGAGAACATTTAGCTAGAGCATATATGGATTGGGCACATGAAGCTAGAAGTGCATACAATCCAAATGATAATAATATAGCTTCTTGGGACGCTAAATGGAATAATAATTTAGCATCTTGGGCTGGACCTTTAGATTGGAAAGCTCCATTACCTCCAAATGTTAATGATGGTGCTGATCCAGATATTTTTACATTTAATGTCTCTGTAAAAAATATTTATGAAAATTTTGATGTTGAAATTAATACATTAGAAGCTCTCTTACCAAAAGATGCGGTACTTTTAAATTCTATGGTTAGCGATGTTATTGACGGTGACACTATTAGATTAGACCCAAATTTACCGATTCCTACAAGCTTAAGAACTATTGGTATTATGGCAAATGAAACTAATCACCCAGATGGAACTATTTCTTCTGAAGGTTTTAGACAAAAATTTGCTTTAGAAGAAATAGTTCATTTAACAAAAGGACGTTTGTATTATATTCCAGATCAAAGATTTGGTAATTCTAAAAACGGCAAAGACCCTTATGGGAGAGTACTAGGTTGGCTTTTTGTGGAAGGTGGATTAGATGGAAGTCTACCTGCAGGTCTAGGAGAATATCTATATTTTGAAGACCACTTTAAACCAACAGATGGATATTATCGTAGAGGTTCTGAACTTGGACCTTTTAGTGATATAATAGAGCCAAATTATCAAGAGTTTAATTACCAAACATCAGCTGGTTATGCTGGTGAAGGATTAGGTTTAGTAGATGAGGAATAAATGGATTTAAATTACGATGTATATGAAGGGCAAAGTCAACCTGTCACTGAAGAAGTTATTATAGGTTATGCTCAACAATATTTTTCAGACTATATAGGAACACAAGTAACAATAAATGACGATGACGGTAATGAAATAGGTCAATACGATTTTCTTCCTTTCTTACTTGCAGTTATTAATGGAGAATCAAACTCTGATTTATACACTGCTTCAAATGTAGATGCTGACCAAAACGGAATTCTTGAAGCTTCTTTTGGACTTTTTCAAATAAATTGGGAAACAGAAAGTGGAACTATTTCTCATGCTCCAACCATTGTTGATAAGATGATTAAAGCTGGTGTAATTAGTGCAGCAGAAAAAGGTACTTATTTACAAAATTTAGATAGATTAACTGATGAACAAGTTCAAACTGTTGTACAGTTTATGTCACAAATAGATGTTCAATTTGAATTAGCTTCTGAAATATATAAAAGTAGAAAACAGTTTCCAGAAGGAAGTAATGGTGATTTTCAAGACTGGGGTGCAAGAAATGCTGGTGGTACTATACAGTCTTATGACAATTATAAATTAACAGTTGATAATCTTTTACAAAATCCTCAAGCCATAACAGATGCAATGGCACAATTTAACCCTACTCCTATTAAATTTAAAGAAAAACTTGGCATATTAGGATTTGATGATCCAAATATGCCAATGGCTGCAGTAGGAGAAACTCAATCTCAAAATGTTTCTGCAGATGAACAGTTACTGTTTTTATGGAATCAAACTTCAACTTTAATAGATAGATCACAAGGTTTTGATGACAACCAATTTATGGGTTTTATAAATAAATATTTTAATGCTGATAAATTAACTCAAGATGATAAGAAAGAATTATATGAAAATAATATTTTCACTCCAAATGCTTTAAGTGTTGTTAGAAGTCTGACTGTACAAGCGGATTACAATAGAACGGCTGGTTCTGCTGCTTGGAGAAATCCATTTTTATTAAGTAGTCAAACAGGTGAACCGACATTAGCTAATGCAATTCTTGCAGAAGTGTATAGAGTTTTTGAATTATCAGCTGATGCTAATGGAGTTCAAGATGCTAATTATATGGCAGTTGCACATTTATTACCTCAATATGACGCATTGTTAAGAGGTGTTCAAAGTTATTTGGACAGTACTGGAAATATACAACCAGGTTATCAGTTAAAAGATGTTGTTAATGACCTTGCACATTTAGCTGGTAGAAACTGGCAATTTGGTAAATTACCAGATTACGGAAACCCAGAAGAACTATATGATAAAAATCAATTAAGAAATTCTGCTACAAGTCTTGTTCAGAGAATATTGCTCGACAATAATCCAAGTTTTGTGAATAAAGTTACTGAAGATTATACAGATTATTTAATTGCTAATCCTAATGCAAAAATAGATTTTAATACTTTTGCATATAATGCAATTAAAAATACTTCTAGGTATAAAGGTATATATAAAAATAAGCCAACAGGACTTACAGAAGATCAATTTCTAAATATTTACAGTAACGCATCACAAGCTGCTTCACCTGCAGAACAAGATGACATAATTATTAGTCAAGCTATGGCTGGTGGTACTGCTGAAACTGCAGCACAAGTTGCTCAGTTTACTGAAAGTGGAACTAGAAGCAATAGTTTTGTTAATGGAATGGAACAAACTTCTGAAGGCTTAGCAAAATTACTTAGGAGAACATAACAATGGTATTTAAACCCGATTTTGGAGAAACTCCAGATAAAGAAGCAGAAATTCAAAAGTCACTTGAAAAAGCACAAAAAAGCGGTAGTGATGAAAGTAAAAAATTTGAACAAGGTATGGCTGGATATCCTAAAACTTTATGGAAAGCTTTCGGCGATAGTAGAGTAGTAAATTCTAAAAGTGAAGAAGATGCAGCTAAAGCAGATGGTTACAATAAACCTTCTGAACCTGCAGACCCAGGCAGCGGTGGCGGCGGTGGCGGTTACCCTAAAACATTATGGAAAGCTTTTGGAGATAGTAGAGTAGTAAATTATCCAGCAGAAGAAGATAGGGCTAGAGCAGATGGTTATACTTTACCTTCTGAACCTGCAGACCCAGGCAGCGGTGGCGGCGGTGGTAGTGGCGGTTACCCTAAAACTTTATGGAGAGCTTTTGGTGATAGTAGAATAGTTAACTCTCCAGAAGAAGAACAAGGTGCCAGAATAGACGGTTATACTAAAACTTCTCAACCTGCAGACCCAGGTGGCGGTGGCGGCGGTAGCGGCGGCGGTAGCGGCGGCGGTAGTGGTAGCGGTATGACTTATCCATTTTCAATGTATGATGACCAAGGTAATGAACACATTATTACTAATGATTTTGAAGCTCGAAGTGCAGCAGCAAAAGGTTGGAAATTAACTAAACCTTCTGCTCCAGTGCAAAAACAAAAATTATTATTTAAAAGAGACCCAGACGGAACATTACAAACAATAACAGTTACATATCCAGAAGGAGATGATAATGTATGGCAAACATACCTAACACAAGGTTGGGCAGAACAAGACCCTGGTGTAGCACAAGCACCATTTGAACCTAGTAAATATAATACAGGAGGTACTTGGTACGCCGTAAGTAACTATCCAGGTGTGAGTGGTGACGCTTATGCAATTGAATATACATTAGATTCTGGACGTAAAATATACTACTTAGCATCTAAAGCTGAATTAGATTCTATGTTTGGAGAAGGTGTAGTTCCACCAAGTGTTACTTCAATAACTTGGTCTGATTTTAGTGATGACAGCGAAAGGTATTTTGGAGGTGCTGCTTCTGAAGTCATAGGAACTGACGATAGTTTTTCAACAATAGTTACTAGAACAATACAAGCAGGTGGAACAAAAGAATTAGCGTTGCCAGAATTTGTAAAAGACGACAAAGATTTATTAGATATATTTTTTGTAGCCGTTCTTGAAGGGAAGTCTCAAAGTTGGTTGTTAAAAGAGTTTAGTAAAATACAAGCTTTTAAGAATGAATTTCCTGGAATTGATACTTTATTTTCTCAGTCTAATGATTGGGAACAAGCAGTAACCGATTGGAATAATCTAAATTCAGAAATTAATAGATTAAATACTAGGTATAACGAAAAAGTCGATTCATCAAAATTAGTTGAAGCTGCTATTAAAAAAGGATACACAATAGAAGACATAGCAGCAACATACGACATTTTTGAACGTGCTGAACAAAATAAAGGATTTTTAACTGCGTTTCAAGCAATCATAGACGCTGATCCAAATGTCAATTTTAAATTAACGGACGCTCAAGGAATTGTAGATTTTTACGAAGGTAAAGCTCCTACTGAAGTTTATGATTTGTACGAAGCTGCGTCGATACAAGAACAAGGAACTAAATTTTCGTTAGGTATTGATGCAGATCAAGCAATACAAATGGCTTTAGCAACTCCTGGTCAAATCCTTCCAGAAAATATTGCAGCAAGTTTACAAGAAGCAGCAATTCAGATAGCTAGAGTCAGAGAAGACATAGATATTGGGAAATATAACTTAAGCGAACAAGCGATAATTAATACCGCTTTAGGATTGAAAACTCCTGGTATATCTGATATTGAAATAGCTGATGCAATGTCTAGTATCTTTCAAGAAAATAAAGCATTACAAGAAACTGACCCATTCACATTAAATAAAAATAGTGCTATATTTCAAGGCAAACGAGATATTCGTAGTGTATAATAAAATTGTTAAGTTACTACTCGAACAACTTAACCTAGAAAATCAGCTTCGAGTTTATATTAAGTAAAGAAGTCCACTCGAGACCCTCTAAGAGTGTGTAAGTCATAAGAGGAGTATTAATGACACAATATAATGAAGGAAGTGAGGCTGATTTGTCAGAAAACGAATCTATCCCAAATTTAAGAGAAGCTTTAAAAGCGTCTCAAGATAAGACTAAAGAACTAGAAAGTCAATTTGCAGAAGTAAATTCGCAGTTAAAGCAATTTCAAGCAAGAGACACTTTTAGGTCTAACGGTTTTTCAGAGACTCATGCCGATTTGTTTGTGAAAGCAAATCCAGAAGCAGAAATAACTAATGAAACAATTCAAGAGTTTGTTAATGCTTATGATTTAAAGCCACAAGTTCAGAAGGAAGTAAATAATACTGGTATGAACAATTTGTCCAGTGTAGCTCAGAAACCTAATGATAATTTAAGTCAAATAGGAACTGCTGAAACACAACAGTTGACAAAAGCAGAATACAAGAAATTACAAAATTCTGATCCAACGGCTGCACATGAGGCTTTGATACAAGGTCGTGTACAGTTAAGGGAAGACAACGTTTTAGGCGACAGTCTCAATCAATAAGTAATAGTAAATTATTAGAAGAAAGGACTGGTGTTTATAAATGGTCGACTTTACAAGTAACGATACAAATACCACTACGTATAATGATGTAGTTTATTCTGCAATCATTAACGATGATATTTTAGACGCACTACAAGCTGCCGTTGTAACTCCTCCACTTCTAGCAATGTACGATTTGTCAGGACAACCGTCTAAAGCAGTAGATATCCCAATAGCTGATGCTGAATCAGCTGCTGCAGTTTCAGAAGGTGCAGAGCTTGCTAACACAGCACTCTCATCATCTAAAGCTACTCTTACTGCTTCTGAGGTCGGAATCATGGCTACAATTACAGACGTATTAGACGTATCTTCTATTGCGGCAACTCGTGGTGCTCAAATGAGACAAATGGGTAACGCAGTAGCTCAAAAGATTGACGTTGACATCTGTGCTTTGTTAGCTGGATTCGGTACCGCAGTCGGTACTTCTGGTTCTAATCTATCACTCGCTAACTTATTCTCAGCAATTTATACCCTAGAAGCAGCTAATGCTCCTGGGCCTTATGTTGGTGTATTACACCCAGTTCAAATTGCTGACTTAAGAACTGCCGTTGAAGGTTCCTCTTCAGGAATCTTTACTGGTGGCGGTGTTAGATCTGGTGCTGGAGAAATTGGAACAAACGAAGATACTGGATATTTTGGTAGCTTTATGGGGATTGACTTATATCAATCAACAAACGTTCCTACTGCAAACTCTGCTGCTGACCGTGCTGGAGGTATATTCTCAAAAGATTATGCTCTCGGTATGGTACAAAAATGGCCTGCAAAAACAGAAATCATGCGTTGGGCTCCAATTCGTGGTTTCGTTGTCGTAGTGTCATCTATGTATGGCGTTGGAGAAATCGTAGACAGTGCTGGTGTGGAAGTCACAACAGACGCTTAAGCGTTTTAAGTCTGGATAGGCAGAAAATTTTATTGTCGTGTGTTCCTATCAACACACACGACAAAGGAGAAATATGGCTGGAGAGAAAAAAACAAGAGCTAAAAATGACAAAGGTCAATTTATAGCTGATGACCCAAGTACTCCTGATGTTAATGAAGCATACGTCCAGGAAAAGAAAAAAGACGATGGCTATGTAAAAACTAAAAAGTTTAAAAGTCAAGTTCTAAAATTTACCGCACAAGGTAAATATCCTGACGGTAGAAAGGTGCCTTTCAAGAATATGAAAACTATGAAAGCACTACAAGTTGATCCTGATGGTATGGTAACTGGAAATGTAGTTCAATTACCTTGGGAACAAACTGTTAACAATGGTGTAGCTGGAGAACCTCAAGACCAAATCGGTTTAAAGAAGTATGAAAGAAAAGGATTTATCTTCTGTGTAAATGAGGACGGATCACCTATTTTTTCTACTTTGTGGGACGATTGGTCTGAATATGATGCAGCTTATGAAATGAAAATAAGAAAAAGTTTTCAAGGTGAAGCTGGAAAATTCGGAACAAAAGCAACTACAAGTAGGACAATGACTGGTGTCTAGTAAAGCAAATAAAAAGACAAAACAATTTGAATTAAAAGATGCTTCCAAATTAATGGAAGACTCTTTTAAATTGGATAAACACCTGAAACCTAAAGCTTCTGATTTAGGAGACGAAGAATTAGGCGACGGTGTTTTCCAAAAAAAAGTTCGTGTTCATAGAGATGCAAGTGGTGAAGTTACTCAACTTATTGATGCAGATTCACCTTTAACTAAAGAAGAAGAATTAGCTCAAATGAAAGTGTATTCTAAAGTTGCAGAACAACCTCCTGTTATAAGGAACACTCCTAAAACAGATAAAGGAAAAGTAATTCATATACTTGCAACTCGTCTATTTGAAGACTATGTTAAGAATGCAAGCAATATGACTAGACCGAATCCACTGAGAGACGGTATACCTGGTTGTGCATGCCCTGTGAAAAGTAAAATAGGTTGCGTGGATTGGTGTGGTAAAGATAAGCTTGGTCCTAGGATATGGACGGCATCAGCACAAGAGGTATACGATTGGATAGTAGAAGTGGTTAAAAGAAGAGCCAACATAGTAGATAGTAGTAAGAAGAATGGCTAGTGCAGCCGTTGTTCAGCAACGTGTAAAAGACTATCTTTATGGCTCTGATTATATTAAAAGACCTTTTACTGATTTCTTAAATCAAGACGGAAATGTTTCAGCAACAGATACAGTTATAACTGTGTCAAATATTTCTAACTGGGGAGTTGGAGATATTGTAGAATTCAATACAGGTGAACAAGCTTATATTAAAAATGTTTCTGTAGATAATAATAGATTTACAGTAGCTAGGGCTTGGAACGGAACAACTGCTGCAACAGTAACTGATTTAACTGCAATAGAAAAAAATCCTAAATTTACATTATCTAAAATTGATAATGCAGTTGCTGCAATAATTGAAGAGTTGTATCCAGAAGTTTATGTTTTTTCTACTGGTAGTGCTACTGCTAATAAAGATAGTTATTACTACACGACTGCTGATACAGGCCTTAAAGAAATATTATCTGTTTACTATCCTCGTTCTGGTTCTTTAGGTAGTGATGAACCATGGGTAATTAATACTTGGAAAATGACAAAACATATGCACACTTCTGGCTTTGCTAATGGCATAGGTATAACAATGTGGGACTATGGTGAACTTTCTCACGGCGATACATTTTATTACACATTTAAAAAGAAAGTAGCAGCAACAACAGATTTATTAGATAGGCAAGTGGAGTTAGTTGTGTTAGGTGCAGTCTTTAAACTTATGGGATCTACAGTTCCTTCAAGTACATTTGACTCAAAAGACGGAAGACAAGTAACTCAACCAGGACAAGAGAGTTCTGATTCTAGGTGGTTTTTAAGTGAATATATGCGTTCTCGTAAAGAGGAAAATATGAGACTTAAAGAAGAAGAAAGATTTGTATTAACAAGTAGGCAGACACGTCGCCAAAGGTCGTACCGTGATTGATGGTTATTTTCATGTACAACTCGGTAGTTATAAATATAGACTAGCTAGTAATGCCGTTGACTCCCACTATGTTGCTAAATCTGTTTCTTTAACCGCACAAAATTCACAAATAACACAATCTTCAAATATGACTTTAGATTTAAATCCAGATTCTTTAGTGTGGGAAAGCACTGATTGGTCTGGTGGTGAAGGTCAAAAAAAATGGAACCCTGAACAATCAAATATGTATGACTTAAGTTATAAAATAGATGCTTTACATACTCCAGGAAGTATTAGATTAGCTAACACAGTAGAAGCTAGTGGGATTTCACAAAAAGGTACGTTAATTAAAGCTAATGATAAACTTGTGTTTTTCTCTCATCAAGATGACACATATTCTGTTTATTCAGGAAACTTAGCAAACACTACTTGGACATCAAATGATACTTCTGCTTTGACTGACGATAAAATATTTGGTGTTCGTGGAGACGGAGACGGTAAGTACGCCTACATACCAGTAGGAAACACTGACGACGTATATAGATTTTCTATTAATGATGATTCAACTGCTGCAGCTAGCGAAACATTGTTTGTAAACAGTGACATTACTAGTGTGCACGATAGACCTTTAGTTAAAGTAGGAAATAAATTATTCGTAATTCATTTAGAAACAGATACTTTAAAAGTAATTGAATACTCTGTATCTGCTGGAGCTTTAGGTAGTCAAAAAACAGTATTTGAAACTCATGAATCAACTTTAGATGCTTACAGTAATCAAGGAATTGTCGCAAGAGGCGATGATGAATTATTTATTTGTGTAAGAACTAAACAAGGTGAAAGCATATTGTATAGAGTTAAACCCTCTAATCAATTAGGCACAGGATATGGAGTAGAAGTAGGTCGTTTATCTGGTTTTACAGTAGATTGTATCTGGTATGCTGCAGGCGTTTTATTTATGGGTGGAACTTCTACCACTACTGGAGTGGGAGAAAGAGTAATTTATTATGCAAAAGGAACTGAATTAGGTTCTTTTGGTTTACTGCGTCAAGATGAAGACTTTACTGATGCTAAACCAATATTATCTACTGAAGCTGCAAGAATGGATAGAACTTTCTTTTTAGCACCTACAGGCTCTAGTTCTAATACTTGGACATTATTTACAATAGACTTACTGACTGGTGCAGTATTTGGAGGACCAGAATTTACTTCTGTTGATGAGCCAAATAGTGTTACCGATTTCTTAGGTAGAATATTTGTTACACAAGATAAAGAATCTAGTTCTGCTGGTTCTTATAGGGTTGCAAGTACTTATGCTTCTTCTGGGGAGTTAATGTCCCCTGTGCATGATTTTCAAATAGCAGACCAAAAAACTTTAATGTCTGTAAGAATATCTACTGAACCTCTACCTGCTAATACTTCTGTAGAAGTGTATTATCAAAATGATCAAGACGGAACTTGGACATTAGCAGGTTCAGCTTTTGATACAACTGGTGGAACAAGTAAGACATATGAAATATCTACTAATTCTTCATCAGTAAAATTTAATAACTTGCAATTAAAAGTTAAATTAATTACAACAAATAGCTCTGTAACACCTGTTGTTAGAGCAGTATCAGCAAGAGCTACACCTACAGAAGCAGTTAAAGAGTGGGATTTAATACTTGATGTAACAGATGAAGACGCTAATGCACAAGGGCAGTCTTTAACTGGTGCTACATTAATAGATAATTTGCAAACTGCTGCAAACCAAGAAAATGTTATTCAATTTTTAAATGGTTATGAAAACGCAAATGCAGGTTCATACGACACTTATCAAACAATTATAAAACAATATGGCATACAGTTAACGTCACCAGGACAAGGAAATGTTGTGTTAAGATTAAGAGAAGTGCATTAAGGAGAACAATGGCACACGAAGCAAGAAAAAAAAATTTATTAAAAAAACATAATCTTAAAGGAGTAAATAAACCTAAAAGAACTCCTGGTCATAAAACTAAATCACATATGGTATTAGCACAAGAAGGTCATCAACTTAAACTAATTAGGTTTGGACAACAAGGTGTTAGTGGTGCTGGTAAAAGTCCTAAATCAGCTAAAGACAAAGCTAGACGTAAGTCTTTTAAAGCTAGACATGCTAAAAATATTAAAAAAGGAAAAATGTCAGCAGCTTATTGGGCCAACAAAACTAAGTGGTAATATGGCATTTCAACAAATATCTGATTTTTTTGATTTAAGACCTGCAAAAGACGTAAGGTTTGATGTGGATAGAACGCTGGCTTTTACTAAAGCCAATGGAACTTCAAGTGATATTAGTCTAATATCTCAAGATAATGATGTTATACTTCCTTTTGTAAAAACAAATGGAACAGCAAGTAATATAAAGACAAGGTTAAATTAATGGCAGACAAAACACCAGTAAAAGCAACGTTTGATTCAGCAGGAGATGCTGATGGATTGTCAGAATTTGTATCTGGTGATACTGTTCCTTACACACACGGAGGAACTGGACTCTCATCTATAGGATCAGCTGGACAAGTTGTTAAAGTAAATTCTGGTGCTAATGGATTAGAGTGGGGTGGAGTAGAAGCAGTAATTAATATTGACGGTATGACTGATAAGTCAAGTATTACTTTAGCTGACACAGACAAAATTCCTATATCAGACGGAGGAACAGAAGGTTATATAGTTCCTACTCAAATTAGAGGTTATCTAATTAAAGATGAAGACGCTATGGATTCTAACTCTGCTACTCATATGCCTTCACAACAATCGGTAAAAGCTTACGCAGACACCAAAGCAACAACATCAAATAGATTAGATGAGTTTGCAAATCCAACTTCTGCTCTTGATATTAATGATCAAGAATTACAAAAAGCAGTTTTAAAAGATTATGCAGAAACTGATGTAGCAGTATCTTCTGGAACAACTTTAGCAATTGATTTATCAGCAGGTAATACAGGAAGTGTTACTCTAGCTCACTCAGTTACAGATATAGATTTTACAAATTTTCCAACAAATGGTGTTTCGTC
>PAEL01000123.1 GCA_002700775.1 Gammaproteobacteria bacterium | reverse complement strand
AATAAGCCGGAAAAAAAACAAAAGCTAAAGAAAAAAGCGACACCGCCACCTAGAGCTGCCGCCATATGAGTTGGGTCAATTTGAGACATAAAATAGCGATCCGTAAAAATCATGATCGCAAAAGTACCCTGAGAAACCATCATCGGCAGAGCGATTCTTAATAGTTCACCAAATGTTTGCGAGTTATAGTGGATTTTCTGTAAGATCATAAAAATGCCGTGAGACCGAATCAAAAGGAAAAGCTGGGAAAAAAAACGTTGATGATGGTATGTTAACGAGGGTATGCAATCAAGCACTCCATACCCGAGCGCTGTGCAATTTTTAAGTTCGATTCGAAAGCTTTTAACCCTGTTATCAATATCACTGACGAAGACTCTTTCAAGGATCTTACAATGAAACAATGGAACTTTAGATCTCAGCCTTATATAAAAACATTCCTGAGCGTATTTTTTTTAACGAATTGGTTGAGTCATGTGTCTGCCGAGCCCAGTGCCAGTCACACCCTCGAAGTCCACAAAGAGATCACATGCGGCTGTTGTGTCGGATGGATTGAACATATGGATAATCATGGCTTCACCTCTACGATTTCGCATCCTAAAGACCTAAACTCAGTCAAAAAAAAATTGGGGGTACTACCCAAGTGGCAATCTTGTCACACCGCCGTTAGCAAGGAAGGATATATATTTGAAGGTCATATCCCAGCTAAATTTATCGAGGCTTTCCTATCAGCACCACCAGAAAACACATTAGGTTTAGCGGTTCCCGGAATGCCACTGGGTAGCCCAGGAATGGAAATAGGCCAGCGGTTTTCTCCTTATGACATAATTTTAATGCACAAGGACGGAAGCTCGAGCATTTTTGCTCATGTCGAGAGCGCTCTTGACCAACTTACCGCTTCTAATAATTAGTTAATTGATAATAAAAGTAGCGGTGGCGCGAGCAACCAAACGAGCATCTTCAAAGTCAGTCGTGTCACCATCGACGATAATAACCTCTACACGACAAAGCCTTTTTCCAGCGTGCAGCAGGGTCGCTTTTGCACTCACGTGCGACTTAAGAGGGCTTCTAATAAACGCTATGCTTAAGTCGGTAGTCGCCGATACCGAATGTTCCGGGCGATACACACGCACGACAAGACCAGCTGCCGTGTCTGCTAGTGAAGACAGCACTCCTCCATGCACCCGTCCACCAGCATTAAAGTGAGACGAGCTAAGGCTCATCCTACATAGGGACTTAGTATCGTCACTCGAGACCTGTTCAATCCCAAGAAAATCCCCAAAAGGACTCAATTGAAAATTCGTGTCCAAGTTTGTCACGCCTGTTAACCCTCTCTTTTCCTTTTTAAATAACCGCGCTGGTGGTTCTTAAACTGAATTTTTTCTGATTTGCGCGACGTTATAATCCCTTCCACAGCGTGGCCTATGTGAGCCTCACCGCGCAATTCCGCTAAACGCACTTGATGTTCACGCTCAGCGTACCGGTCTAATTGTGCTGCGCTACTCTTTGCAAAACAATAATGGCAGCTTACACCGCTTCGGTATTCATTCTTTTGTTTATCAGATTCAGTGATTGGCATTCTGCACGCGTGACATTGATCGTAATTTCCCTGTTCCAACTTATGATTGACAGTTACCCTATTGTCAAAAACAAAGCACTCGCCTTTCCATTTACTCTCCTCTTCAGGCACATCCTCCAAATACTTTAAGATTCCACCTTTCAAGTGGTAAACCTCCTCAAATCCCTGTTGCTTAAGATAGGCTGTCGATTTTTCGCAACGGATACCACCAGTACAAAACATCGCGATCTTTTTATGTTTGTTAGGATCAAGATTTTTCAAAACGTAACTGGGAAATTCGCGAAAAGATTCAGTTTCTGGATTAGTTGATCCTTGGAAGCTCCCAATCTCTACTTCGTATTGATTGCGCGTATCGAGTAGCAGCATTTCAGGGTCATCGATTAACTCGTTCCAATCCTTAGGATCAACATAAGTCCCCGAAATATGACGGGGGTCTATGTCATTAACCCCCATCGTAACAATTTCTCTTTTTATTTTTACTTTGGTCCGATAAAAAGGGTTTGACTCTGCATAAGATTCCTTTTTTTCGAGAGACCTAAAGCGAGCATCAAGAGCAAGCCATTCGATCACTTTATCAATTCCTAAACGCGAGCCCGCAATGGTCCCGTTTATCCCCTCACTAGCAAGCAACAAAGTTCCACGAACCTCGTTGTTAACCATAACATCGTACAGTGGCTCTCTAAAGTCACGGAAATCAGGGAACTCAGCAAAACGATAAAGCGCAATCACGACGATTCTGTCGAACCCTTCCATACAATTCCTTGGCGTTGTCTCAAACATTATTCACTTTTAAATAAAGAACAGTTTATTCAAAAAAGCTGTCTCCAAAACCACTAATATAATGTGACTCGTGAAAACTTGTTATTCAATACTAACTTCTCGATTTAGATCCGCACCCCAATCGGCCCAAGACCCATCATATATGGTTAGACTTCTTAATCCTGCGAGATATGCACCAAAAAGTAGAACACAGGCCGTCAGTCCTGACCCACATGTGAATATGATTTTATTATCCAGATTCGTAAAATCTTCAAAAATCTCTCTCAAAATTTTAGAATCTTGCATATATCCGTTTTTCAACACTACAGTAAATGGTAAATTCTTCGAGCCCGGAATATGCCCACTTCTTACTCCTGCTCTCGGCTCTGGCGCCTTTGCGTAAAACCTATCGGACGAACGAGCGTCAACAACACAGCATTCCCTCTGATCACAAAGGGTTTCTGAGACTACATCCGCGTTAACAAAAAACCCCACTTGCTCCCGCGCAACAAAACTTCCACTTTGATTTTCCGCTTCCACCTGGAGTGTTTCATTTATTTCAGTGACTGTCAGGCCCGCTTCTAACCAAGCAGGTAATCCACCGTCAAGAACTGCAACACGTTCATGCCCCATTGCTCGAATCATCCACCATGCTCGCGGGCTTGAGTAAACACCGACATCATCATAGATCACGATTATTGAGTTTTCATTGATTCCAAGAGACCTGAATTCTTTTTCGAATTGACTGGCTGTTGGCATCATATGCGGAAGATCGGTTTTCAAATCACAAAAGCGATTTTCTAAATCAAAAAATCTAGCTCCCGGTATAATAATGTGCGTCCCAGTTGAGCCGTTAACAGATACAAATCCAGATACGACGGGTTTGGCTGAGGCATCAAGAATAATCAGATTTGGGTCATTAATATGAGAATTCAGCCAAACGACATCAACTAAAGCCGACACATAATCTTTCATGTAAAAACCCGTCCTGAAGAGAAATTTTTATAACTGAGCTTCGATCGATTTTAATTTGCTTTGGAGCTGCAATACATTTTTCGGCCCGAGACGAATAAGAAGTTTATCAAGATCTGGTAAATCTTCGATGCGCGAATCAGCATATAAGTACATTACAGATGGCTTGACTAATTGAAGCGGCAATTCTTGTGCATTCACCGCAACTATTCTTGAAATTGCATCAAGGACTGCCCCATCAAATGCGTCTTCGCTATACCCAAGCTCTGAATAAGCTCTCCTCATCAATGGACTGAAGAGCCGGTAAAGCGCAATCAATTCCGGTTCATCAAACCCGATCAAAGTATCAACAATTTTGTCGAAACGAGTAAAACTAGCCTCCTCCATTCGGTAAAAGTCCCTGTCAATTTCCGTGACGATAATTTCACTACCGATCGCTTTATAGGGAAGACCGCTTTGAGGAATTTCTCCGCGTGTCAGATTCTCAATAAATGTCACTGCCTTGCGAATAATCTGGTCGTCGACCAAAAAGGTGAGAAGTAGCTTCCCGCCATTGAAGTCGGCTAGACGAGACAATACAAATTCATCACTATCGTTTAGTCGAGGCAACTGAATTTCGATTGCTACGGACTCTTCCACAGAGTCTTCCATCGAAACCTCTTCAGCCGGTGGAGCAATGGAAGCAGGTTGTGCTCTCGCTGCCGGACTTGAGATCACAAATTCAGGGCGTTCACTCGATGGCTCAGCGACAGCCGGATCAGGTATCGGCAGGGTAATCGTAGTTGTTTGCGAGGGCGCCTCAAAATCTATCGCGAGATAAACTAAATAAAAGAAAGTGCATATCGAAATCCCCGCAATCGCAAAAACCCCCGACTTTTTCATAACAGCCTCCAAATTTGAACGAAAGGCATTTTGTCATAGCGACAAGGTACTAACAACACGGAAGAGATACTTTATGACTAGCTGTTGTTTATCCAAGTAAAACGTTACTTCCAAACTATATCGCAAGGTGTATAAGTATTGGTCAAAAAAAAGGACCCTGAGGGTCCTTTTTCTATATAAGATAACCTATATCCTTGGGAATCCAAGCTCCTCCATAGTCCTCGTTAGATCTCTGCCGGCAGTGGCAGGCTTAGTTTCCTTGTCGATCTTGAGAATCGTGCCGTCCACGTCTATATAATAGGTCCAACGCCTGGCGAAACCGGCTGCCATCAAAACGCCATAGTCTTTCGTCATTCTCTTCTCTGGGTCGGAGAGAATTGGAAATCCAGCCTGATGTTCCTCAGCAAATGCGGTATTTTCTTCCAACGTGTCAACACTAGCCATAAAGTAGGCAACATCGAAGCTTTGTATTTCTCTAGCACTGTCACGCAGCGCTTTGCATTGCATGGTTCAGCCACCAGTAAAAGCTTTCGGAAAGAAAGCAATCACAACCGGCCTTACCCCAATAAACTCCGATAAAGAATAAGTTTTTCCATCTGAACTCTGCAGACTAAAATCAGGCGCTTTGTCGCCTTCTTCCACACCCATAGCAAATCCCCCCACAAATAAGAGTAGTGAAGCAAGAATAGAGGACAATACGGGCGCATTTTTTCTGTAAAAGTGACGCATTTTTCATCTCCGTTAAAAATCAGACCGGCAAGGACCGCCGGAAAGCTATTGAACCTTTAAATGATTAAAAATTCCACCCTTTACTAAACGAAACATCATTTAATATAGATCTGTTCCACATTGGCAAGGAACTTATTAGTAATCTGCGAACATTTCTCTCAAGCAGAGTTACGCAGCAAAATGCGCAAACTTTAAACAATTAAATGTATTTTTAGGCACAGTTTCGCTTAATTTCATAAGTCCTTGTTCAGTTTGATGGAAAAGCAACCAAATGCTCTATATCGAGACGAATCCCCATCGGCTCACCAATACCGTGGTCATGATGGCTCGGCGCCAGGCTCAAAACACGAGTCCCACTCTCCAGCTCGAGGGTATAAAGAAATACAGCTCCCCTGAATGCCTTGTCCACAATTTTTGCTTTCACTAAACTATCATCATCATGAAAAACATCGTCCGGCCTTAAGAGAAGCGAAATTCGTTCGGTCCCAGGCAAGCGAAAATTTTCGATCTCCCTTGTATCAATCTGTCCTAATTCGGTCTCCACGACATGATTATTTCGCACAGTCCCCTTTATCAAAACACCTTCTCCAACAAAATCAGCTACCTCTAGTGATGCTGGTGTGTGGTAGAGATTAAAGGGGGTGTCCCATTGGAGCAACCGTCCCTCTTTCAAGACTCCAACTTCATCAGCCATTGCAAACGCTTCAAATTGGTTATGACTAACTAATACAGCGGTTATTCCCTCTGTCTTCAAAACACTTCTGATTTCACGCGCAAGCTGCTCCCTCAATTCAACATCGAGACTTGAAAACGGCTCGTCTAGAAGCAAAACATCCGGCCGAGGGGCCATGGCTCTAGCAATAGCGACACGTTGCTGTTGTCCCCCAGACATCCTATGTGGGTATTCAAAAAGGTAATCGTCAATCTCTAAAAGGCTCGCGATTTCCTCAATTCTTCTGACACTTGCGGATTTTGCCCAACCCTCCAGCCCAAAACCAATATTCTGCGAGACAGTCAAATGAGGAAAAAGAGAATGATCTTGGAACACCATCCCCACACGCCTTTTTTCAATGGCAAGCATCCCTCTCGGATCGCTGACAACAGCACCCCTAAGAGAAATTTCTCCGCCGGTTAGGGGCTCAAAACCAGCTACTGCTCGAAGAAGGGTTGTCTTCCCACAACCGCTCGCACCGAGAAGGCATCCGATAGCGCCCTGATGAAGCCCAAAAGAAACCGCATTCACAATAGGGTTTCCACCTAAATGCACACAGACTTCCCTAAGTTCTAGTGATTTCGTCATTTTTATAATCAGATCTAGCCATTGATTTACTTAAGAGAATAACAGGAATAATACTTACTAACACGATTGTAAGAGCCGGAACCGCTGCTTCCGCTAAGCGCTCTTCATTGGCTAGCTCATAAGTTCGAACAGCCAATGTATTAAAATTGAAAGGCCTGAGCAGTAATGTAGCCGGCAACTCCTTTAAGACATCAACAAAAACTAGCAATACCGCGGTCAAAAGAGACCCTCTAAGTATCGGAATATGAACCCTGCGAAGCATAGTTAGAGGAGATCGACCCATACTCCGACCCGCCTCATCCATGGAGGGTTTGATTTTTGCGAGTCCAGAATCGACAGAATTTATAGCGATAGGCAGAAACCGAACGAGATAAGCGAAAATCAAGATAAATATAGAGCCGCTTAAAACCAATCCCATATTGAAATTAAAACTTTTCAAGGTATATGCACTAATTTGATTATCTAACCACGCAAATGGAATGAGCACTCCTAGACCGATTACCACACCAGGAATTGCGTACCCAAGTGACAAAACTTTAATGGACGCTTCATTTAAGAAACCGCCATACAACCTCTTAGCATAAGTAACAAAGAGAGCCAGCATAAGTGCAAAAAATGCAGTCAAAAAAGCCAAGATTAAGCTGTTCAAAGCCAATTGAAAGAAACTTGCATTGAATATATTTTCAAATGTAACCAAGGCCCAAACTACCAACTGCGTAAATGGAATGACAAAACCAAGAAGTACAGGGGCAACACACACAAAATAGCAAATGACTAGTCGACTACCTAGAAGCCTCTCTCTCGACGCGAGTCGGCGATAACCAGTCTCAAAAACTGCTGACTTACGCCGAGAATACCCCTCGAGTAAAAGTAAACTTAAAATAAAAATCATTAAAAGGGCTGCTAGCTGAGTTGCTCCGATGCTACTACCCAGACCGTTAAAAGTTCTGTAAATACCGGTGGTAAATGTCGGTATCCCAAAATACTGTACGGTGCCGTAATCCGC
Organism: Gammaproteobacteria bacterium; assembly: GCA_002700775.1. Classification (GTDB taxonomy): domain Bacteria; phylum Pseudomonadota; class Gammaproteobacteria; order Pseudomonadales; family Pseudohongiellaceae; genus UBA9145. The sequence goes on along the minus strand of PAEL01000123.1, from coordinate 2,059 downwards.
CAAAGTCTCCATCAGAGCTATACTGAGCCCGACCACTATCGCAGGCCGAGCGAGGGGTAATCCAACTTGAGTAAAAGCCTTCAACTGACTGCAACCAAGGCTCCGTGCAGCCTCTAGGGCCGCTGCAGATTGTTCTAAAAAAGCAGCGCGTGCCAAAAGATACACATATGGGTAAAAAACAAGTGACAACATCACTATTGCACCAGGCAAAGATCTCACCTCAGGAAACCAATAATCGCCATATCGCATGTCAAAACCTTCTCTGAGCAAACTCTGCAACGGTCCGGCAACGTCAAGGAGGCCAGTATATGTATAAGCTATTATGTAGGCTGGAATAGCGAGGGGCATAAGGAGAGCCCACTCCAGGATGGATCGGCCTGGGAAGCGATAAAACGTTACAAGCCAAGCCGGGAGAATGCCAATCAACAACACCCCGGCGCTTACCCCGGTCATCAACAACAGAGAGTTGGAGATGTAAACACCAAGAACCGTATCAATCAGATGCTGCCAAACATCTTCACTCGGAAGAAAAATAGAGGCGAAGACTACGATGATCGGCAAAGCGATTATAAGAGACAACAACCAGACAGAGATAGACCAGAGACTCGCCTGCGAGGTCAACGCCTTGTGNGCCCTTCCAATAATCTTAGCTGGCTCACTACTTGAGTTAGAAATTTTCATTACTCAGATTATCTCATCAGAAACAATCCAAACAAAGCACGCATTTAACGCAAGCCATTAGAACATTAACGCCATCCCGCGCGGTCTGCCATGCGCACGGCCGACTCATTGTTGCGCCCCAAAGTATCAAGATTCAGGCTGTCTGCCTTAAAATCACCAAATCCTCTCAGGACATCACTCACCGGGATATCACTTCGCACAGAATATTCATTGTTGACCTCAGAATAAAACTTTTGCGCAAAATCACCAGTCAAAAACTCGAGCAATTGTATTGCTTCCGCTTTATTGGGCGCTGTTTTCACCACACCGGCACCACTCACGTTCATATGAGCCCCTCGACGCTCAGACTCATTGTTACCAGCCTGATTTGGAAAGAAAACACCAACCTGTTTAGCGACTTCCACATCTGCCTCAACATCAGAAATAAGCATTCCAGCAAGGTAATAAGTATTTGAAACAGCTAACTTGCACTGGCCTGCAATCGCGGCCCTTATTTGATCTCGATCTCCACCTTGCGGGCTTCGTGCAAAATTCGCAACGAGTCCTTGGGCCCATTCTTCCGCAGCGCCGGCTCCAACATGAGCTATAAGCGAGGCTAGCAACGATTGATTGTATATATTGCTTGACGAACGTATGCAAATTTCGTTTCGCCACTTGGGATTAGCTAAGTCTTCGTAACTCGAGAGCTCACTGGCGTCAACTCTAGACTTGTCGTACATAATTACTCTAGATCGAAGAGACAGACCAAACCACTTGTCATCAATATCTCTGTACGCAACCGGTATACGGGACTTTAATATTTCCGAGTCAATTGACTGAAAAATATCCGCCTCTTTTGCCCGATACAACCTGCCCGCATCTACTGTTAGCAACACATCTGCTGGAGAGTTAACTCCTTCACTTTCGATTCGTCGTATCAAAGCGCTCGCATTCTCGGTGATAAGATTTACAGTTATTCCTGTGTCTCGAGTAAACTGATCGAGAGCCGGTTTAATCAAATCTTCCCCGCGCGCAGAATAAACATTTACTTCAGCCGCAAAAACCGACCCCATAAATAACCAAAAAAAACCTAATACAAACGAGACAACCGTCTTTAAGTTCATCTTTTTATCCTCTTATTCCTAATATATAAAAATTGGTAACCCGTCCCTCAGTTGGCCTTGCAGCCACATCTAAGAAAATGAAGCACAGTTGTAATCAAAAGGTATTATGGATCAGTGCGTTATCCTGCTACCCAATTGCGGAGATACCTAAATTAAGGTTATCGCAAATGAGAATGATTATCAATACGTATGATTGCAAACGATCATATCGTTTGCCTCGAATAAATATTCGCTTCCTTCCCCATTATCGCTAAACTCTCGTTAAGAATTTTTTC
>PAEL01000122.1 GCA_002700775.1 Gammaproteobacteria bacterium | reverse complement strand
ATAAATATTTTGAAAAATTAGATACTGACACGCTCTAAATTAGCAGCCTGCCCTCAAAACACATATTTTTTTATTTGCCGTTTGGACTTATTCAGATTGAGGAGTTTCAATTTTAGTTATTTTTTGAAAGCTTCGGCTCATCCCATAGGCACTTAAGGTAGCAATAAAGGCAAAACTTGCTAGGATAAGAAAAACTTGCGACCACCCAAGTTGATCCGAGAGGGCTCCTGCCGCAAATGCCGCTATTGCACCACCAATGTACCCCATTCCGTCAATTATTCCTGTGCAAGATCCGGCCCCCTGCGCACCAGCTATATCTAAGGTAAGGGCGCCAGAACTCATTGAGTAGGGGCCCAGGAGGAAAAAACCGCTCCCGCCGAGCGCAAGTAAAATAAGGTTATAGTTAGGTCGGTCGGCGTCCGCAAGCGAAGAAATACATAAGAGGCATACGACAAGCAAAGCTAGCATCATCCACATCATTCTTGCGCGATCGCCGTTGCGTGCAAAGTGATCGGTATACCAACCTATGAAAAATGTGCCTAATATCCCTAAAAATGGAAGAATAGCTGAACGGATTATTGCGTTACTGGCTCCTAAGCCAATATCAAAAAGAAACTTGGGAGTCCAAAAGAGGAAAACTGATCGGAGCAAGGTTGTAAGAAAGCTGAAGACAAGTAACTGCCTGTAAACTGGCATTTTAAAAAGTGTTTGAATGATTGTTGAGATTGGTGGGTCATCGTTACCATAATCAGCGAGCTGCTTTTTGCCCATTTTCCCTTCAGCCACCACCGCATCTGGCACAATGTCGCTTGGTTTATTCCGCGATGCCAAGCTCGCCCACAGAAAAATCACTAATAAAACAAGCGCCGGATAGACAAAAACTCCTTGCCAACCGACTCCTTTTGCGACAAGGAAACCTGCAAAAAGTGTCGCAATCGCCCCCCCAAATTGGAACGATATGCTTATCAAACCCATTACTCTTCCGTTACGATCGCTTGAGTACCAGTTTCCAATTGTTTTCGCGAGCCCTCCCCAACCCATTGACAGAAAATATCGGCAACAGCACCAAGTAAAAATGAATGAGCTGAGACTGCCGGAGATTGAGAAGACTAAATTCCAAAATATTGCGCCTGCCATACCGATTAAGAAAATACGGCGACCACCAAGTCGGTCAGCCAATGGCCCATTAATGAATTTTCCGATGGCATACGCTATTTCAGACAATGAGGCAATAAGGCCAAGTTGTGTATTGGAATAGTTGAATTCTTGTTCAAGAAGTGGAAATGCAGCAGATAGGTTGGCTCGACAGAGATAATAGCCAATATACCCAATCATCATTACCCAAAAGGTCGATTTGCGCCATCGAAGGAGTGTTTTTGATTCCTCTGCGGATGTGGGTTCTTTGTGACTGTCTTTGAGAATATAGAACATAGTCGACTCCGCAATTCTGTTTACGCAGAGTAATTAATGCAGCGTTTGGCTCGACTTTCGTTCACTGTCCTTCTTAATTTGGTTGGCTTTGGCCCGACGTAAATCACTATCTTCCTGAGTGACGTAACTGCGGGTAGTAACTTCACGTTCAAGTAATGAGCCAAGTTTAGACAAGAATTTTTCCATATGTTGAGATTGGTAGTGATCTTGGAGGCATTCAGCGTCTTTCCATTCTTGAAGCAGAACGACTTGATTCGTTTCCGTGAGACCTTCGAAGTACTCGTAACTTTGGCATCCGCGCTCAGCACGGGAGTGCTTGACCATTTCTTTCATTAAGTCCACAGCTTCGCTTCTTGTTTCGTGAATTAAGAAAAAAGTTGATTGCACAGTTATCATCTTTTGCGAGCTCCTCAATGCATTATTTCTCAGGATAGATTTATCTCTAACTACCAAGAGAATGACATGTTGTTAATTTGGGCGCAACTTTTGAAAATTCAAGTTATTTTTCTAACTGTTTTCTGATCAGGGTATCGAGCTTCGATTCACCACCATGGATAAAAAGGGGGCATTTCGTTTGAGGCTTGTTCTTGAAAGTTTGGTGCGCGTTTTTCAAGAAATGCAGCGACCCCCTCTTTTCCGCTAGTTTGACTGGTATAAAAAATGGCGAGTGAGTCTATCTTATGCGCATCTACCGGATGCTCCCTAGAGGCGTTGCGATACATCATTTGTCGCGTTAATGCGACAGCAACTGGGCTATGACGCGAAATACGCAAAGCGAGGGCTTTTGCTGTGTCGAGGAGCTCCTCAGGGTTTTCGACGCTCCGCACAAAGCCTTTCTTTTCTAGCTCGCTTGAATCCACTAAGTCCCCGGTGTACGCCCACTCGAGAGCCGTTCCTATATTGACTATTTTAGGTAAAAACCACGAGGAGCATGCCTCCGGAGTAATCCCGATCTTGTTGAAAACAAAACCGACACGGGCTTCTTTGGATATCAAACGGATGTCCATCGCACACGTCAACGTAGCGCCAATACCGACAGCGGAGCCGTTGATAGCTGCAATCACTGGTTTTTTACAGTCGTAAATTGCTAACGCTACTTGGCCACCGGTATCTCTTACTCCGGACTTTAATTTTTCGCTCTCAAATTGTTCGTTCATTTCCTCGAGTGTTGGTTGAAGTTTCTCGTTGAGCCCGAACACATTTTTTTCTTTGGATAATTCCATTCCAGCGCAAAAAGCTTTCCCAGCACCCGTAACTATAATGGCGCGAATTGAGTCGTCATCATTTGCGCGATTAAAAACGTCTATCAGCTCCTCGGCCATTTCAAGTGTAAATGCGTTCATGCGATCCGGGCGATTCAGGGTTATAGTTAAAATCTGATCGTGTAGTTCACAAATAAGGGTTTTATGATGACTATGAAGTTGCAAAATTTTATCCTTTAAAATTAAATAATCTGATTTTCTTTGAGGTTTGCTATCTCTAATGCTGTAAAACCCCAATTTTGGAGAATTTCTTCACTGTGCTCACCGCAAGTTGCAGGTGCTGATTGGATTTTTCCTTGAGTTCGACTAAACCGGGGAGCTGGAGCTGGTTGTGTAATCCCTTCTTTTTCAATGTATGTCTTTCGATCTATGTTATGGGGATGTTTGGGAGCTTCCTCTAAATCCAAAACGGGAGCAAAGCAGACATCAGTCCCCTCAAGTAAGTTACACCAATATGCGCGGGGCTTTGTAATAAACAGTGCTTCTAATTTTTCTCTTAAAAGCGGCCATCTAACTTGGTCTTGCTGTTCATCAAAAACCTTGTCAGTAATACCACATCGCTCTAACAATAGGGCATAAAATTGAGGTTCTATTGAGCCGATCGAAATATGTTTGTTATCTGAGCATTCATAGCTTCCGTAATAGTGCGCGCCGCCATCGAGTTTGTTACTCATTCGATCTTTTTTCCATAAACCCATGGCCATTAGTCCAAAGAAGGGGGCTAACAGCGCCGCTGTCCCATCTGTCATTGCTGCATCAACTATTTGTCCTTTTCCCGAGGAGGAGCGCTCGATCAAGGCAGCGAGCAAACCTGTGAGAAGGAACATAGCGCCACCACCAAAGTCTCCGATTAGATTCAGAGGAGGGGCTGGAGGTCGGTCATCATACCCCATTGCGCCGAGTGCGCCGGCGATAGAAATATAGTTAATATCATGGCCCGCTGCAGTTGAGAGCGGTCCTGACTGTCCCCACCCTGTCATTCGACCGTATATGAGTTGCGGATTGCGATCTTTGCAAATTTCAGGCCCCAAACCTAGCCGCTCCATAACGCCTGGTCGAAATCCCTCGATCAAACAGTCAGCATTTCCTATAAGCTTTAACAGTGTGTCGACGCCGTCGGGCGTTTTCAGGTCGATTGCTATTGATCTTCGGCCACGATGCAAAACGTTCGCGCGGTGTCCTGTTCCTTTTTGGGAGAGTCTGTCTACACGAATTACTTCAGCGCCAAGGTCAGACAGCATCATCGCGCAAAAAGGCCCGGGGCCTATCGCCCCCATCTCGATCACTTTTATTCCGCTTAAGGGGCCCATAATTAATCTCCATTAAATTTTTATATCTTAGCCTTGGATCATAGGGGATCCATTTAATTGAGGAAAGAGGAAGACTAGGTTTTCGTTAACACACGGTATTTACTTTTCGGTAAGATACATTATGCTGATTGAGAACTATTTTAAGATGCTAATCAAAGCATCGCAGATTGCATTAACGCAGAGAACTTACCATGGAAATTCGAAATAAGACCGCTTTTATCACGGGTGGGGCATCGGGCCTTGGGTTTGCCACGGCTAAAAATTTTGTTGCGGCCGGTGGAAATGTCATGTTGTATGACTTAAACGCGGATGCTCTTCAGACAGCCGCCGATGAGCTTGGAGAAGCGGCAATTTGGCATGTTGGCGACGTTGCTGACGAGGTTGACGTAAAATCTGCTATTACCTCCACCGTAGAGACTTTCGGTGCACTGCATATAAATGTAAATTCTGCTGGGATCGGAGGAGCTGCACGAACGGTGGGAAAAAATGGGCCGATGCCACTAGAGAAATTCGAACATATTGTTCGGGTAAATTTGGTGGGTACATTTAACGTTCTGCGGCTTTGTGCTGAAGTCATGCAAATTAATAAACCCGCATCTGAGGATGGTGAGCGAGGGGTGATTATCAATGTCGCCTCCGTCGCAGCTTTTGATGGACAAACGGGGCAGGCGGGTTACGCAGCTTCGAAGGGTGGTATTGTTGCCATGACATTGCCTATCGCGCGGGACCTTGGTAAGCGTGGTGTGCGGGTCATGACTATTGCGCCTGGCGTATTCGAAACGCCGCTTCTTGCGCGCGCGCCCGATGAAGTTCGCGATCCGTTGATAGCTATCACACAGTTTCCGAAACGATTAGGTCACCCGGACGAATTCGCTAGTCAGGTGGCACATATCGTTAATTGTAGCTATCTTAATGGGGAAACTATAAGGCTCGATGCGGGTATAAGAATGCCTGCCATCGGTTGATTATATTAATTAGAATATACATTATTCAAAAGAGGGGATAAAGATGTCCGAAGCCTATATCGTGGAAGCGGTGAGAACAGCGACTGGTAAAAAAAAGGGGCGTTTGAGTAACGTGCATCCGGTTGATCTCGGTGCTGTTGTTGTTGACGAACTTATTGATCGAACGGGCATAGCTACCGACGCGGTTGATGACGTTATATTTGGTGTTGTAAATCAAATAGGTGCGCAGGCGAGTAATTTAGGCAGAGGAGTGTCTATGTCTTCAAAACTAGATCTCAGTGTCCCGGGAACCTCCGTAGATCGACAATGTGGTTCTTCTTTACAAGCGATTCAATTTGGGGCGCAGGCGGTTATGTCGGGGACCCAAGACGTTATAATATCCGGCGGCGTAGAGGCCATGAGTACAGTTGAAATTGGCTCTAATGTCAGAGATGGATTAGCAAACGGACGAGGAACACCAAAAGGCGAAAGGCTTGAAGCTCAGTATCCTGGAATACAATTCAGTCAGTTTGATGGAGCAGAATTGCTTGCGGAAAAATATGATATCGGTCGATCAGAACTTGATTCTTTTGCGTTAACTAGCCACGAGCGCGCGACTAACGCAACGCAAAACGGTTTCTTTGAAAAAGAGGTGGTACCCGTAAACATTCGGCTTGAGGACGGGAGCATCGATGTTCATAGCATCGATGAGGGGATTCGGATGGATGCCTCTCTTGAGGGACTTGAGGGACTAAATGCTCTCCGAGAGGGTGGAGTTATTACCGCGGGAAGCGCCAGCCAAATAAGCGATGGCGCTGCTGCTGTTTTAATAGCGAACGAAGAGGGAGTAAAGCAGCACGGGCTTAAGGCGCGGGCAAGAATTCATTCGCTCGCAGTAGTCGGGTCTGATCCGGTTATTATGCTCGAGGGACCCATTCCTGCGACTCAAAAAGTATTAAAAAAGGCTGGTTTGAAAATAGAAGATATCGATCTTTACGAGGTTAACGAAGCGTTTGGGTCTGTTCCGTTAGCATGGGCTAAAGCGACAGGCGCAGACCCATCAAAACTCAATGTCAACGGGGGGGCACAAGCGCTCGGACACCCGCTTGGCGCCACGGGGGCGAAGCTCATGACAACATTGCTCCATGAGCTTGAGCGTCGAGGTGGCCGATATGGCTTGTTGGCTATTTGTGAGGGCGGCGGTACAGCAAATGCAATGATAATTGAACGTTTGGTCTCAGGGAACGGATAAATCATTTTTTTAAAAGCACAGGAATAAGCCATGTTTGATAACTATGTGTCTCCCTGGATGGACGAAGAATTGAGCTTGATGCGCGACGCGGTTGGTAAGTTTTTTCAGCGAGAATTTTTACCGAAAACAGAGCAGTGGGAGAAGCAAGGGTTCGTAGACCGAGAAGCTTGGTATAAAGCCGGACAGGCCGGAATATTATGTGCCTCTATTCCGGAACAATACGGCGGGGGAGGCGGCACTTTTAAGCATGAAATGGTTCTCGTTGAGGAGATGAGCTACAACAATATCTCTGGGTTTGGAAATAGCGTTCACTCTGGCATCGTTGCTCACTATGTCCTTGGTTACGGAACTGAAGAGCAACGCGAGCGTTGGCTTCCCAAAATGGCGAGCGGAGAGATAGTCGCGGCGATTGCCATGACTGAGCCGGGGACAGGTTCGGATCTTCAGTCCATTAAAACTTCTGCTATAAAAGAGGGTAATCATTACCGTCTTACTGGCAATAAAACTTTTATTACTAATGGCGGTTCCGCCAATTTGATTTGTGTCGTCGCAAAGACGGACCCATCTGGGGGTGGTAAAGGTATTTCTCTTATCATGGTTGAAACCGAAACGTGTGAGGGTAGCGGAGGGTTCACTCGTGGAAAAAACTTGAACAAGCTGGGTCTCAAATCCCAAGATACAGCAGAGCTTTTTTTTGACGATGTTATTGTCCCGTCCGAGAATTTACTCGGTGCCAACGAAGGTAGAGGGTTCGTGCAGCTCATGGAGCAACTTCCTCAGGAACGGATTATCATAGCTGCAGGAGCTTGTGCTGCAATGGAGAAAGCGCTTCGTTTAACTAGTGAATATGTCAAGGAGAGAAAGGCTTTTGGGAAAAAGATCTTAGATTTTCAGAACACACAATTTAAATTAGCGGAGCGTTATACCGAGGCGAGAGTGGCAAGAATTTTCGTGGATGACTGTGCTGTAAAATTGTCTGAAGGTAAATTGGATGATACTTCTGCATCAATGGCTAAGTGGTGGACCACTCAGAAACAGTGTGAAATTATAGATGAGTGCCTGCAATTTTTCGGGGGTTATGGTTACATGATGGAGTACCCAATTGCAAAAATGTATGCGGACAGCCGGATACAAAAGATCTACGGTGGAAGCAACGAGATTATGAAGATGTTGATAGCGAGGGCGATCTAATGCCCAAAAACTCATCAAGATTTGTAAGAAGCTTTACTATGGTAGCTGTTTGGCTTATTTCTTTAGAGCAACTCGCTTCGGTTCACGCAATGGAAGACATTGGTAATGGGTCCTCAGGAAGGCGTTCCGTCCCTGACCTGCAAGGAATATGGTCTATTGCGACTCAGACTAATTTAGAGCGAGCCGATCGCTTCCAAGGAAAACTTGTTTTAACAGAGCAGGAGGCAAATAGTATTAACGAGGCTTATAAAGTCGCTATTGATGCAACTAATGACCCCAGTGACCCAAATCGAGATGCTCCGGATAGCGGGGTTAATGTCGGTGGTTACAATACTTTTTGGATGGATCCAGGTGAGCGATTAGCTGTTATTGATGGTGAGATTAGGACGTCGATTATTGTAGATCCCCCCAATGGAAAACTGCCCTATAGCAAACAAGGCCGAGAAAACTATGAGCGTGAATTGGAACGGCGTCGGAATTACGACGGACCCGAGGTAAGGCCCCTCGGGGAGCGCTGCGTTGTGGGATTCGGTTCAACAGGAGGCCCGCCGAAGTTGCCCGTACTTTATAATAATAATACGCAAATTGTGCAAACTCCAGAGTACGTGATTCTGTTGGCAGAAATGAACCATGATGTGAGGATAATTCGCTTGAATGCGGCTCACGCTGCGCCATCGATGGATTATTGGATGGGTGATTCAGTGGGGCATTACGAGGATGAAACGCTGGTCGTTGTCACAACCAATTTTCATTTGCAGCAGAACCTTCGATCGTCTTTGGATCATCGTTTCTACGCATCCCCCTCAGCTGTAGTAACTGAGTATTTTACACGCTCAAGCCCGACAACAATTCGATATGAGTTCTCGGTGGAAGACCCGGCCAACTATACCCAAGTTTGGCGTGGTCAATTGCCTATGAATAAAACAGATGAAGGCCTTTTTGAGTACGCGTGCCATGAAGGGAATTATGCTTTGCCAGGAATTCTCGCCGGTGCACGTAGGGCTGAAGCTGACGGAGCCGAGTATGCGCCGACGTACTCGCGGTAGTGTTTAAGAATCAACGAAGATCTGGAAGCACATAATTTTCACTCTCCAGTTTGCTTCTGATTACCTTTTTGTCAATTTTCCCGGTAGATGTTAACGGGATAGTATCCGTGATGATCACTTCATCTGGTAGCTGCCATTTTGCAAAGATCTCAGCGCAGTGATCAAGTACCTTTTGTGGGTCAACCTCAGCGCCCTCTGCCGGAATAACCAATGCGACCGGTCGCTCGTCCCATTTTGGGTGTGGTTGAGCCACAACAGCAGCCTGTGCGATGTTTCCCAATCCCACTATATGATTTTCTAAGTCAACAGATGAAATCCATTCTCCACCTGATTTGATCAGATCCTTTGATCGGTCGGCAATTATTAAATACTGTTGGTCATCAATTTTTGCGACATCGCCTGTAACCAACCAGCCATCATGAAATTTTTCAGGTTGCGGATCGTTAAAGTATTCCGATGCGATCCAAGGTCCCCGAATGCATAATTCTCCGACCGCCTCTCCATCGTGCGGAAGGGCATTCCAATTCTCATCAAAAATTTCCATCTCAAGACCCGGCATTATTAAGCCTGCCTTCGCAATATTTTCGAATTGCTTGTCCTCTGACAAGCCTAATTGCGTTCGTTTAGAAATTTTTCGTGAAAGGGTGCCGAGTGGATTAGTCTCTGTCATCCCCCAGCCCTGAATCATCTCCACTTTAAATTTATCCCAATACCATCGCATCATAGAGACAGGCGGAGCGGATCCTCCGCAAGTCATTCTTGCTAAGTGACTGATATCGTACTTTTGTGGCTCTGCTTCAAGCAACGCTTTAACTCCCTGCCAAATAGTTGGCACTCCTGCCGAGACAGTGACTTTTTCGCTGACCATTAAATCGAGGAATGTGTTTGGCGCCATGAATCGATGGGGCATAACTTGCTTACAGCCGAGCATTGAGGCGGCGAAGGGTAATCCCCAACCCATAGCATGAAACATAGGCACTATTCCTAAGAGTGAGTCTACTGCGGTCAGTCCCATGGAGTCTGTAAGGGACTCAGTTAGCGTATGGAGATACGTAGATCGATTCGTGTACATAACTCCTTTAGGTTTACCCGTTGTGCCAGATGTGTAACAAAGACCCATTGGAGAATTTTCGTCGATGTCTGGCCAATTGAACACGCTGGGTTTTTCGTTTATAAAATCTTCATAGTCAATCTGATTCGGGAATGAGCTTTCTCCGCCCTCACCATGTCGACAAATAACCAGTAGTTCAACCGATGGGATTTTATCGACTAAAGGCTCTAATAGTGGCAACAAGTCTTCATCAACAAATATTATACGGTCCCCAGCATGATTGATAATGTATTCGAGGTCATTCGGAGATAATCTTATGTTCAATGTGTGCAGGACAGCGCCCATTGACGGAACACCTTGATACAGCTCTAAATGGCGATAGTTATTCCACATGAAGCTTCCAATGCGGTCACCAATTTTAATCCCTTTCTCGTTCAACGCGTGCGCTAGCTGATTGGCTCGATGCCAGGTTTTTTGGAGCGTCTGACGATGTATGCCATCGACTTGCTGTGTTACGACTTCTACTTCCGGATCAAGGCTAGCTCCCCTGCCAAGGATACGAGACATCAGGAGCGGTGTTTGTTGCATCGTCATGTTGATTTCTCCAAAAATAAAACTTGTGATAACTGAGCATAAGGCGCTGAATATGGAGAATATCCGATAATTGGTCTTATATACAATTCCGTATTTAATCTTGAGTATACAAATTGAAGCTTTTTTTAAAAAAATGTATTCTCAAAAAATAAACTGCTCAGAGGATCTGAAATGATTGGTAAACTTGAATATCCAAAAAGATTTATTGATGTTGAGGGAAAAAAGATTGCTTACGTTGAGATGGGTGAGGGGAGCCCAATAGTATTTCAGCACGGAAACCCGACTTCGAGCTACTTGTGGCGGAATATCATGCCGCACTTGGCGGACCAAGGACGATGTATCGCTATTGACCTCATCGGTATGGGCGACTCAGACAAACTAGATGATGCAGGGCCGGATCGCTACACATTCGTCGAGCATAGGAAATATTTTGACGCAGCTCTTGCTGCTTTAGGTGTCGCTGAGGATGTGACTTTGGTGATCCATGATTGGGGCTCGGCTTTGGGATTTGACTGGGCAAATCGATATCCAGACCGGGTGAAAGGTATCGCTTACATGGAAGGGATTGTTAAACCGATGACATGGGATGAGTGGCCGGACGCTGCCACCGCGATTTTTCAAGGGTTTCGATCTGAGGCTGGTGAAGAAATGATTTTAGAAAAAAACACTTTCGTCGAACGTGTCTTGCCCGGCTCTGTGTTGCGTGAGATGAGTGAGGAAGAAATGGCTGTTTATAGAAAACCTTTTCTTGAAAAGGGAGAAAGTCGCCGGCCAACTTTGACATGGCCAAGGCAAATCCCGCTCGATGGTAGTCCCGCAGATGTGGTTGAAATTGTACAAAGTTATGCCGACTGGATGTCACAAACCGAAATTCCTAAGTTATTTATTAATGCAGATCCGGGCGCGATCCTTGTTGGAGCTCAACGAGAATTTTGCCGTAGCTGGCCAAACCAAATTGAGGTAACTATTGAAGGGAATCACTTCCTGCAAGAGGATTCTCCTCACGAAATTGGTGAAGCGATAGCGGAATGGTATGCAAAAATTTAGGGTATTAGTCAAATTACAAATGATAAAAAAGCCTGTCTCTTTCGAATTAGTCACAACACTTCGACTTATAAAATTACTTTTTCTCGTAGGTTTTTTGGCTATAAGCAATCAAGCTCTCTCGGCCACTTCTGACTTCATTGGTGAGTGGATTATTGATGACAGCTTGAGCGACAGTACAGATGATCGTGTCGAGGCGGCCATAAAGGCTGGAGGTGGTAAAGTTGCTCGGCGATTCTTTAGGCGCAGGCCGGAGGATTTTTATAGGGGAGGGCCACCCGAGCAGGAACTTTATGATCACATCTCGTATGATGATTTCTTGAGAATCGAAGTCAGCGACCCTGCAGAGCTCAGATTTTATTACGATAATGGTTTCGTGCGGGTAATGCACACAGATGGTCGACGCCGCAGCTCTGGTGCTGCTAGTTATTATTCAGATGGTTTAAATGATTTTTCATTTGCTAATTGGGAAAATGACGATGGCTTGACCAAATTAATCGTTGAAGCGCGACCAAGAGATGGTGGTTTTACTCTCGAGAGTTACGCGTTGGAGAACAATGGCAGTCTTCTGCGCGTGATAATGCGGATTGAGCCTGACAACTTTAATGCTCCGATAGAACTTACGAGAGTTTACCAACGGAGATAACAGCCGTGGAAGAGGGTTGGGCTTTTTTGTTCGGTTTAGACTGCAGTCGCTTGTGAGATAAGTTGTCTTTCAAAATCCTCAAGGCTATCTTTTCCGAAAAACATTGCATTACCCGCAAAAAAAGTGGGCGAGCCAAAGTTTCCGCGTTCGACTGAATTCATCGAGCTTTCGATAAGACTTTTTTTTATTTCGGGATCATTGCATGCCTCTATAATTTCCAGAGCGGGAAGGTCGGCATTCTCGAGTATTGACCGAAATGTCTCTAAGTTCGCAATGTTGCGTTCTTCTTCCCACATCGCCTGATACATAATGTCCGTATAAGTTTGAGCCCAAGAATTTTTCATCGCAAAAACGGCTCCTCGCATTGCCATAAGCGTATTTACTGGGAAATGGGGGTTTCGTTTAAAATCAGTGATGTTATGTCGTAAAAGAAATCTTTGAGTCTCCTCTGCGAGGTACTCTTTTTTATTTCTAACGTTAGCGTACTGCTCCATTGGAGACCGATTGTTGGTCGCTTTAAATATTCCGCCAAGCAAAATCGGAACATATCTGATCTCTGTCTGTGTTCGCGATGAGATATCAGGGAGTACTCGATGACAGAGGTAAGCATTTGGGCTTCCAAAGTCAAAATGAAATTCAACTTTCGAAATCATAGTTTAAATTCTTTCCTCATCAGTTAAATGTACAAGCGATGTTTTGACAGAATTCGGATCTTCGGGAGCGCATGTATCAGATTTCAGTAGCTTTCTCTTAAGTAAAGATTGCTTGGTGCTTCCCTCAGTCTTCAGTCAAGAGGCTTTCGAAATTTTAGCGTCATCCGGTCACTTTCTCCGACAGCCGCATATTTTTCACGCTCTATATCGCCAGCACGAAAATTTGGAGGCAAGGTCCACACTCCCTCAGGATGTAAAGTCGAATCTTTTGGGTTAGAGTTTATTTGTGTGCTTTCTAAAAACTCAAAGCCTGCGGCGACCGCTAGCTCTGTTACGTATGCTTCAGTGACATAACCCGTGGTGCGCATTGCTTCCATGGTCGCATCAGGTAGCGCGCGATGCTCAACTATACCCAAGATTCCTCCCGGTTTAAGAGCTGAAAAAAAGGAATCAAAAAATTCGTGTTGTTGGTCGGCCATAATCCAGTTGTGAACGTTTCGGAAGGTTAAAGCCATGTCGGCGCTTTCGGGAGGCGCAATGATTACTTCGTGCGGAGGGTTGAGGTGACGAACGGTAATTTTGCCGTATAAATTCGGGTCCGACGTTATTTTTTCCTCAAACTCTCGGAGTCTTCGTGGCATATACGCAAGCTGCGCATTAGGTGAAAAATGCGCAGCATAGTATTTACCTTCATCCCGCAAAAAAGGCGCAATGACCTCCGTGTACCATCCTGAGGACGGAAGAATCTCGATAACAGTCATGTTTGGTTTTAGTCCAAAAAACTCCAACGTTTCAACAGGGTGTCGAAATTTGTTCCTCGAAATATTTTCAGCACTCCTGTGAACATCTTGGACTAGTTGTGTAAGCGAAAGAGGTTGATGATGATCAGCCAAAGAAAAGCTCGTAAGTGAAAAACAAACTAAAAATTTTGCTAAAATGTAGATCGATTTCGGAAACTCCATAGCTGTAATCCTTCCTATTTCACGATATACGATGAGCCTAACCTATTTTTAAGCCTTGTAAAAGAAGATGTTTAACTATGAATTGTACGGGATTTAAAGAACTCTGTTACAGTGGCGATATAGGTGCTCATTTATACAAATCGCCGGAGTCTTGGTGACAACAAGTATTAGTGAATTAGAGAAGCGGCTGCGTAACGAAGAAATTCGTAAGCATGGGAGTTACGAGAAAAGAACCGAGCATCTTCGGCCTGACGGTTATGGTGTGTTTGTAAATCGGCTAATAGAGCAAGACTCCCCTTATTTGTTACAACATGCTCATAATCCGGTGAATTGGTACCCGTGGGGCGACGAAGCTTTTAGGGAGGCTGTGGCGCAACAAAAAGCAATCTTCCTCTCGATTGGTTACTCAACGTGCCATTGGTGTCACGTCATGGAGGTCGAAAGTTTCGATAACATTGAAGTTGGCCGATTACTGAATCAGCATTTTATAAGTATTAAGTTAGATCGTGAGCAGTATCCCGATGTGGACGAGATATATATGACTGGTGTCCAACTTATTTCCGGCCAGGGTGGTTGGCCCATGTCCAATTTTTTGTGCCCTGATGGGAAGCCATTTTTTGGGGCGACTTACTTTTCAACTCAAGAATTCATAAATTTAGTTAGGAAGATATCAAACGCATGGGTTGATAATAAAGCGGAATTGGAGAGAATCGCGGCAGAGCATCAAGTCTCAATCGATAAGGTTCTGCAGACCCGCGGCGAAATCACTCACTTCCAGAATTTAGTTAAAAAATTAGATGGATTGATTACTGCGACAGTCCAATCATTGTATTCAAGGGAGGATCGTTCCAATGGCGGCTTGATGGGGGCGCCTAAGTTTCCTCAGGAGCCACTCCTTCTACTCTTACTTGATCAGGCCCGACGGTCTCATGATTTAGAAGCAATGGCTTTTGTTGATCGAGCACTCGAGGGAATGGCGCGAGGGGGTATTTATGATCAGATTGGTGGAGGCTTCTGCAGATACAGTGTCGATGAGAATTGGCTCGTGCCTCACTTTGAAAAAATGCTTTACAATCAATCTCAACTTGGGCTGGTCTTTCTCGAAGCCTTTCGCCTTAATCGTCGGATCTTCTTCGAACGTGTTTTGCAGCAGACGTTGGATTATGTCCAAAAGGAGATGGAAGCCCCGGAGGGTGGATTTTATTCCGCAACAGACGCAGACAGCGAGGGAGTGGAGGGTCGCTTTTTTGTTTGGTCGGAAAGTGAGCTAGAGAGCAGTCTAAGTAGTGATGAGTTTAAGCTGGTGCTCAATCTATTTGCTCCTTCTAATGCAGGTAATTTTGAAGGAGCTAATATTTTGTCTCTCCACCGTCCGATAGAGTTGTTAGAGAGAGAATCGGATGGGAGAGATTTTTTCAATCGAGTTGACGATGTTCGCCATAAACTGTATTCGATTCGCGAAAAGCGAGTCCCTCCCCTTTGCGATAAGAAGTTAATTGTCAGCTGGGTCGCTGCTATGGCTGATACGTTTTTGAAAGCAGGGTTTGAGCTGAACCGTTCCGACTGGACTGTATCAGGAAGAAAAGCTCTCGATCGTATTTGGAGCGAAAACTTAGATAAAAATCAACGGCTTTACCGTATTTCTATGAACGGCTCTGTATCCATCCCTGCACAGCTTGATGATTATGCCCAATTTGCAAACGCTTTGATTACTGAATTTGATGTATTAGGCAATGTCGTATCTTTAGAGCGAGCGGAAACTGTTCTGAGAATTGCAGTCCAGGACTTCTGGGATGATGATTTCGGAGGGTTTTTTGTCGGCCCGTTGATTCGAGGGGGTCCGAGTTTAAGTCGTTCAAAAAGTGCAGCGGATAGCGCTACCATTTCTGCCGTCGGCACAATTGTTTTTGCTTTACAGAAACTGGCTGCACGTCGATTTCAAATAGAGGTTTCTTTTGATGCACGATATTATGCTGAGTCAGCGTCTTCTTTTTACTCAAGTCAAGTTGAGCAAGAGCCTTTATCTCATCCAACTTTATTTAGGGCCGTGCGAGCGTTAAAAGATGCGGGTTCCGAGTCTATTCAGCATACAGATGGTGGCCGGTGTAAGATATCGGTGAGTGGCAGAGACGCTATTGACGGGCGAGAGGTTGAAATTCGAATAATGCTTGAGAGTGGTTGGCACATAGCTGTACCTGGAGATCCCGAGACCGCCGCCTTGCCTCTCAGCATTGAATTGCTGGGAAAATCTGGCTGGACAATAGATCGAATCGACTATCCATCTAGTCACAACATCATATCGTCGCTCGGCTCGGATCTGTCATGTCGCGTTTATGATCGAAGTTTTATTGCCGAACTGTTCTTAAAAAAAGTTGTTCCTGCAGAGGATCAATCCTTTATGTTTGGAGAGCTCTCGGTGGGGTTTCAGCTGTGTAATGAACGTGAGTGTCTAATGCCAAATCGTTTGAATTTTCTAATCTAAAAATTTGGCATTTGAGCAGGCTCTCTTTTAAGTCGCAAGTCCGAGGAAAGAAGCCAGCTGGGAAAAAAATCTCGGAACTAGATCTGAGGCATAGCCCGAGAGTTGGGTATCAAAATTTGATGTTGTCGTGGCCAGGTTAATCTCAACCGTGTGTGCGCCACATTTTTTGGCTTGCTCATAGAATCCTGCGGCTGGATAAACCAACCCGGAGGTACCGATAGCAATAAAGAGGTCGCAAGTAGTAAGACTGTTTTCAATTTTAGGAATTTCGAGAGGAAGCTCGCCAAACCAAACTATGTGAGGTCTTAAATTGCCCAAACTGCGGCAACACCGACAGACGCTGTCTACATTGAGTGGCTTTTGCTGGTTGAATATTGACCCGGTTTGATAGCAGCGGGATTTCAAAAGTTCGCCGTGCATATGTAATACGTTAAGACTTCCGGCTCGCTCATGAAGATTATCAACATTCTGGGTAACTAATGTAAAATTACCAGGATATTGATCCTCAAAAATACTTTGAAATCTTGCCAGCGCTGAATGAGCTTGGTTCGGGCCTATTCCATGCGACAAGAGCGCCTCTCGCCTTTGGTTATAAAATTCATGAACTAAATTTGGGTCCTGTTTGAAGCCTCCTGGAGTTGCCACATCTTCGATCGAATGATTTTCCCACAAGCCATCGCTCGCTCGAAACGTCGGTATTCCAGATTCAGCCGACACTCCTGCGCCGGTAAGAACGACTATAGATTGAAGTGGTCGTTGAAGCCTTGAAAGAAATTCTTGCATATTGTTGATTAGAGCGTTTTGGGACCTGTGTTCGTATTCGTCTTTCTGCCAGAAGTGCTAGCTAGTTAAATTGATGGCAGAGAGTATAATGTGAATAGGATCCAAAGGTCATCTCTTTGGAAGACTGATATTGAAAAATTTCTGGGAGGACAATAATGGGTTTGGTTAAGATCGGTAGTTTAGCTCCGCAATTTAATCTTTTGAATCAAGACGGGGACCTTGTCAATCTTAAAGATTTTCGGGGAGTGAGCAGTGTCATTCTTTATTTTTATCCGAAAGCCATGACTCCAGGTTGCACCGTCCAGGCATGCGGATTACGCGACATAAAAACAAAATTAAAAGAATTTAACGCGGTAGCGCTAGGATTAAGTCCAGATCCGGTAAATAAGTTAAACAAGTTTCAGGAAAAGTATAATCTTAATTTCCCGCTTCTCTACGATGAAGATCATAAAATAGCCGAGAAATACGGTGTTTGGGCTCTAAAGAAATTTATGGGGAAGGAATTCATGGGGGTTTTGCGAACTACTTTTCTGATAGACGAAAAAGGGCATATTGAAGATATTATTAGTAAGGTGAAAACCAAAAGTCATCACGATGATGTTCTTAATTTGCTAAAAAAGCGTGTTTTGACATGAGGCAAAAAGATCGCATGGAGATCTTAAATTATAGAGAATACTCAACGGCAGGCGCTCCGTTACTGATATTGCATGGGTTGTTTGGCAGTCACAGCAATTGGGGCATGCACAGTAATTTTTTCTCCAGTTTTTTCCGTGTGATTGGTGTTGATTTGCGTAACCACGGTGCATCACCACATTATGATGCACAAGATTATGAAGCTATGGCAACTGATATTCACGAGTTGTTAGATTTTTTAGCTATCGATCGCTGTTGCATGATCGGTCACTCTATGGGAGGGAAAGTTGCTATGCAGCTCGCGCTGAACAGCCCGAACATGATAGACAGACTGATTGTAGTTGATATATCGCCGGTCACTTATCCGGCAAGAGCAGGCGGTCATCTTGAAATGATTGATGCGATGCGGGGTCTCGAATTAGCGATATTTAAGAGTCGAGAGGAAGTCGATTCTGCGCTTGTGCCTTTTATATCAGATCAAAGCACGAGGCAGTTCATGCTTACAAATTTGGTGCGGGCGGATTCAGGTTTCAAATGGCGGTTGAATTTGCGTGCAATTAAAGAAAATTACGATAGTTTAAGGTTGGCACCTGACGCTAAATCCAAGTTCATGGGCAGGGTGCTTTTCTTGAATGGAGAGCTTTCGCGATATGTTATTGATGATCACCATGCGCAAATACACAGTTATTTCCCCAACGCAGAATTTGAGACTATTGCTGATGCGGGCCATTGGTTGCATTCGGAACAGCCATTAAGATTTCAGAAAGCAGTGAAAAACTTTCTCGAAATTCAGGATTAGGTACAAACATGACTATGTTAAGTGTTAACGTCAATAAAATAGCATTACTGCGTAATTCTCGGGGGCGAGATTTCCCCAATCTCGTGGGCTTTATCGAAATGCTGATTAAGCTAGGTGTGAAAGGAGTAACGGTGCACCCTCGTCCCGATGAGCGTCACGTGACACAAGCCGATGTCTTTAGTATAGCGGAATTTTTGGCAGATTCTCCTGACGTTGAGTTTAATATTGAAGGTTTCCCTAGCGGAAAATTTTTGGGATTAATTGAAAAAGTGAAGCCTGCTCAATGTACTTTAGTACCTGATTCGCCTGAGCAGCTTACCTCAGATCATGGATGGGATATCGTTAATCAAAGACATATTTTACGTCCGGCACTGAATCGGCTTCGTAATGCAGGGGTCCGGTCTTCAATTTTTATGAGTCCGGATCTAAATATGTTCGAGCATTTGTCGGAGATCGCGACCGATCGAATTGAACTGTACACGGAGAATTATGCAGAACATTTTATCGGGCCCCATAAAAATCAAGTCCACGCAACGTATCTCCTCGCCGCTAAGACCGCAACTGAATTGGGAATAGGGTTAAATGCAGGTCATGATTTGAACCTTGAAAACCTCGCTCATTTTTTGACAATACCCAATATATTAGAGGTCTCGATCGGTCATGCATTTGTTCTTGAGTCGCTTCAGCTCGGGGTCACTGAGGTCGTAAGTCGGTATCACAAAATATGCGCTGCTAGTTAAGGTCTCTTTTTGATTAAAAACTCTTCTTCAGTAAATTTTTATTACGGGTATTGGATAGTTCTTGCCGGTTTCCTGACTCAATTTGTCGCAGTGGGCATGGCCAACTATGTGGCCGGGTCATTTATGATCCCCATGACGGAAGAGTTTGGTTGGACTCGGACTGAGTTCTCAGCTTCGCGTTCGATTGGGCAGATGGTTTTGGCGCTTACTGGCTTCGCTATCGGTGCGCAAATCGACAAGCATGGGGGGCGCCGTTTTATTTTGATTGGTTCCTTCGTTCTAAGTGGTTCGGTATTCAGTATGAGTTCAGTGCAAACATTACCGCAATGGCTTTTTGGTAATGGATTGATGTTAACGATGGGCGCCGCGCTCGTTGGAAATCTTGTAGTAAATGTGACACTAGGGAAATGGTTTGTTGAGCGAAGGGGGCAAGCAGTTTCCATTGCCGCAATGGGCATTTCGCTCTCTGGTATGCTTCTTCCCATCGCTTCAACATGGTTGATCGATAATTATAGCTGGCAGGTTGCTTGGCAGATTCTTGGTTTGGGTACGCTGCTCATTACTTTTCCGGCCGCATTGGTCGTACGCCGTGCTCCGGAGGATTATGGGTTGTATCCCGATGGGAAAACAAAATCTCAAGTAGCGGGAGGTCAAGCATTAGCTGCAAATTTTGACCTCGATAATTCTCTTACGCGCGCTGAAGCAATACGCTCCCCTAGCTTCTTCGCTCTAGTGATTGCGTTTGGGTTATTTCAAATTTCGATAACTGTGATGTTGTTGCAGTCGATTCCGCTTATGACCGACGCGGGTTATACTCGTTTTATTGCATCAGCGATGATCTCTCTCGCATCGGTGCCAGCTTTTTTGTCAAAGCCAATATGGGGTTACCTTATTGATCAATACAGCCCTAAAAAACTCGCCTCTTTAGGTGCTGCACTCACTGGGATGTCGATTCTAGTTGTCGTCTTCAGTGTGTGGACGGGCAATGATTATCTGATTTATTTTGGTTTTATCATGATGGGAGTCGGTTGGGGCGGACTGCTGCCTCTACAAGAAGTTATATGGGCAACATTTTTTGGACGACGGTTTCTGGGTGCTGTTCGCTCAGCGGCCTTGCCATTTGTTTTGGGAATGTCGTCGCTAGGACCAGTCTTGGTAGCGACTTACTATGATCGTGTGGGAGACTATTATGGAGCGCTGTCTTTCATTGCCCTGTGTAATTTATTCTCTGCTGTGATGCTATTTCGGATAAAGGATAGGCACAAATAAAAACAATCACTCACGGCTCTATAAAAGGTGAGAGAACAGGCCAAACGTTTTCTAAAATAATTCCTTGTGCTTCCGCCCGAGGATGTATCCCGTCATCTTGCATTAGTTCTGGCCGTTGAGGAATCCCATCGATGAGGAAAGGAATAAGTGGAAGGCTGTATTCTGCAGCCAGCTCAGAATATTGTGAAAAAAATGGTTCGGTATATCTTCGGCCATAATTTGGTGGGATTTGCATTCCAGCGAGGATCGGCTGAGCGCCTGCGCCCTTGATCATCTCGATCATCGAAATGAAATTCTCTCGCATCAAAGAAAGCGGAAGACCCCTAAGGCCATCGTTTCCGCCTAGTTCAATCAGCACCCAATCTGGCTGATTAGCGCTCAACATTGACGGGAGGCGCGAGACTCCGCCTGTGGTTGTTTCGCCGCTGACACTGCCGTTGATGACTTCTACTTGTAAATTCTGTGAATCAATTCGCTCTTGCAAAAGGCTCACCCATCCCAGGTGCTCTTCAATTCCATAGGAAGCACTGAGGCTGTCTCCCCAAATTAGCAACTTAGGATCGGCGTAGAGTGTCGAGTATGTTAAAATAGCAATTAAGCTGATGATTCGGATCATGGGCCTCGCAGTCCGGATAGTAGAAACTAAATGCTCCATACCCTCGTATTAGGGATCTTAATCTATATTGTAGTGAATCGCAGGTTGTTTTTAAATATCTCGTATAATTGGAAGTTAAGAACTACTCTGAAATCGACTTTTCTATTTTAATTCCTCGATTCCAGAGTTGCTGTATTTTTCTCAATACTAGACAATCTTGTTTCCAAAAATTGTATGCGTTTAGCGTATTTCGAACTCCACAGGAAAAAACAATGTTGCAGTCCATGATCCGAGTAGAGAAACTCTGCAAGAGCGTCCCGACGACGGAGGGCGTTTTAGAAATTCTCAGAGATGTAGACCTTGAGATTGATGCTGCAGATACGGTTGCCATTGTTGGTGCGTCCGGATCAGGGAAATCAACATTGTTAGGCCTTATGGCCGGGCTCGACGCAGCGAGTTCAGGTGATGTTTTTCTTTCAGGCCACAGCTTGGCTTCGATGGATGAAGAAGCAAGAGCAATTCTTCGTGGGCAGTTAGTTGGCTTCGTTTTTCAATCTTTTCAACTATTACCGAGCCTAACGGCACTTGAAAATGTGATGCTGCCTATTGAACTTAAGGGTGAGAAATCAGCAAGGGAAAAGGCGTTGCAATTGCTAGATAGGGTAGGTTTGGCGGAGCGCGCGCATCATTATCCGAATCAGCTCTCGGGAGGGGAGCAGCAGCGAGTTGCTATTGGGCGTGCTTTTGCGACCGAAGCAAAGATACTTTTTGCTGATGAGCCGACAGGAAATCTCGACACCGCAACGGGAGCGAAGATTGTTGAGCTATTGTTTGATTTGAACAAAGAATTTGCGACAACGTTAGTTCTCGTTACGCATGAAGATAGATTGGCTCAACGTTGTGGGAGAATTGTGAGGTTGGTCTCTGGGGTTGTATCGAGTGACGAAAAAAGTTCTCATGAAGACGAAAAAAAGTGCGTCCGATAATGAGCAGTTCAATAGAACTTGACCTGAGTGGGCGGCGATCTTTCCGGACGCTTCTCATTCTCGCCGCGCGTTTGCTTTGGAGAGACTGGCGAGGAGGAGAGCTGAAGCTTTTATCTCTTGCTTTGGTAATGGCAGTAACCTCTGTAACGGGGATAGCCCTTTTTACTGATCGGTTAGAGAAAGCTCTGGTGCTTGAGTCGGCGAATATGCTTGCGGCTGACAGAATGCTCCGCAGTAGCCGGCCGCTGCCTGAAGAAATCTTAATCGAAGCTAAGACACTTGGGCTCCAAACCGCAGAAACTTTATCCTTTACTTCAATGGCTTTCTCGGATTCCAGTAATATGCTGGTTTCAGCCAAAGCGGTTAGTGATGCTTACCCTTTGCGGGGAGAAGTGATTATTGCCGAAGCACCGTTTGTGCGAGGCACTCCCATAGCAAGCGGCCCCAGTCCCGGTGAGGCATGGCTTGAATCCCGAGCTTTTCCGGCACTGGAATTACAGATAGGAGACATGATCTATATAGGGGAATCAACACTTCGAGTTTCAAAGATAATTATTACAGAACCTGATCGATCCAGTGGTGGAATGTTAGATAATGCTGGTCCGAGAGTGATGCTGCACATGGATGATGTGGCAGCAACCAACGTAGTTCAGCTCGGCAGCCGGGTGACTTATCGTTTCCTTTTCGCAAATGCCGTGCCAGAGATAATGGATGATTTCTCTCTCTGGATCGATCAAGAGTTTAACAGTGAATATCGGTTGCGGGATGTGCGTGACGAGAGTGCTGAGGTAAGTGAGGCGCTCAGCCGAGCGGAATCGTTTTTAATGTTGGGTTCGCTTTTTGCTGTCTTGCTTGCCGGTATTGCCATCGCTCTGACTGCAAAGCGATACAGTGAGCGTCATTATGATTATGTTGCAATACTGAAGGCGCTTGGATGCACCTCCAATCAAATTGGTTTAATTTATCTGATCATCCAGCTGGTGTTGGTTTTTGCCTCCATCGCCTTTGGTAGCATTTTAGGTTGGCTCGCTCATGCCGGAATCCTTGAGCTTCTTCAAACGGTTCTAACTGTTGATCTGCCTCCCGCTGGGGTTCGGCCTTATATCGTTGGCGCGTTAACAGCCGTTGTTTGCTTGCTTTCGTTTGCCTTACCACCATTGTTAGCTCTACAAGAAACACCGCCGCTGAGGGTTTTACGTAAAGATATTTCACCGCAGAAAATCAGCGATCGAATGCCATATGTTTTTGGTCTGGGTGGCAGCGTCTTGTTGGTTTTGTGGTACAGCAACGATTTAGTCATAACCTTTATTCTCTTGGCCGCTGTAGCAGCCATCGCAGCCTTGCTTTCGGGTTTGTCTTACGCTCTGCTCAAGAGCACCAGTTCTGTTGGGATGAAGGCAGGAAATTCATGGAAACTCGCCATGAGTGCTGCTAGAAGAAGGAGAAAACAAAATGTTTTGCAGATAATGGTTTTTGCGATCACCATTATGTCTCTATTGATTCTGTCTCTACTGAGAACAGATTTAATCACTGACTGGCAGGCTCAGCTGCCAGAGGATACCCCGAACCACTTTATGATGAATATATCGAAATCACAAATCGAGGGTATTGAAGAGTTTTTTGATGAGAACGGAATCAGGGGTAATGAGTTTTATCCTCTGATTAGTGCGCGAGTGGAACGAGTGAATGGCAATGATCCTGAACCTCAAGGAGAAATGGGAGAGAGAGGGGAGCGCAAAACGCTCGCTGGCGGGGCGGAGCCTGAAGAAATTGAAGATGACTCTCCTCAGCTCGGGAGTGAAGTTGAAGCAGAGGGTGGAGAAGTGAGGGGAAGGTTGAGTCGGAGGCAAGTTACGTGGGCAGCTGAAGTTCCGCCTGATAATCGGATTATAGATGGAGAGTGGTGGGGTGAGTCTGCAAGCCCGGGGTATGTGTCCATTGAAGAGGAATATGCGGGATGGTTGGGTTTGGAAATAGGTGACAGCTTGGAGTTCGAAGTTCTGGGTCAGCAGGTGAGCGCAGAGGTAAGCAGCTTTCGGAGTGTTCAATGGGATAATATGCAACCCAATTTTTATATAATTTTCTCGCCAGGAACTATCAATGACCTTGGTGCAACCTTTCTCTCGACAGCACTCATGGAGAGAGAACAGAAGGTACTACTTAACGACTTGGTTCGTCAGTTTCCTACAATGGTGGTGATTGAAATAGATGGTTTAATAGAACAAGTTCAAACTATCATTGCCCAAGTGACTTCAGCGATAGAGCTAATATTTGTTTTAGTGTTGGTTAGCGGTGCTCTCGTTTTGTTGGCGTGTGTGAACGCAACTTTAGATGAGCGCTTTTATGAAAATGCTATTTTACGGACATTGGGTGCTGGTCGCCGACTAATTTTGTCAAGTCTAATAATAGAATTTGCTACGATAGGGGTTTTGGCAGGATTTATCGCAACCGTTGGTGCGGAAGCCAGCTTATTTTATCTTCAGGAGAGAGTTTTCAACCAAGGTTTTGATTGGCATTACTGGGTTTGGATTGCCGGGCCTTTGTTCGGAATGTTGATTATCGGCGTGCTAGGACTAAATTCTACAAAAGAAGTTGTCCGAGTGAGCCCACTTATTCTGCTTAGACGGATAAGCTGAGGAAAACGGATGCACTTAATGATTTTAAATTTTATTTGTGTCCTCTTCGCACTGATCGCGATTAATGTCTCCGCGCAATCGCTTGACGAAGTAATGAGCAAAAAGTGTGTGTATGGCGATTGTATCGATGGACGCGGACGCCTTGAGCTTGGAACATCGTTTGGAAAAGGGTTTTACTCAGGACATTTCCGAGAGGGTGTTTTTCATGGTCAGGGGCGACTAGAGATACCGATTTCATCGACCGAGAAAGAAATTTACGTCGGTAACTGGGATCAAGGTAGCAGAAATGGCCGAGGGACTCATTGGAACGGGAACGGGAAACTTTATATCGGGCAGTGGGCATACAATAAGCGGGAAGGTCAGGGATCGTACTTTATCAACATGCCAAGTTGGTTTGAAAATCAGAACTCGGAATTTTGGTTGCGAGAGAATACTGAAAATTATACCGGCGATTTTGTTAATGATTCTTATCACGGGCAAGGGACCTATCGTTGGCCAGACGGACAAAAATTTGTCGGTGGTTTTTTTGCCAATAAGAAACATGGCAAAGGGATTTTTTACTACGCGACAGGTACGATTCGGCAGCAAAATTGGGAATACGGAAAATTGATCGATTAATGTGGCCGCGATTTTAGGCAAAGGAATTATATATGGATTTGCATGACGACAGGCGTGAATACCTGGAAGGTGAGTTAAGGCGCTCAGATTTGCATGCAGACCCAATCGAACAATTTGAGTGTTGGCTTGCGCAAGCTTTTAAGTCAGAGGTCGTTGATCCGCCTGCGATGACTGTTGCGACAGTTGCGCCGGATGGAAAGCCAAGCCAACGAATTGTTCTTTTAAAAAACGTTGATGCGCTTGGCTTCGTGTTTTATACGGACTACGAAAGTAAGAAGGGTGGTGATTTGGAGTTTAACCCAAACATATGTCTTCACTTTCCCTGGCACGCGATTGAACGGCAAGTGAGAATTGTGGGTGTTGCAGAAAAGTTGGCCTCAGAGGAGTCTAAAAAATATTTCCATAGCCGCCCACGAGGGAGCCAGCTAGCCGCTGCTGTATCTCCTCAGAGCCGAGTAATCTCCTCGCGGGAAGAATTAGAACAAAGATATCGGGATTATGAGTCTGCTTGCAATGGTGGTGAGGTGCCTTTCCCTGAGCGTTGGGGTGGTTATCGAGTAATTCCTTCCGAGATCGAGTTTTGGCAAGGCGGCGCTAACCGGCTTCATAATCGGTTTCGTTACAGCCGCCCAAAAGATGAGTGGGTAATAGAACGCCTCGCTCCATAGATTTACTTTCTTAGTTTGTATTTTTTTCGTATTCTGGTTCTAAGAGCCTTCCTGCTGAGCCCTGAGCGTTCTTTGAGGAATGGGCATTTAGGGTGTGTGGCTTTTGAGGTTGTATAGGAGAGGGTTTTCATCGAAATAAAAGATAGGGAGGGCTTTATGGTTTTTTCAAAGGTGTTTAAAAGTGTAGCGCTTTCGATTGTTTTTACTGCGGTGGTCGGCTGCATGAGCTCGACGAACAGAGTGGTGCACCTTCTGGACGAGCCTCGGCATCGAACTGTTTTTCAGGATGGAAGCCTGTATCTATTAGATGTTCAGCTTAATCCTGGCGATGAGTCGTTAGAGCATTTACATGACCAAGCAATTTTACTTACCCGAATTAGCTCTGCGAGAGGACCTCAGAACGGAGATGTAAGTGCTATTACCGATTATGCTTCTCAAGCTTTTGTTCACAAAATTAACAACAGCGGGCCCGGTTTACTGCGTATTCTGGCATTTGTTAATGGAGGACAAGGGAAGCCTGGAACTATTGATAGACCGGAGGGCATGAATGGAGCTCCTCAGTTGGAAAATCAGTGGTTTCGCTCTTATCGCGTTGAGCTAGAGCCAGGGCAGTCGTCACCTTTGGTTCGGCATAGTATGCCAGGTTTTCTTGCTCAGGTTACTCCAGGAGTTGTGCATATTTCGAGGGAAGATGGTGTTAAAGAAGAATTGGACCGGGTAGGAGATTGGGTTTGGCAAAACGGGGACCTCGCTTACACGCTAAAAAATGTTGGTAACCAGTCTATCGCAATTGTTGTTAATGAGGGGCGTCGATAAATTGTCGAAAAGGAATTTGAGTATGGTAACTTACATCAATAAGTTTTGTGTTTTTCTCATTATTTTCTTCAGCACGGCCTCAAAGGGTCAGCTTGCGACTCCAAACGAATCCGGACTGACATACGGTCTAGTCCACCTAAACGTCACTGACATTGAGCTTCACAAAGGTCTTTGGGTTGAGCATTTTGATGGCGTGGTGGTTAAAAAGGGTCCGCTCACAACCGTTCAGATGCCAAACATGATTATTACACTGTCGGAGCAGGAGGTCTCGGCGGTCTCTCGTGACACTGTTATGGATCATTTTGGATTTAAGGTTCGAAGTATTGATGATTTTTTGGCCAAGTGGCGAGCCGCTGGGTACGATGTGGGGCCGGAATTCATTGGCGCCGAAGGACAGAAGAACGCCTACGTCACGATGCCAGACGGTGCCTATGTCGAGCTACAAGAAGATCAAGCGCTTCATGCAGATATAGTAGGGTATCACGTGCATTTTTATACTGATCAGTATAAAGAGTTGCTCGAATGGTACACCGAGATTTTTTCACTGGATGTCCGTCCCCGCGGGAATATAGAGACAACTACGAATGTTCCCGGGATGAACCTGAGTTTTGCGAATTCTTCTGACGAAAGATTACCAACTCGAGGAACGGCAATAGATCGAATTGGTTTTGAGGTTGCTGACTTGGAGGCGTTTTGTCGGGAATTAGAGAGCAAGGGTGTGGTCTTTCTCGCGCCGTTGAAAGAGACACCGTCTATTGGCTTAAAAGTAGCCCTTATTGTTGACCCTGCGGGAGTGACTATTGAACTTACGGAGGGGCTAATCGATTACTGATTGCGACTAACTCGTATAAATTCAGGAATCTTAATCCTAATTCATTATGTTGGTTTTGGTCGCCATGCCTTAAGTTGCTTTTTTTCTAAAATCTTCTTAAGTTTAGCGTACTGGGGTATCCCATTTTTGTAAGCAGGGTAGTCCTCACCTTGAATAAGAGGCGAAAGATATTCTCGTGCAGCCTGAGTAATACCGAAACCGTCTCGGCTTATGTACTTTCTCGGCATCATTTTCTCAACGTTCGCGACATCGCTAAGCTTTGCCTCGCCGATATGCCAACTATAGCGTCGACTCTGACGACGAACGATTGTAGGCATTACCGCTGTTTTACCAGCCAGAGCAAAATCAACAGCTGCCTTTCCAACCGCGTAGGCTTGCTCCACATCAGTTTTCGACGCAATATGCCGGGCCGAGCGTTGTAAATAGTCCGCAACTGCCCAGTGATGCTTGTAACCTAGATTTTGTTTAATTATCTCAGCGATAAGCGGTGCTACTCCACCTAATTGAACGTGCCCGAAAGCATCTTTACCGCCCGCATCAGCAAGGAACTTGCCAGATGTTTCCCTTACTCCCTCTGATACAACGATTGCGCAGTACCCGAACTTCTTCACGCAGCTTTGTACTTTTTTTAAAAACCTATTTCTTTGAAACGGGATTTCGGGAAACAGAATAATGTGAGGCGCTTCTCCTATGTCCTCTCCCGCTAATCCAGCTGCTCCAGCGATCCAGCCCGCATGACGTCCCATCACTTCCATTACGAAAACTTTGGTTGAGCTTGCACACATTGAAGCAACGTCTAACCCAGCCTCTCGAATTGATACGGCTACATATTTAGCCACTGAGCCAAACCCGGGACAGTTGTCAGTAATCGGCAAGTCATTATCAACGGTCTTTGGCACGCCGATACAGCTTATAGGAAATCCCTTTTCAAGACTGATTTGTGAGACTTTGTTTGCGGTGTCTTGTGAGTCACCTCCGCCGTTATAAAGAAAGTATCGGATGTTGTGAGCTCGAAAAACATCCATTAGTCTGTCATATTCCTTAGAATTTTCGGCATAGGACTTTAGCTTGTAACGACAGGAACCAAAAGCTCCAGATGGGGTCGAGCGCAGTGACGCGATTGTCTTTGCTGACTCCTTACTGGTATCAATTAACTCTTCATTCAGCGCTCCTACGATTCCATTAAGCCCCGCATACACTTTGCCGATTTCGCTGCGATGCTCTCGAGCAGTCTCGATCACACCGCAAGCACTTGCGTTGATAACTGCTGTGACGCCACCCGATTGTGCATAGAAAAGATTTGGCTTTTTTTTACTCATGGTGGCTGTCTTCCTAGTGTTCATAAAAAATTGCAAAGGGGTCATAAAAAATTTCCAGCGGCCTTATGTTAACCGTTGGGACTTTTACCCGCAATGTGCTCCCTTGCCTTGATAGCGTTGATGAGTCAAGATTATGGGCACATTAGATGGTAGCTATTAAATCCGTTATTACTTACGGGGAGTCGAGAGTGAAGATCATTGTAGGAATGTCTGGTGCGAGTGGGGTAATTTATGGGGTTCGCTTGCTTGAGGTTCTGCGAGACGTGGCGGAAGTTGAGACACATTTGGTGATGTCTGATGCGGCAAAACTCAACATTGCGGTTGAGACGGACTTGGAGACACAGGATGTTATTTCTTTGGCTGATTATTCGTATTCCAACAAAGACATCGGAGCCAGCATTGCGAGCGGTTCTTTTAAAACGGACGGCATGGTCGTAGCGCCCTGCGCGATTAAGACTCTTTCGGCTATCGCAAACTCTTACTCTGATTCGCTCATTGTGCGAGCTGCCGACGTTGTGCTTAAAGAGTGTCGCAGGCTAGTGTTGGTGCCTCGAGAGAGCCCCCTACATGTTGGGCATTGTGAGCTGATGATGAAGGCGTGTCAGCTGGGCGCTGTGATGGCACCACCAATGCCAGCCCACTACATTTTGCCGAAAACTGTAGATGACTTAGTTAATCATCACGTGGGACGGATACTCGATCTTTTTGATTTAGATCCGGGGCTTGTGCAGCGCTGGCATGGTGTTAACAAAATCGAATAGATAGAAATCAAGCTAAGAGTTCCCCTTCGTCGTCTGGATTTAACGAAATATCGCTTTCTTTGCGCTGTGATTGTGTTACTGTGCCGGCTCGTTTGAGACTGTCCTCTATGATTTTCGAGACCTCAGCAAAAAAGTTTTTGCTCTCGGCGGAAGGTTGCGATGTGATGTTAACAGAGCTTATCTAATTATTATTGGCTTGGCTCTGATCATCCTAACAATTATCGGTTGAATATCCGTTCTTCATTGCCAGTTCAAAGCACACAATTTGCTATTCTAATTTTATTAAGAACGCGCTTAGCCGGAAGCTTGGCAAAGACGTTCTATTTTTTGCATTACCTAAAGAAGAAAATTTATGACGTTTTTTAATCTAGGCCTCTCTAAATCACTCTTGCGGGCAGTTGAAAAAACAGGTTACACCGAAGCAACTCCCATTCAGCAGCGCGCGATCCCAGAAATTCTTGCCGGCCGCGATGTGATGGCGGCAGCACAGACTGGGACGGGCAAGACTGCTGGGTTTACATTGCCCGTTTTGCAGTTACTTAGCGGAAGGCGAAACACAAAGCGTTACTCAATACGCGCGCTTGTTTTAACACCAACTCGAGAGTTGGCGGCTCAAATCCAGCATAGCATAGAGGTCTATGGAGTTAATGAGAACCTGCGGACAAATGTGGTTTTTGGAGGGGTAAATATAAATCCACAAAAGAAAGCTTTAGGCCACGGAACAGATATTTTGGTTGCTACGCCTGGCCGGTTGTTGGATCTAAAACAGCAGGGCGTTGTTGTTTTTGGAGATCTTGAGGTCTTGATACTTGATGAAGCTGACCGTATGCTGGATATGGGATTTATTCGTGATATCCGTAAGGTGCTTGCGATGTTGCCCAAACGACGCCAAAACTTGTTGTTCTCCGCTACCTTCTCGAATGAAATTCGCGCGCTCGCTAAGAGTCTATGCAATAACCCAGTTGAGATTGATGTTGCGCCGCGTAACTCCACCGTAGAGATTATTTCGCAAACTCTTTATTTAGTAGAGAAGGTTGAAAAGCCTGCTCTTCTAAGTTTGATGCTCCGCTCCAACACTAATCAAACTTTAGTGTTCAGTCGAACTAAGCATGGAGCAAATAACCTCGTAAAGAAACTAGCAAAGGATGGGGTGGGTGCGGTTGCAATTCATGGGAATAAATCACAAGCGCAAAGGACTAAAGCATTGGAGGCCTTCAAGCTTGATAAGGTGCAAGTTCTTGTCGCTACAGATATCGCAGCTCGTGGTATTGATATTCATCAGTTAGATACTGTGATTAACCTTGATCTCCCTCAGGTAGCAGAAGACTACGTGCACCGCATTGGGCGCACCGGCCGAGCCGGAGCAGGCGGATCCGCTATCTCTCTGGTCAGCCCGGATGAAGCTAAGCAGCTAAGAGATATAGAAAAGTTGATTGAACAAAAGATTCCGGTGGCAGACGCTGCTAAAATTGATCCCATGCTAGCGCGTCCAGCTGACGCCCTTAGCAAGTTGTTTTTATCTCCGTCGATGCAAAAAACCAATAACCGGTCCAATTCCGGTCCTGGTCGAAGGTGTTCTGGAACGAGCATCGCTGAGCAGAAGAACCCCAAGAAATCGAGCGAAGTTAGGAAAAAATCGGCCAAGCGAAGTGACAATAAGGCCAAAAACCACAATGAAAACGCGGGAAATCAGAAACCAAGGCGAAGACGAAACCCGAAGCTGATTGGTCGAGTTTAGTTTCGCTTAGTCAGTCTCGAGCAGCTCGGTGAGTTGCTCAAATTGAGCCTCTAAAGTAACAAGGTCATCAAACTGATTTTGAAGAGTTATCATTGTTTTTATGTTCGCTTTTCTGGCAGAGCTCGCAGATCCACTCAATGACTTCGAGTCTTTGAGAATTCCATTTACGCAGAACTCCATTAGTGATTGTTGTTGAATCTTTTCGGCTTCAAGCTCTATCGTTTTTATGTTTTCCCTGAATATTCCATAGGATTCCTTTTCAACCACTATTTCGTCCTCTTGACTTGTCCATATTTTGAGGTTGGTTCGTGCAGATCTCAATGGACGAATGGCTACTTTATTCCATTCTGCACTGAAGCTGAGTATGGCGCTCATTTTTTTAAAAGAAATTTCTCCATGGTATGTCCCATGCCAGTAACAAAGAAAAATTATGTTGACGTCTTGGTGGCAGCGATCTTGTAAATTTAAACAGCAGTTGGCGACCGCGGGGTTAGAGTAATGGTGGGTGGAGTATTCCCACAAGGTCGGAGAGTCGGTTAACATATCGAAGATACTTTTTATTCGTTAGCTCAAGTAGTCTGCCGCGCATTTTGTGATTGTTTGTAGAATTAACTTTGTCGATGACACAATGCTACGCGACTTTTATGCTATAAACACCTCTTAGGTCGCTTTATTTTTTTTGGATTTTAAATCGCAATGCATATTCATATTCTAGGTATCTGTGGAACGTTTATGGGCAGCTTGGCAGTATTAGCCAAGCAGCAGGGCCATAAAGTGAGTGGAAGTGATTCAGGTGTATATCCCCCGATGAGTACGCAGCTCGAAAGTCAAGGTATTGAGCTCTGTGAGGGCTATTGTGAGGAGCATCTTCAGCCGCACCCCGATCTAGTAATAGTAGGTAATGCACTGAGCCGTGGAAATGAGGCAGTAGAATATGTGTTGAATAACGCGCTGAGATACACTTCTGGACCACAATGGTTAGCCGATGAAATTTTACATGACCGCTGGGTTCTTGGAGTTGCTGGAACTCATGGTAAGACAACGACGAGCGCGATGCTGACTTGGGTTCTGAAAGAAGCGGGTCTGAAGCCCGGTTATTTAATCGGAGGCGTCGTAAACGATCTCCCTGCCTCAGCAGATAGTGGTGATTCTATTTTTTTCGTTGTTGAAGCGGACGAATATGACAGTGCGTTTTTTGATAAGCGGTCAAAGTTTGTGCATTATGCTCCTCGCACCGTCATTCTTAATAATTTAGAATTTGACCACGCTGATATCTTTTCTGATCTCGGCGCTATCCAAAAACAGTTCCATCACTTATTGAGAACTGTGCCAGGCAACGGACTTATCCTTGCGCCGCGCGATGATCCTGCCGTCGATGAGGTTTTGGACGCGGGTTGTTGGACTTCGTTAGAGCGCTTTGGCCCCAGTATGGAATTAGATCCCGAAGGCACAGTCGATTCAAATTTGGGTGTTGGGGAATGGTCTGCTTTAGCGATAAAGAAAGACTGGAGTGAATTTGAAATTGAATACAATCCTGTGGCAGGGGATAAACAGAAATCGATGGTGAGCTGGCCAATGTTTGGCATTCACAATGCAAGGAACGCTCTTGCGGCGGTAGGCGCTGCCCATCACGTCGGAGTGCTTTTGGCTGATGCGGCAAAAGCGTTAAGCAAATTTAATGGCGTGAAGAGAAGAATGGAGCTTTTGGCGGAGCTGCGAGGCATATATATCTACGACGATTTTGCTCATCATCCTACGGCAATCGCGACGACTTTAGAGGGTTTGAAGGTCCAACTTCATAGTCGTGGCGAGGACTTTCGTGTTATCGCTATTATTGAGCCGGGATCTAACACGATGCGTGGAAGGACCCATCAGAACAAACTTTCGGAGGCATGCAGCTTTGCTGATGAAGTGGTATGGAAGCGGCCGCTGGACTCGCTGCTAGACTTTACGGCTCTGTGCGACGGTAGCGGAAATTCGCGAGTTAGTTTTTTTGAAATAGACGAGATTCTTTCCCATATTCTTGCGATCGCCCGTGAGGGTGATCATATTGTTGTCATGAGTAATTCTGGGTTTGATGGCATCCACAAACGGCTAATTGATGGGCTGGCAAGTCGCTAGCCCTGATGTTTTTTGCTGATATAGGCTAGGGCAAGTCATGGTTAATCAATCAACAATTCCGCTGTTTCCTCTGGGTATCGTCTTATTCCCCGGTGGTAAGCATGATCTACAGATTTTTGAACGTCGATATATTGATATGGTAACGGAATGTATGCGCAATCAGACTATTTTCGGTATTTGCGCTCTACAAACTGGTCCCGAGATGCGCGAGAGCGGAACGAAGCAAACGATTCATCGAATCGGAACTGGTGCACAGATTGTAGATTGGAATCAGTTAGACAATGGTTTGTTAAGTATCACCGTTGAAGGGACTGCAAAGTTTCAGGTGGAGAAGTGTTGGGAAGCAGACAATGATTTGCTTATGGGCCTTGTTAATTTTCATGATAGAGATCGCTTTGACACGGAGCTCGTGCCGGGCGTAGAAAAGTATTCCAGATTAATAGAGGTTTTGAGAGGGTTGGAGGCGCACCCTGTAATTAAAGAAAAAAACTTTGACATTGATTACGCAGACTTATGGCATCTGGGATGGCGTCTGGGTGAGCTTTTGCCTATGAGTAATGTTAATCGACAGAAGCTTCTTGAGATTGATGATCCTGTGCGTCGAGCGGATGCGATTGACATGATGATTGCAGAATTAGCAGGTGAGAAGTAGCTGTGACTGAAGCAGTTAAAAAGTCTTTTGCTTCCGCTGTATGCGGTTATTGGGGCTTAAAGATCATAAGAATTTACCTGCGACTCTTAGGACTTTTATTGCTTTTTTTAACCTCAAAAAGCCAGGGTATTATAATCCGTCACGACGTAGCACCAGAACGTTACCTAGCTTCGGAAAGTGTGTATCCTTCAGTCTTTTTTCTCAAGAGCATTGGTGATCGTCGAATTTGTGCAGCTACACTTGTAGACGCTCGATGGGCGATTACAGCTGCGCACTGTATTGAGCAGGTGAACTTAAATGAAGAAGTCTTAAACGGTAATAGTTACGAAGTTAATATCGCAGGTGAGAAAAACTACGTTGACAAGGTCATTTTTCATCCAGATTTTAATAAACCTGCAGGGCTCGATGTGGATCTCGCACTACTACGTATAAGTTATCCTCGAAATATTTTGAATTCTTTTGCGGTAGCAACAGAGGAAGTTGTCCCTGAAGAAGTTGTGAGTTTTCTGGGATGGGGCTATTCGGGTATTGGGACTACCGGTCGAAATTATACGGATGGTGAACTTAGGTTGGCGACTAATCGCATCACGTCGGACAGTGCCAAGCGTTTAAGAATTCGTTTTGATGACCCAAGGGTTGGGGCGAGCGAGCCTTTGGAGGGAATGCCCAGCCTTGGAGATAGTGGGGGACCTGTTCTGATTAACGGAGCTAAAGGGGCTTCTTTGGTTGGGATTATTGTAGGTCAGATTAAAGGAGCAAATTTTACTGAAGAGCGACAAGGGGATTACGGCTCTGTTGCTGTTTTCGAGCGCATTGCACCCTACTTGAAGTGGCTTAAGGAAGTTATCGAAACCCATAACGGTCTAAACCGCTAATTCGAAGTCAATCTGCCTCAGCGCAATCGGGCGCTTTTAGAGTTCGTTACTCAGACTTGAAAACTTGATAACATTACAGAACTTTAGTTTGTTCGAAATTTTATAAAAGGTAAAAATAATGACGATAAAAGTAGGCGACAAGATTCCTTCGATTGGTTTTTCTATAATGACAGGTGACGGCCCAAAGGGCATTAGTAGTAAGGAGATATTTGCGAATAAAAAAGTTGTTTTGATTGCAGTGCCAGGAGCCTTTACACCAGGGTGCTCAATGACACATTTACCAGGTTTCGTGGTCAATGCAGAGGCTATTTTGGACAAAGGTGTGGATACCATTGCCTGTATGTCAGTGAATGATGCCTTCGTTATGGGAGCTTGGTCTGCTGACCAAAACGCTGAGAACATTCTGATGCTTGCTGATGGAAACGGGGAATTTACTTCTGAGCTCGGCTTAGCTAACGACATGTCTGGTTTTGGTATGGGGCGACGAGCTAAGCGGTTTGGTATTATTGTAGAGAATGAGATAGTAACATATCTAGGAATCGAAGAACCGGGTGAAATTAAAGTGAGTTCCGCTGAGCACATGTTAGAAATATTGTAGTTGGATTATCGAATATTGAGTGGTCTTGGTCTGGAGACGATTAGAAGTTCGCGTTTGATTCTACGTAAAAGCATCTCTTTAACGATGGGAAGACCTGCTTTTTTTGCATTTACTCGCGCATCTTGTTAGGGCCTTTAGGCCAGAGCATGAGGCAAGGGAAAGTATATGACGATAGGGCACAGTTCGCTTTTAAAAGAGCCTAAACCTACTCCTTTTCGCAGTCGATTTGGTTTGTTTTTTGGTCCTGCGGTCTTCTTGTGTATTTTAACTTTTCTCGATCTAGATCCTACCAACCCACTCGTCACGCGTATGGCTGCGGTAATCGTGCTGATGGCCATTTGGTGGATTACGGAAGCTATTCCTCTCGCGGCCACCGCACTTTTGCCTATTGTTTTGTTCCCCTTGCTCGGAATTATGCGTGGTCGTGAGATAGCCGCTGGGAATCGAATAGATTTAAGTCTTGTTAAATTCGAGGAAGGGTTTTCTGTCTCAGATTTCGATATTACATTTCCGAGTGTGGCTGGGCAGTATATGGATTGGATCATCCTGTTGTTTTTGGGAGGGTTCATTATTGCGATTGCGGTCGAGAAATGGAATCTACATAAGCGTATCGCTTTAAATATTCTAAAGATAATCGGGGGTCAGCCACACAGATTGGTCTTCGGTTTTATGGTTGCGACCGCTTTTTTGTCGATGTGGTTATCAAACACTGCCACAGCATTGATGATGATGCCGATGGGCATGTCGCTTATTTTGCTTTATGAAGAGATAAATACCGGGTTAATAAAATCGGGAGGAAAGCCTGAGCCAAGAGCTGACAATTTTGCTTTGACGCTTCTGCTTGGTATTGCCTATTCTGCTTCAATAGGCGGAGTTGCAACTCTTATTGGAACGCCACCGAACGGAGTGCTAGTGACGCAGATGTCGCAACTATTTCCAGACGCGCCAGATTTTGCATTTGTGACTTGGATGACGTTTGCCCTCCCTATGAGTTTAGTATTTTTGGTTTTGAGCTGGCTTGTGCTGACATACGTTATTTTCCCACTTCCGTCGGTTACGCCGTTTAGCGGTCGGAGTTTTATACAACAAGAGTTGAAAAAGTTAGGTCCAATTTCTATTGAGGAGAAGCGCGTACGTTTGGTTTTTTTTGCGGCAGCCGTCCTTTGGATGACTCGTAAAGAACGCTTGTTCGGTGCAGATTTCGATGTTTTTGGATGGAGTTATTACTTAGACTGGTTTTTGGTTTGGATTGGCTCGCAGCCCATTAGTTACATGATTGACGACGGCACGGTCTCTATCGCGATGGCCTTGACGTTATTTATGGTGCCTGCGGGCAGTCAAATAGGCGGTAGGCTATTGGATTGGGAGGATGCCAAAAAAATCCCTTGGGGGATTTTATTGCTTTTCGGTGGGGGTTTAGCAATAGCAAAAGGGTTTTCGACGTCCGGGTTGGGTGCGTATGTTGCAGATCAATTGCAAGCACTTTTGGGTGACTCGAGCCCTTTATCGATTGTAATAAGCACTGTGACGTTTATTACGTTGTTGACGGAGGTAGCTTCAAACACAGGGACAATATCTTTGGCTGTTCCGATAATGGCTAGCTTAGCTCAGGCAATTGAAGTCCATCCTTTACTACTTCTAATACCGACTACGCTAGCCGCGTCATGTGCGTTCATGCTCCCTGTATCAACCCCGCCCAACGCCATAGTCTATGGGTCTGGTCGCGTACCGATTATGAAAATGGTAACTGCAGGAGTGTGCTTGGATATTCTTTCTGTAATTATTTTAACCGTGTTTGTATACACGCTCGGTCATTTCACTTTTGGTGTTTTGGGAGAGTTCCCAACGTGGGCATCGTGACTCCACAAGGATACGTGCTAGGGAGAATTTAAATTACTGATTAGGATTGAGTTCGTTTCAGACATCCGTTGCTCAAAAATGATCGGTAAGTTTTTTGGCTAGTAAGTCTTCTTAATATGACTTTCGATTTCGTTCGCGAGATGATAAAGGATAGCCGCTGTTGCTCCCCATATCCGATGGTTGCTATGTTGAATTTCTAATATTTGATGGTCACCCGAATCAAACTTTTTGGTATGAGTTTTGTAAGCATTGGGATCAAGTATCGTGGTTAGGGGGACAAAAAATATTTCATCTACTTCACCCGGGAAGGGACTGAGATTTTTGAATGAATCGATCAAGCCTACGACCGGAGTGACTAGATATCCAGACGGAAGTGCAATTTTTCCGAGGCAGCCCAAAACAGTGACTCGATCTTTACTCAAAGCAATTTCTTCTTGGGCTTCTCTCAAAGCCGTATCAATTGCGTTAATGTCAGTAGCGTCGGCTGTCCCGCCAGGCAGACTGACTTGGCCCG
This sequence comes from Gammaproteobacteria bacterium, assembly GCA_002700775.1. Classification (GTDB taxonomy): domain Bacteria; phylum Pseudomonadota; class Gammaproteobacteria; order Pseudomonadales; family Pseudohongiellaceae; genus UBA9145. The sequence continues at coordinate 8,544 of PAEL01000122.1, read as the reverse complement.
CATGCGACTTAAGGTTTTGTGATCGAAGCGTGAGAATTATGCTGCTTGTTAAATTCACATTTTCACGTGAGGCGGCTATTAGCACTGCTGCGTTCTTGAGCGCATCTTTTTTATTATGAGNNAGGGAATTAATGGTTGGATCGGGATGAAAAATTTCTTTTTCCGATGTTTGCTCTGCAAANTATTGTTCCAACCNATCNAGGCAAAGTTGACCCTTAGAAACCCTTTTGCCGCTCATGAGAAAGTTTCCTCACGGTAAGGCCAGAAAGACGCCAAAGGCCATAATGGAGAACCCATACTATAAAGAACGATCAACGATATTTATAAGTGAAACCAAAATAGGCCCGAAGAGGTTCGCCCGGGAAATATCGATCACCCGCGAATGAAGTCCAGTCTGCTCGTTCTGCATACTCTTCATCGAATAAGTTCATAATATTCACATAAAACAGCAATGATTCACTAGCTTCATACTGCGTGCGGAGGTTAACAACCTCGTGACCCTCATACTTTGCCGTGTTTTCTGGATTTGTAAAGTAGTCACCCATGTGGACCAATTCCATTTCGCTTGAGAGAGTCTCAGTTGGCAACCATTTTAGGCGTAAATTTCCAAATTGATCCGGCGCAGTGTCTACATCTTTTCCCTTAATATTTATTCCACCGGAGATCAGTGGGTTCTCATAAGAGTGATCCGCGAAGTTAAATGTTCCAGCGATGGAAAGAGTTGAACTTACGTCAATTCCGGCAGCAAATTCAGCGCCGCGATGCGATGTAGCATTACCGTTAAGGGTTGCACGAGAACTGTTTGACATGATTTCATTGTCTTTATCCATTGAATAAATTGAGATCGAATAGTTCCAGTTGCTGCCAGTACCATTGAACTGAAACTCATAGCTGTCAAGTTCAACAGAGCTCAAATCGGCAATGTTCTGGGCGTTCTGTAAGCGATATAATTCTGTCGCTTGGGGCGCCCTAAAACCCCGCTGAGCTCTAAATTTTAAGCTATACTTGTCACTAAGCTTATAACTCAGCCCAAGTTTCGGGGAGAGGTTGGTAAAATTATCACTTCGGTCTGAAGGACGACTGTATCTGCAACCAAATCGGCAAGGGATTCCGGCGTCATTGGTGCGTCCATCGAGCATCAAATTGTCATATTCATAGTCCATTTCTTCTGCTCGGAGGCCCAAGGAAAGTCCAAGAGCCTCTGTTAGGTTCAACTCGTAGCTTACAAAAGCCGCTAGCTGTCGAGATTTGACGGTAAAATCATAGTGTTTTCCTTGCGGGATGTGGTTGCGCAGAAAGAATGAGCCAACCGTTGGGTTAGGCTGGAACTGCATCAGTTTTCCATCAGTTCCCTCAATGTCAAATCCCATGGTGAAGTCAGCACCATTTGCTAGGTTTTTGTAAAAGGCGCTCTGAGTACCAATCGATCTGTGATACGTGTCCTCAATCGGTTTCCCGGGTAAAAAGTGCTGCATAAAGTTCATGTTGACTTCGCGAGCGTAGGGGGTAATAACGATATCCCAGTCTCCGAGCGACTTGCTAAAAGAGGTCCAGATTCGGCCGTTGACGCTGTCCCGGTAGGCCTCAGGATTTGGATTGCCGTCACGGCCGTCACCCTCATAACTACCACTACCCACAATGTAGCCCGCCGTTTCTTGGTTAAGATTAAAATATGAAAAGCCACCGTCTAGGTTCCAACCACTGCTAGATGTGTAGTTGTATAACCAAGAAAGTTTTTGTTGATCGACTCCGCTATTTTCCCGATAGCCTTGTTCGTTCACTCCGTTAAAAAGCATTAGCTGTTTAAAATTTCCGTAATCCTTGCCGATCTGCGTTTTCACGCGCTTCGACCCCCAAGGCCCCTGTTCCATTGTGAGCGTGCCCGCATTACCGGCCTTGGGTAGCACAACGTTAATGAGTCCGTGAACTGCATTTGAACCCCAGAACGCACTTCCTGGCCCACGTACGACCTCTATGCGCTCTGCATTCTCTGAATGAGTATCGAACATTTCATTTACGTTACAAAACCCATTGGACCGAACCGGAATACCATTTTCTGCTATTAGGAAAGCGCCGCAAGCGCCAGCTCCGGTCAGCACGGGCGATCTAATAGCTGTGAGACTTTCTCGTCCATTATTCCGATGGATACTGACGCCCGGTAAACGATTAAGCGCTTCCTGCGCATGGGTATGTGCTATACCTGAGAGTTCATCTTGCGTGAGTACAGAAACCGCAGCATTTATATCAGCTAGACCCTCGGACTGACGGCTATTAGACGTAACAGTTATTTCCTCAATTGTTTGCAAGCCATTTTGAGCTAAAGCTGATGTTGATATTGACGTTGTAACGATGGCACTTAACAAAGAATTGTAGATACCTTGCCTCATTGTTATCTCCTACTCTGTCGCATAGCGACGACTTCAAGTGTTGGAGCTTTCTGCAAAAGTCCGTTATATTCGGGTTTCAAAGCTCGCGGGAAAATTATAGTTGTTAACTTGATCAAGAATTTATCATAGTTGCTGGCAAAACACTCTCTTGCAAGTGCAAAAATGCCTCGAGATTCGGTTGAGGTTCGAGAATTTTTTTATAAAGGAATTATACATTCCTGTTGTCTCGCAATGAACAGAAATAATTACTTTTTGTTTTGGGTAATGGTGGGCAGAATATGGAAGTAAAAGATAAAGTTGTCATAGTAACAGGGGCTTCAAGTGGAATCGGAAAATCGTTGTGTGAGCGATTTGCTAATGAAGGTGCAAGTGGAATCGTTGCCTCAGACATAGACTCCAAGGGACTTACAGATACCGTAGAGACTATTGCCTCAAAGACAGAAGCTCTTGGTGTGGTGTGTAATGTTGGAGTAGAGGGCGAAGTTGGTGCACTGACTGAGAGAGCCCTTGATGCCTTCGGACATGTAGATCTATTTTGTTCAAATGCTGGTGTTTTTACTCCTGGGGATGAGACGGTATCAACAGATGCCTGGCAATCGATTTGGGACGTCAATGTAATGTCGCATGTTTTTGCCGCTCGCGCGGTTCTGCCGAGCATGCTCGCGAGGGGGAAGGGCTATTTGCTGAATACCTCCTCTGCGGCCGGGTTGCTCAGCCAAGTAGGTTCGGCCCCTTATGCGGTTACGAAACATGCGGCTGTAGGCTTTGCCGAGTGGCTGGCCATAACCTATGGTCAGCGCGGGATCAAAGTTTCAGTGCTTTGTCCTCAGGCAGTGAGAACAGCGATGACTGCTGTTGGGGCCGGAGATGGGGGCGTCGCAGGTTTAGATGGAATGCTCGAGCCGGAGCAGCTTGCGGATACGGTAATAACAACCCTCTCGGAAGAAAAATTTTTAGTTCTTCCGCATCCAGAAGTATTGACTTATATGCGACGAAAGACTGAGGACTACGACCGGTGGCTTGCGGGAATGCAGAGGTTGAACGCGAAGTTTGAAGACGCTTACCGGCGTCGCTAATCGGAACGGTAGTTTTAGAATTTAATGCTCAGGTTTTAGCTATTCATGCTTAATTATTGGTGCTTTAACAAAGTAAGTTTGGGAGATAAAAATGATTTTTAAACAACTTTTTCTTGGGTTTTCAATATTTTTGAGTGCTTTTGTGACGAACATTGTAGTTGCTGCAGGACCTAACGCTAAAATAGAACAGCTGTCTTGGATGACAGGGAATTGGGCAGGTGCGTTAGGTCCGAATCAGTTAGAGGAAAATTGGATTGCTGTGGAAGGTCGTTCACTTGCAGCGATGGTTCGCATGACGGGTGGTGACGCTACGAGCATGTTTGAGATGATTACGATTGAAGAGGAAGCGGGATCCCTTGTGCTGCATATTCAGCAATGGGATCCTGGATTCAAACCTCGAACGTCTGGCGCGCAGCGAATGGAGTTAAGAGAAATAACTGCTAGCAGCGTTCTTTTTGATGCGATAGGTGATGAAGGCGGGATGAAGTCTCTCGGCTATAGTCATCCCGAAAATGACGTTTTTATAATCCACGTAGAGCAGGCCAGCGGCGCAAAAATAGACATCAATCTCAGTGCTCGCAGCATCTGGTAATACAAGTTAATAGATACTGTGTCATTAGTGATTTGACGAATAAAAATATTCATCAAATCAATGTTGAATCACAGTAGTCACTCGGGCATGAAATTTACGTTATTTGTAAGAGTTCGACCCAGTTTCCATCTGGATCTGCTAAAATTGCAATTATAATTCCGGGCCTAACTTCTTGTGACTTGACTATTATTTTGGCGTCAGCAGCTTCTGCTTTTTCAATGCATTCTGAAAGATTACTTACAGTGATTGTCCAGTAACGGTAGCCCGTAGCACCGCGGATTCCCCCCGGAGCAGCAACTGCGGTGGCTTGTGGCTCTAAGGAAATGATTTTGATGACACTGTCACCGGCCTTGAATCGGTTCATCGTTCCCCCGCCAGGCATGGGCATACTTCCTTCGAAAGGCAGACCTAAGGTCTTCTCGTAAAATGTCATCATTGCGTCAATGTCTTTGGCAACAATGCCAAGATCTATCGAAGATTTAGTTATATCTGCGCTCAATGTTTTTTCCTTATGTTGAGATTGAGGTTATGACGAAACATTTTTTTTCGAGCTCAAAATATGAACTCGAAAAAATACGTCCCTATGTTTAGCGATAAGATTCTCTATGCGGCGCCCATCATGGATTTCGTTTCGAGGTATTCTTCGAAGCCTTCAAGGCCCCATTCTCGACCATTCCCAGATTGCTTGTATCCACCAAAGGGTGCAGCAAAATCGGGGCCGGCGCCATTGATATGAACCATGCCTGTCCTGATCTGCCGAGCTATTTTCTGTGCATGGGATACCTCGCCCGATACATAACCCGAAAGTCCGTAATCGGTGTCATTAGCGATTGCTACAGCTTCGCCATCATCTTCATACGATAATATGCTCAGTACAGGCCCGAATACTTCTTCGCGGGCAATATTCATATCGTTTGTCACATTTGCGAAGATGGTGGGCTGGATAAAGTAGCCTGTTTCAATGCCTTCTGGTCGGCCAGGTCCCCCGACTATTAGTTCCGCACCCTCTTCGATGCCACGCTCAATAAGGGCCGTGATCTTATTAAACTGTAGCTCACTTACCACCGGTCCTAATCGCGTTGTTTCTGCGTTGGGGTCGCCGACAACGGCCTTCGAGGCTGTCGCTTTTGCGATTTCGATTGCTTCAGCCATCCTCGCTTTCGGAACTAGCATACGTGTGGGTGCATTGCACGATTGACCGCTGTTTCCAAAGCATCCTAACACACCGCCAGCAACGGCCTTTGTGAAGTCTTCAACATCCTCAAGGATAATATTCGCAGATTTACCGCCTAGTTCTTGTGTTACCCGCTTGATACCGTCAGCGGCTGCCTTGGCTACCTCTCGGCCTGCTCTGGTAGAGCCCGTAAAAGAGACTAAATCTATCTCTGAGTGAGACGAGATAGCGGCACCGACTGTGGGGCCATCTCCGTTCACTAAGTTGAAGACTCCGGCTGGCAAACCTGACTCGGCAATTATTTCTGCCAAGATATATCCGCTGACTGGCGCGATTTCGCTTGGTTTGAGAACAATAGTGCAGCCGGCCGCGATCGCTGGTGCAACCTTACAAGCGATTTGGTTGAGCGGCCAGTTCCAAGGGGTAATGAATCCGCAGACGCCAGCCGCCTCCTTCACTATTTTTGTACTACCGCGCGTTTCCTCAAATTCAAAATTATCGAGAATACCTAGAATGGCTGCGAAGTGTCCCATGCCGCTCCCCAGTTGTGCTGTTTTCGCGAGACTCATTGGAGCGCCCATTTCTTGAGAAATGGCGCTTGCCATTTCATCACCACGTGCCTTAAGGCCAGTGATTATATTGCTGATAACGGTTTTTCTCTCCTCCACACTGGATAGAGACCAGGAGTCAAACGCCGCTCTCGCTGATTTTGCTGCAGCATCAACATCCTGCGCTGTTCCGAGGCTAATCGTAGCAAAAGATTCCTCTGTGGCAGGATTAATAACATCAAGTGTCTGCCTATTTTCCGGTTCAATCCATCGGCCATCGATAAAAAATTTGGTGTAAGCTGCAGTCATTAACTGGCTCCTTTTAAGTTATGTTAAGTTGCTTGTATTAGAGTTTCGAAAATAATTAAGTCGTTTGGGTACCGAGTATAGTCAAGTCTGTAAAACATAGCACAAGAAATTATTGTTTTGTTGAGCTAAAGTCGAGTAATTGATGCTCAGCGGGTAAAGTATCTCAAAGCTTCAACAAAAAAGAACTCTGGAAAATTGTCCTGATATTAGATGATGCTGAGAAGCGTAAGAACCGCGGTATCAAATTGTATGTCACCTGCAATATTTTTATTAAATGGGAATAACACTTTTTGATCTGGGATTAATCCACGTCCTTCATCCACAAATTCATATTGTTTCCCGTAAGGTCCTGGATCGTACAAAAAAATTCGGTCGCCATTAGGTCGCGTTATTTTTGTATTCTCATGGAACGTTCCAAATTTGCCTGCGGAAGTATCACCAATAACGACGGTTCGGTTGAGTTGAGCAAGTGCGGAAGCATAAAATTCACTGCTGCCACTGGTCTGGCTGTCGACTAATATACCCAGCGGTCTGCGATAAGTTGAGCTCATAGATGATTCGATTTCGCCAGACATTAAGGCTGTATTCACTGAGGGATTTTCGTTGAATGTCTCTTTACCCAGCGTGGTTCTCATCTCGTCGTAACTTAGGAAAGAGGCGAAATGGGCATGATCGATAAAGCCATATCCACTTCTTAGATCTAATATGATTCCATCACATTGGTCTAGGTTTGACAGTATTTCTCGAAAAGTACTCAGATCGTTGGTGGAGCGAGAAATTGCCCATAATCGGACATAGCCAATAACTTTGTTTCCAGAATTAAATTGTAAAACACTGTTAAATGTTGCTGTGCGATAGCTGTCATAAAGATTTTCATACACGACGCGTAATATTGTGGTACGCGTTATATTGTTTCGTAAATAACTTAGGCTGACCGGGGTCAGATCCGGCTCAAAGATTTGACGGGGTGCACCTGGGTTAAGAGTTAAAACTGGGTGAAACGGTTTACCGTTAACGGTCAGTATAATATCTCCTCGTCTTATTCCAACATCATGCGCAGGATATCCCTCCAAAACTCCGGTAACCGCCACTCCGTTGGCTACAATAGTTCCCTCGATGCCAAGATGGTTTATCGACTGTCGATTAGTTGGCCGATCAGCGTTAAATGCTTGCACTAAGTAATAATCCAAGTCTTCTGTTTTCAGTGTGTCAGTCATGCTTGTTTGGGCGATGTTTGAAGATGGTGTCAGTAAACCAAAAAAGAATAGGCATAAGAAATAGGCAATTTCTTCGGTTGGTCTGCTTTCTAGCGATCGAATTGCTTTCAAAAAAGGGCGCATAGATTATTCACACACACTTTTAGGGGGGGGCGTTTTGGTGGTAAATCTCTTCGTGATCTTAAAAGAAAAACTTTCATAAAAAGCTGTTTATGTTTTTGTCCCATTGGTTCCTCCTCATCTCAGAAAGCGCCTGCTGGGCCAGGAAATACCACAGGGCTTCCGAGTTCTTTCTCTGAGACACTGGAGACGCCGAAATAATAATTGTCAATAATGATATTGTCTAAAGTGAAGGTATCGACATCACCAACATCTCGGTGATAATCCCAACTTGGAGAAGTTGTTAATCGCCAATGAAGTCTGTAGTGCGCGGCACCTGCAACCTTGTTCCAGCTGAGTGTTGTGTCCGAGCTGACTTGGCCTCTTATTGTCACTGACTGTGGAGGGGCCGGCGCCCATGCGATTGAAGCAAGGGTTGCGGCATTGAGTCCCGTTATTTTTGCGGCATATTTAAAATCAACGTGCTCAATCGTATCTCCGTAAAAAACTCCATTTTCTTCCCTCAAATCTTGGTGTTGTTGAGTGTAATTTTCATTTGTCTCCATGATGCGAACAGCCGGAAAACCTGCCTCATTAAATGGTCGGTGGTGACCACCGCGCGCAAAGCGGTCTAATCGGTAAACAACCATGACATCTAAATTGGGAACATATTGGTCACCCACACGTTTGATGTAACGAGCCAGATTTCTCGAGGCCGAGTCGACCTCACCTCCTTGGAATCTGCGAATTTGTGCTTCCTCTTCAGTTTCGGTGTAGCGAGTTCCTTCGGAAAAAACCCTTACCGAAGTGTTGTTAACAATACCGTTCTGACCTGTGATGTTTCCAATCATATCGTTGTTGAGTACTGCATCAATATTCCACCTTTTTTCTACTGCATAGTTAGCGAGAATAGCGCCACCGTACAAACCTTGCTCTTCACCGGACAAGCCAACAAATGCGATTGAGGCTTTATACTTATGTTTAGTGAGTATTCTTGCCGCCTCTAATACGCCTGCGACGCCGGACGCATTGTCATTCGCGCCAGGGGAGTCTGATTCAGCGTCCATAGGATCACTGACCCTTGAATCGATATCGCCGCTCATTATTACAAATCGGTTCCGATCCTCCCCCCCCCGGGGGGG
>PAEL01000121.1 GCA_002700775.1 Gammaproteobacteria bacterium | reverse complement strand
ATCTTTAAACTCTCCGCTCAGTAAGATGATTGCTGAAACCTTTGCGATTTCTAAAAAGCGGAGTGAAGAGATTCTTCCCTCCGCTTTTTTTATGTCTACACTACAAAGTAAATTTGGAGTAGATACACGAAAAGCCAATTTTTCTGACCAATTATATGCAGTGAAACTTTATTGAGATTAAAAGCAGGGGGCCCAAAGTCTGTGTCTGAGGTGGCAGTTTTAGCGTTAGAAGATGGTAGTGTATTCCGAGGAAGGCCTTTTGGAGCGCAGGGTCAATCGAGTGGAGAGGTGGTTTTTAATACTTCGATGACCGGTTACCAAGAAATCATTACCGACCCGTCTTACGCGCGTCAGATTATAACTTTCACGTATCCGCATATCGGCAACACTGGGATCAATTTGGAAGATACGGAATCCTCAAAAATTTGGGGTGCCGGAGTGATTATTCGCGATCTTCCTTTGATAGCGAGTAATTGGCGGATGGAACAATCCTTGGGTGCTTTTCTGATCGCGAAAAAAGTAGTAGCCATAGCCGAAATTGACACGCGGCGGTTGACGAGAAAACTGCGAGATATCGGCCCGTTAAACGGAGCAATCGTCTCTGGGGACGCTCTGACAAATTTGGGTGAAGAAGGCGCTATAGCTCTGGCAAAGGAATTCCCAGGTCTACAAGGGATGGACTTAGCCCAACACGTTACCACTCAATCTTCCTTTAAATGGAGCACTGGGGAGTGGGATCTTAAAGAGGGGTTTACATCAAATACTAAGCCGAAATACAAGGTTGTCGCTTATGATTTTGGGGTGAAACATAACATTTTAAGGATGCTGAGTGAGCGCGAATGCGAAGTAATTGTTGTACCCGCGACTGCATCCGCAGCACAGGTGCTCGAGATGTCACCAGACGGCATTTTTCTCTCAAACGGGCCCGGGGACCCCGAGCCATGTGATTATGCTATCGAAGCTATTCAAGTTTTTCTTGAAAAAAAGGTGCCGTTGTTTGGAATTTGTCTTGGCTACCAACTATTAGCAATCGCATGTGGTGCTAAAACGTTAAAAATGAGGCTAGGCCACCACGGAGGAAATCATCCGGTCCAAAGTTTAAGAGATGGACGAGTATTCATAACAAGCCAAAATCACGGGTTTGCCGTGAATTCTGACACTTTGCCGGCTAATCTTGAGGTAACTTTTAAGTCTCTTTTTGACGATTCCTTGCAAGGGTTTGAATGTAAAGATAGCCCAGCTTTCGGCTTCCAAGGTCATCCGGAGGCCAGTCCCGGGCCTCAAGATGTAGGTTTCTTGTTTGATCACTTCATAGATTTAATCGCTGAAAACTCTGTCTCAAAAACGAACAAAAAGGAATCAAGGTGAGTCATGCCTAAGCGAAAAGATATCCACAGTGTTTTAATTTTGGGTGCGGGTCCAATTGTGATAGGGCAGGCTTGTGAATTTGATTACTCTGGAACTCAAGCTTGTCAGGCCCTGAAGGAGGAGGGGTTGCGGGTCATTCTCGTAAATTCTAACCCAGCGACAATTATGACTGATCCGACAATGGCGGATGCAACTTACATTGAACCTGTCACTTGGCAGATTGTTGAAAAGATTATTGAGAAAGAGAAACCAGATGCCATTCTTCCAACTATGGGGGGGCAAACTGCGTTAAATTGTGCGCTTGATTTAAATAGGCATGGAGTTTTAACTAAATATTCTGTCGAGCTGATTGGGGCAAATTGTGAAGCCATTGATAAGGCCGAGGACAGAGAGTTATTTGATCAAGCGATGAAGTCGATTGGTTTAGAAACACCTCGCCATCGTATAGCTCACGACGCCGCAGAGGCTCAAGAGGCTCTCGAGGAAATTGGATTTCCTTGCATTATCCGCCCCTCTTTTACGATGGGCGGTAGCGGGGGTGGCATTGCCTATAATATAGAAGAGTTCGAAGAAATCTGTACGCGGGGCTTTGACCTTTCACCGACAAACGAGCTGCTGATCGACGAGTCGCTAATCGGTTGGAAGGAGTTCGAGCTCGAAGTCGTGCGTGATACAAAAGATAATTGCATTATTGTTTGCTCTATTGAAAATTTTGATGCGATGGGAGTTCATACAGGCGATTCGATTACAGTAGCTCCGGCTCAGACCCTCACTGATAAAGAATATCAGATTCTAAGAAACGCCTCCTTGAATATTTTGAGAGAAATAGGAGTCGAGACAGGCGGGTCGAATGTGCAGTTCGGAATCAATCCCGTTGATGGGCGGTTAGTAATAATCGAAATGAATCCGCGAGTTTCTAGGTCATCTGCTCTTGCTTCGAAAGCAACTGGTTTTCCGATTGCTCGGGTTGCTGCAAAACTTGCGATTGGATTTACTTTGGATGAATTATCAAATGAGATAACAGGTGGAGCTACACCCTCATCTTTTGAGCCCTCGATAGATTATGTGGTAACAAAAGTCCCTCGTTTTACCTTCGAAAAATTTCCGGAGGCTGATGATCGAATTGCGACCCAGATGAAATCTGTTGGCGAGGTGATGGCGATTGGTAGGACATTCCAAGAGTCTTTGCAGAAGGCCTTAAGAGGTTTAGAAGTCGGTGTTTCAGGATTGGATTCCACTCTCGACACGGAGCTGAGTGATTCGAGAGAGATTCTTACGCGAGAGTTGACAGAGCCGGGCGCTCAGCGTATCTGGTTTATTGCCGACGCTTTTAGGGAGAAGTGGACATTAGAGACTGTTCATAATCTGACGAATATAGATCCTTGGTTCTTGGTTCAAATCCAGGATCTGATTCAAATTGAATCTAGTTTAAGGGGCAGGGCGCTGTCGTCTATCGATTATCAAGAGATGAGATTGCTTAAGCGTCGGGGCTTTGCTGACGAGCGTATCGCGGGACTTTTAAAAGACACTGAGGAAAGTTCTGTCCAAGAATATCGACATGAGCTCGGAGTGAGGCCAGTTTACAAAAGGGTGGATACCTGTGCGGCGGAGTTCGAATCGTCGACTGCCTACTTGTATTCCACTTATGAGGAGGAGTGTGAGGCGCTGCCGACTGGCAAAGAGAAGATAATGGTTCTCGGCGGAGGGCCTAATCGGATTGGTCAAGGAATTGAATTTGACTATTGCTGCGTTCATGCCGCTCTTGCAATGCGTGAGGATGGCTTCGAGACGATAATGGTAAACTGTAACCCTGAAACCGTCTCCACTGATTATAATATTTCTGACCGCCTCTATTTTGAACCTCTGACATTTGAGGACGTGGTGGAAATAGCAACTCTTGAAAAACCAAAAGGCGTTATTGTCCAATTTGGTGGTCAAACACCTTTGAATTTAGTCAAACGTTTGGAGCGCGTGGGAATTCCCATTCTTGGCACCTCCCCTGACGCAATAGATAGAGCTGAAGATCGAGAACGCTTTCAAAAGCTTATAGAAAAATTAGGACTAAAGCAGCCTCCAAACAAAACTGTTCGGAGTGTTGAGGAGAGCATTAATGCAGCTCGAGAAATTTCCTATCCATTGGTGGTTCGTCCTTCATATGTGTTGGGTGGGAGGGCAATGGAAATTGTCTATAACGAAAAAGAACTTCGACGTTATATGCATGAGGCTGTAAAAGTTTCGAATGAGAGCCCGGTGCTTTTGGATTATTTTCTGAATGCTGCTATTGAGATTGATGTTGATTTAGTTTGTGATGGTGAAAAGGTTGTTGTGGGTGCGATCATGCAGCACATCGAACAGGCTGGCATTCATTCAGGAGATTCGGCATGTTCGTTGCCGCCATATAATTTACCGACAGAAGTTCAAGATCTTATACGTAAGCAAGTTACGGCACTTGCTCTTGAGTTAGGCGTCGTTGGCTTGATGAATACTCAGTTGGCGTATCAAGATGGAGAAATTTATATTATCGAGGTTAATCCTAGGGCGTCTCGAACTGTACCGTTTGTTTCAAAATGTATTGGGCGTTCCCTTGCTCAAATTGCAGCTAGATGCATGGCTGGAATTAAACTATCCGCACAAGGATTCCAAACAGAGGTTGTGCCTGAAACATTTGCTGTAAAAGAGGCTATTTTTCCTTTCAATAAATTCCCCGGGGTTGACCCGATTCTCGGTCCGGAAATGAAATCGACTGGGGAGGTGATGGGGGTAGGTAAAAGCTTCCCTGAGGCCTATGCTAAGGCTCAACTCGGAGCTGGAGAGACATTTGCGAATCAGGGTAATGTGTTCATAAGTGTCAGAGGTGCAGATAAAAAAGCGGTCGTTGAAGTTGCTAATAAAGTGAGTGCATTGGGCTATAACATTGTTGCGACACATGGTACCGCAGAAGTAATCTCTAAAGCTGGTATCGCTGTTGCTAGGGTAAATAAAGTAGCTGAGGGTCGGCCTCACATCGTCGATATGCTAAAGAATGACGAGATTCAGCTGATTTTTAATACGACGGAGGGTAAGCAGGCGATAGCCGACTCCTCGATGATTAGACGCACGGCACTCCGTCACGGGGTATTTTGCACTACGACAATTGCAGGTGCTTTAGCAACATGCCAGGCTCTTGGTCATGGGAACGATCTCAATGTATACACTTTGCAAGAGCTCCATGCTGCTTTACATTGAATTAAAACATTGACATATTTTAGGCTTGGGTTCCCAAGAAGAGCCCCTAACATTCTTATCCGCTGATTAAAAAGATAAGCAATTATGCAAAATACACCAATGACGATTGAGGGAGCTGAGAAGCTAAGAGAAGAGCTGCAAACGCTTAAGTCTGATACGCGTCCTAAGATAATTACTGCGATCGCCGAGGCGAGGGAGCATGGCGATCTCAAAGAAAATGCTGAGTACCACGCCGCAAGAGAACAGCAAAGTTTTTGTGAGGGGCGGATTAACGAAATCGAGAGTAAACTAGCGGCGGCACAGATAATCGACGTTAGTAAAATTCCACAGACCGGCAAGGTTGTTTTTGGAACAACGGTAGAATTATTGAGTTTTGCTGATGATAAGGTAGTCACATATCAGATAGTGGGTGATGATGAGGCCAATGTCTCAATGGGTAAGATATCAGTAAGTTCTCCAATTGCGAGGGCCATGATGGGCAAGGCTGAAGGGGATGAAATAGTCGTCAATGCGCCATCAGGTGACATTGAATATGAAATTCAGAAAGTTAGGCACATTTAAGACCGGACTTTATGAGCTCGGTCAATGTTTGATAATTTTTTGTTGGGTTTTTTTGAAGCTCGGTAAAGTAGTAGAACATTTCCTATTGCCTGTACTTTCTGAGCATTAAAGCTCTCACAAATTGCCGAAATCTTCGTCTTTTTCTCGATGCGATCAGCAATAAAAATCTTTATTTTAATTAATTCATGATCGGTCAGAGCTCTCTCGATTTCTTTCACCACGTTGTCGGTGAGCCCATTTAACGAGACCGATACAATAGGGCTTAGGTTGTGCCCGATTGTTCGGAATTTTTTTTTGGTGTTACTGTCTAGTAATTGATCCATCGAGCAAACATCTCTTTAATAAACTTTTTTAACATTGAGTGCTTAACCATGATTTTCTTATTTTCAAACATGGGGGCTTTCTTTGATGTCTATACACTATACAGGTAAAAGCAATGGCGCGCTCAAAATCCAGTAAGCAGTGGTTAAAAGAACATTTTGAGGATGATTACGTCCGTCAGAGCAAGGAACTTGGTTTGCGTTCTAGGGCGAGTTTTAAATTGTTAGAAATTCAGGAAAAGGACAAGTTATTCAAAGCCGGTATGACCGTTGTTGATCTGGGTGCTGCGCCGGGTGGTTGGTCCCAAGTCGCAGCTAAGTTCGTGGGAGAGAGCGGTAGGGTGATTGCAAGTGATATTCTGCCGCTGGATGCATTGCGGGGGGTCGAGTTTCTCCAGGGTGACTTCACTGAGGATCTGATCTTGGAGAAGCTTAAGCTGATGCTACCACCAGAGGGTGCAGACCTTGTAATTTCTGACATGGCCCCCAATATGACTGGTATGAAGGTTATCGATCAAGCAAAACTGATGAATTTAGCAGAGCTTGCGTTGGATCTTGCGAGATCCGTGTTGAAACCTGAGGCGTATTTCCTTGTGAAGGTGTTTCATGGAGAAGGCCTTGATCAATTCAAGATCGANCTCCGCAGCCGNTTTAAGTCAGTGAAGGTAAGGAAACCGCGCGCCTCGCGGGCGCGGTCGAGCGAAATATACTTGCTTGCGCAGGGCTTCGTCACTGAATGATTTAGTTTGAAGGCCTTCCCTCTCATTTTGTGTTACTTTCAGGGACCTTGAGGGAGAGTTTTGTTCGAAACTGGTTAAAATTGGGTTAGAAAGGTGGAAGTTATACTGTTTGCAGTGCAAAACTAGTTAATCGGTTTAAGTGAAGATCCAATAGAAAGCATAGGGTCTAAAAATTAATGTTCTGGGAGAAAAAGCCTTGAATGACATGGCAAAAAATTTGGTTCTTTGGATGATCATTGCGGGTGTTTTGCTCACGGTGTTCAACAATATCAATCAGGGCCCACAGGCCGACAACGTTAACTATTCCCAGTTCCTGCGGGAGGTTCGCGACGGTCGAATTGATGTGGTTGAGTTAGCCGGTACTGACATCACCGCCCGGCGCGGGGACGGATCTAGGATGAAGACGGTCATGCCGGCCATCGGTGACGCTCAGTTAATGGACGATCTTTTTGCTAATAACGTCGAGATAATCGGTAGAGGTCCGGAGCAGCAGAGCCTGATATCACAGTTGCTGGTGGCCAGTTTTCCTATTTTGATAATAATCGGTTTGTTTTTCTTCTTTATGAGGCAAATGCAAGGAGGGACCGGCGGTGGAAAGGGTGGTCCGATGTCATTTGGGAAAAGTAAGGCGAAGTTGTTAGGCGAGGATCAAATAAAAATTACCTTCGCAGACGTAGCTGGGGTCGATGAGGCGAAGGAAGATGTAAAAGAGCTCGTGGAGTTTTTGCGAGAGCCTGATAAGTTTCAAAAGCTCGGCGGGAAAATACCTCGAGGGGTACTCATGGTAGGCCAACCTGGGACTGGTAAGACACTCCTTGCGAAGGCAATAGCTGGCGAAGCGAAGGTTCCATTTTTTTCAATTTCAGGTTCCGACTTCGTCGAGATGTTCGTCGGTGTAGGAGCATCCCGCGTTCGCGACATGTTCGAGCAGGCGAAAAAGCAAGCGCCATGCATCATTTTTATTGATGAAATTGACGCAGTTGGAAGGCATCGAGGAGCAGGGTTAGGTGGTGGGCACGATGAGCGCGAGCAAACACTGAATCAATTGCTAGTTGAGATGGATGGCTTTGAAGTTAACGATGGCGTAATTGTCGTCGCAGCGACAAACCGCCCCGACGTCTTAGACCCTGCGCTTTTAAGGCCTGGGCGGTTTGACAGGCAGGTAGTTGTTGGTCTTCCCGATATTCGCGGAAGGGAGCAAATCTTGAAGGTGCACATGCGTAAGGTTCCAGTCGACGATAACGTACGCGCCAGCATAATTGCCAGAGGAACCCCAGGGTTCTCGGGCGCAGATTTGGCCAACCTTGTTAATGAGGCGGCTCTTTTCTCTGCGAGGGCCAGCAAGCGGTTGGTCACAATGGAAGAATTTGAACAGGCAAAAGACAAAATTATGATGGGCGCAGAGCGCAAGTCGATGGTGATGTCCGACAAAGAACGCCAGAACACTGCGTATCATGAAGCGGGGCATGCCATTGTAGGCCGTTTGGTGGATGAACATGACCCAGTTTACAAAGTTAGTATTATACCTCGCGGCCGAGCTTTGGGAGTGACAATGTTCTTACCCGAAGAAGATCGTTATAGCTTGAGCAAGAGAGGGATTCTAAGCCAGATATGCAGCCTTTACGGCGGAAGGATAGCCGAAGAAATGACGTTAGGTGCGGAGGGAGTGACTACGGGAGCCTCAAATGACATCCAGCGTGCAACGGAGATGGCTAGGAATATGGTGACCAAATGGGGCCTGTCCTCAGAACTAGGCCCGCTGTTGTATACAGAAGATGAGGGAGAGGTTTTTCTTGGGCGTTCTGCGGCAAGCCAGAACAAGTCATTTTCAAGTGAAACGGCGAGCAAAATCGACCTCGAAGTGCGTAAAATTATTGATGAGTGTTACGAGAAAGCGGCCACGCTTTTGAATGACAACCGCGACAAGTTGGAGTTAATGAAGGATGCGTTGATGGAATATGAGACCATCGACGCGGGTCAAATTGATGACATTATGGCTGGAAATAAGCCTCGTCCGCCGGCCGACTGGTCAGATGGAGACGATTCTGGGCACAGCCCTTCGGAGAAAGTGAGTGAAGAGCGGTCGCCCAAATCAAGTAGCTCAAGCGCTGGGCCCATCGGCGGCCCCGCAGGTGAACATTAGTCAGAGTAACTAGGAGTGGCCCCAGCTCGAATTCTATTAGCCGGAGAGCGGAAATACGATCTTTCCTCTCCCATCGTGATGGGGATACTCAATACCACGCCAGATTCATTCTCCGATGGCGCTGAGTTGGCATCTCCAACTCCGGGTAAGTTTCGCGTAGACATAGATAAGGCCTTCTCTCGCGCACGGGCAATGGTTTCTGACGGAGCAGCGATTGTTGACGTGGGAGGAGAGTCGACGCGCCCGGGCGCGAACAAAGTTTCGGTTCAAGAAGAGCTCGATCGGGTTGTGCCTGTGATAGAGAGGCTGAATTCGGACCTAGATGTCACTATTTCCATCGACACGAGTTCATCGACTGTGATGCGAGAGGCGATAAATGCGGGTGCTCGTATGATAAACGACGTGCGAGCGCTTGCCGATGCCGGAGCCGTGGATTCCATTAAAAATTTAAATGTTGCCTTGTGCTTAATGCATATGCAGGGCGCGCCAGCAACTATGCAGCAGGCACCAGATTACATTGATGTCGTTACTGAGGTTTCTAATTTCTTGAGTGAGCGAGTAAGTTTCGCGATTAACGAAGGAGTCGATCGATCATGTTTAGTAGTCGACCCTGGGTTTGGTTTTGGTAAAACCTTGGAGCACAACTACAATCTACTAAAGAATATGCGCGACCTCAGGCCTATTGATGTTCCGAGAATAATTGGAGTTTCTCGTAAATCGATGATTGGTATTGTTACGGATCGCGACGTCAAACAGCGGTTGGCAGGTTCGATTGCGGCTACAGTCATAGGTCTTAATAACGGAGCAAGTATTGTTCGCACCCATGATGTTTCTGCTACTATAGATGCAATCAAGGTATTTGAGGTGGCGAGGCGGGCATAAATTCTGGTTTTTTCCAGATGCGTAAGTTCAATCATGTAAATGCTTCAGGAACGACGAGACATGGAAGTTAAAAAGTATTTTGGCACTGATGGGATACGCGGTGCCGTTGGAGATGCCCCGATCACGCCAGACTTCATGCTGAAACTTGGTTGGGCTGCGGGCCGCGTATTTGCGAATAAAGGGCTCGACAGGAGTAAAATTTTAATTGGCAAAGATACCCGTATATCTGGGTATATGTTCGAGGCCGCCCTTGAGGCGGGGATCGCTGCGGCCGGTGTCGATATCAACTTGCTCGGACCGATGCCTACTCCCGCCGTGTCATACTTAACGCGAACGTTGCGTGCACAGGCGGGTATCGTTATCAGCGCCTCTCACAACTCATATCGGGACAACGGTATTAAGTTTTTTTCGGGCGATGGTTCAAAGTTGGCCGATGAGGTGGAGCAGGCCATTGAAGAACAGTTAGCCCTCGACGTTACTACGGTTAAGCCTGAGCATATAGGTAAGGCGAGTCGCATCAATGATGCGGCTGGAAGGTACATAGAATTTTGCAAGAGCACTGTGGGATCAAGCCTCAAGCTACACGATTTGAAAATCGTCGTTGATTGCGCTCACGGTTCGACATATCACATCGCGCCTAATGTATTTGCAGAGCTCGGTGCGAAGGTTATCCAGATGGGCACCGCGCCAGATGGACTCAACATCAATGAGGGCCATGGATCGACTTCGCCCAAAGCCCTCTCAGAGAGGGTAGTAAAAGAGGAAGCTGATCTCGGTGTTGCATTTGACGGGGACGGAGATCGTTTGGTTCTGGTCGATCATCGAGGCTGTGTGGTTGATGGAGATGAAATCATATATTTAATTGCATGCGACCGACGTCGGGAGCAAATTGATTTCGGTGGTGTGGTCGGGACCGCGATGAGTAATTTGGGATTGCAACAAGCATTGAGTAAGCTCGACATTCCTTTTTTTCGATCCCCCGTTGGCGATAGGAACGTTATGAAGGAATTGTTAAAAAGGGGTTGGAAGCTCGGAGGGGAAGCCTCCGGACATCTGTTATGTCTAGACGTCGCGAACACGGGTGATGGAATCATTTCAGCCCTGCAGGCATTGTCAGCGATAAATAAGTCTGGAAAGCCGCTTGCGGATTTGCGCGGAGAGATCATTAAATTTCCGCAGTCGATGGTAAATATCCGCGTTAACTCTGATGTAGACGTAAGTAATTCGGATTCGGTTAAATCAGCCGTAGCAGACGTTGAGGCTGCTCTGGGGGACTGCGGTAGGGTTTTGCTGAGAGCATCAGGCACAGAGCCCGTATTAAGGGTTATGGTAGAGGGAGAGAATGCCGACGATGTCGCTAATTATGCACAGACGTTGGGTGAAGTGGTCAGTGCTGCGGCAATAGGATAGGGTACGTACAAACGCCGGTCGCTTGGGCGAAACCTTGCAACCCACGGTCTTCTTAGTTAGACTTCCCGCCCCTTTTTAGGGAACTGTGATCTTGGTAGAGAAGCGTTTTAAACACTATTGCTGTCTGTTGGGATTATAAATGCGTCGAAATGTCGTCATTGGAAATTGGAAGATGAATGGGAGCGTTGCTTCGGTAACGACTCTGGTGAAAAAGATTATCGCGCGTGGTTTTGGTGAAAAAGCAGATTGTTTTTTGTGCCCATCGTTTGTTCATGTGAAGCTTGTCAGCGATATTTTGAACAACTCGAGCTCGAATATTGAATTGGGAGCGCAAGACCTTTCAGAAC
This sequence comes from Gammaproteobacteria bacterium, assembly GCA_002700775.1. Classification (GTDB taxonomy): domain Bacteria; phylum Pseudomonadota; class Gammaproteobacteria; order Pseudomonadales; family Pseudohongiellaceae; genus UBA9145. Next base: position 1,072 of record PAEL01000121.1, on the reverse strand, counting down.
AGATTGAAGGTGCCTTCACCGGCGAGGTGTCTGGAGAGATGCTCTCTGATCTTGGAGCTGGGCTGGTTCTGGTAGGACACTCGGAACGGCGGCAGAGGTTTGACGAAAAAAATTATTTGGTCGCTGAGAAGTATAAAGCGGCTCGCGCTGTTGGGTTGATTCCGGTTTTGTGCGTTGGCGAGACACAGATAGAGCGAGAGAACGGTGAGACAGAAAAAGTAGTTGGGCAGCAGCTGCGGGTAATAGTTGAAGAGTGTGGCTCAGAGCTCATGAAGGGTTCGATCGTCGCATACGAACCGATTTGGGCAATCGGGACGGGCTTAACGGCTACGCCAGAGCAAGCGCAGGCGGTGCACGGGTTTTTAAGAGAAACATTGAGCGAGTGCAGTTCGGCGTTGGCCGACGAAACCCGACTAATATACGGCGGTAGCGTCAAAGCCGACAACGCCACGCAGTTGTTCGAGCAGAGAGATATTGACGGGGCATTGATCGGCGGGGCTTCTCTAGACGCTGAGCAATTTTTATCAATTTGGGAAAGTGCGGAAAGATAAAGTATGGAAACCATCATTGTTGTAGTGCATTTAGTTGTAGCGGTTATTATTGTTGGCCTGGTTCTCTTGCAACAGGGCAAGGGTGCAGATGCTGGAGCGTCCTTCGGTGCGGGTGCTTCGCAGACAGTTTTCGGAGCTTCAGGTAGTGGCAATTTTCTTGTGAGAGCGACGACAGTTGCGGCAGTTATTTTTTTCATTACCAGTCTGTCTTTGTCGTTAGTTGCTAAAAATCAGACGGGATTCAGTTCTACAACGGGCCTCCCAGTCGTCAGTCCTGAGGTGTTAGAGAGTGTCTCGGAGGTTGAAGCTGACGTTCCGCAGCTTGAGGCTTCGCCTACAACTGAAAATACCCAGGAAGATCTCCCAAATCTTCCGTCCAACTAGTAAGAAGTAGAAATGAAGATTTGTATGCCGAAGTGGTGGAATTGGTAGACACGCTATCTTGAGGGGGTAGTGAGCTATGCTCGTGCCGGTTCAAGTCCGGCCTTCGGCACCAAAATAAAGTAATATTCGCGTCCGCG
>PAEL01000120.1 GCA_002700775.1 Gammaproteobacteria bacterium | reverse complement strand
ACGCTATTATTCCACATGATTCCAGCAATAACAGACTTTTTGAGGCGACTACCGGTCGGAGATCCCTTTATCGATTCTTTCGAAGACCCCTTGCTGTCAAATTTTTTGTCAGCGTTTTTAATCATATATCTTGCATTTTATGGCCTTCAAGTTTTTTGGCTTAAAAGTAAATCTACATCTTCACTGTAGAGTTAAATGCCTAAGGAAAAGAACCATGCCTGATATTAATCTTATTGAAGCTTTAGTTTGTCAATATGAACAAAAAAAAATAAGTCGAAGAGAGCTGGTTTCTTCGTTAATTGCGACCGCTGCTACTATCTCAGCGTCAAAATCTTTTAGCCAGACGCCCCCGCCAGTTTCAATCGGCCGCTCTATGAACCACGTGTCACTATCCGTCAGTGACGTCGATAGATCAGCAAATTTTTATGAAAAGGTTCTTGGGCTTAACGTTATTAGCCGCCCTGCAAATGGCGGCATTAATATGGGACTTGGTGATGAAAGTTTTCTTGGTTTGTACAATTTATCGAATCCAGGAAGCATGCATCATTTGTGCATCGGAGTTGAAAATTATGACCCAGAGATTCTCGTTGATAAGCTTCAAGAACATCGAGTCTCAGCTACCGTAAACAGAAATCCCGCCAACAGAACTAGCGGTGGTGATCAATTGTACTTTAGCGACCCCGATGGCATCTTAGTGCAAATAGCGGAACATGGTTACCTTGGATAGCAAAAAAAAAGACTTATAACGCCACCTAAATTTTGAGGCGAAAGAGGTAAATCCTACTCTTTATTTTCGCAATTTATATTTTAAAAGCTCTAGTCTGTCTTGACCCCAAAACACTTCTCCATCTGTAACGTAAGTGGGTGCTCCGAAGATGCCGCTTCGTGTCGCGTTCTCGCTATCAAGCCTCCTTATCGACCTCATTTCCTCAAACCTCGTCAGCAAGCTGTTGCCATCGATGCTTTGCTCTTTTGCAATTTCAAATAATGTTGCCCGATCGCTAATGTCCCTGTCATCCACCCAAACAGCAGAAAGACACGCCCCTGCAAATTCCAATGCTTTCCCCATATCGTGTTCCCGCAAAGCTATAACCATAGTCGCTGCAAGTTCATCATTCACAGGGAAAAATTTCGGTTTAAGTGTTAAAGGAAGCGAAAGGAATTCTCTCCAGCGTCGTAACTCTTGCATGCGATAATCTTGCCTTTGCTGCGAGCGTTGGGGCAAGGGCACCCCCCCAGTACTTGGAAAAACAATTGAAAAATCTATTGGATATATAAATATTGGCATCGTTTTGTCTTCAGCGATCTCCAAAAATCGCCGATGCCCTAAATAAGACCACGGCGACACTAAAGACAAATAATAATCAATTTTTTTTCGCATCAAGCCCAGCCTAGTTATTTATATCGTTTTTTGGAGAAATTCGCGGCGATCTTTCCCTTTACGCTACCAACTGTCTCGCAAACGTCGCAAACCAATGAAAGTTTTTTCAGAATCTAAATCCCTGAAATTAAGATTCAAACTCGAGGCAACCCCCCTGCGCACCTCATCTTGATCGAGTCTAAAAAAAACATTTATCTCTCGCTCGAGTCCGATAGTACTGACAAAGCTCTCCGCGTTAAGCCCTCGAGTAAATTTTTCCTTCAACTCAAATGCCGCTTTATTGCCCGCCTCACGATCGAGTGTAAATCCAAGATTATTCTCAATGTAATCATGCCCAGGGAAAACGCGAACGGAATCCCCCAAAGGAAAAAACTGCTCTTGAAAGGTTTGAAACATTATTTTTGGCGCACCGCCAATATCGCATCGACCGACACCCGCATTAAATAAGGTATCCCCACAAAAAAGTGCAGGGTCAGCATCATCAGAACCCTCAAAATAAAGACAGATGTGACTCATGGTATGACCTGGCGTATCCATCACTCTTAAACTTAAATCCCCACAATCAAGATTTTCGCCGGCATTCAACCCCTGATCGACGTTCGGTATCGCATCAGTTGCTTGAGCATGAGCTACAAGCCTGGCCCCTGTCGCCTCGATCACAGGGCCATTTCCACCGATGTGGTCATGATGGTGATGAGTATTCGCAACAAGTTTGATTTCCCAGCCTAAATCAGCTGCCGTTTTTAAACATAGCTCGTGATCCAGCGGGTCAATCGCTATGGCTTGACGGGTATTCTCACAAGCCAGGAGATACATATAGTTCCGTAAGGCATTACGAACTGGAATCTGTTGCACTAGCATGATTATTTACTCTTCTTTTCAGCGATAATTCGATTAGCTTGCTAATTCATTGAANAAAGCACACTGCCTGATGCAGNCTTTACANTNCNAATGTCTANCGCCTAACTCTAACGTATTTNTGAAGTTTNCTCGTGCTGGGCTCTCCGCCNTATATGTTGCCGGCCGCATCGACCGAGACAAATTCNGCACCGTTACCAATAGTATTNCGCGGNTCACCTTGTGGTAATTGTATGAAGTGGTTCACCCAACCCTTCTCAGCATCGCCAATACGAATACCCATCTCCCACCCAGGATTTTGTATGTCGTCTGACTCAGAATCAGCAACATAAATTTGATCGTGCTCGTCAAAAAAAATTCCGCTTGGCCGACCGTACTGTGTCCACATCGCAAGGTAGTTGCCCTCTTGATCAAAAAGCTGCAAGCGATTGTTTGACCTGTCACCGACAAATAATCTACCGCGTTGGTCAATGGCTATAGTATGCAAAACACGAAACTCTCCAGGGCCATATCCTGTCTTACCCCACTCCTTTAAGTAGTTTCCAGCAGCATCAAACTTTACAACCCGACTATTACCATCCTCATAGTGTCCATCAGCAACAAACACATTGCCATCATCCCCAACAACGACATCCGCTGGTGATGTAAAATGATTTGCTCCGCCGCCCTCCTGACCCGGAGTCCCAAGAGTCATCAAGACTTCTCCGCTAGGGGAAAATTTCACAACAAGGTGCCCGCGAGTATCTCCCGCCGGAATCCTCGAGTTGTTCACGGCGTCCGTCACCCAAACATTGCCATCTGGATCAACATCAATTCCGTGCGGCCAAATAAACATCCCACTGCCGAAACTTTCAACCACCTGTCCAGACTGATTGAATTTTAAGATTGAATCTAGGTCGGAATCCACACACTCATTTCCAAAACGATCTCGAGATGTTGCGTCACATCGAATCACCGCCCATATGTGGATCCCATCAGGATCAACGTCGGTATCGCCGACAGCTCCAAAAATACGTCCATCCGGAAGTTCAGCCCAGGGAGAAACCGTTGCATACGGATTTGAGTACGCCTGAGCGTAAACGGACCCCGCAAAAAAAACTGACCTTATTACTACAGCGCACAGTAAGAGACTAATTTTTTTCATTTTTATTTTCCTATGCTTTTTTATTTTTATATAAACCAAAAATTCTAACCATTATGGTAAGAAAAACAACTTTCCGATTCAGAACCGACGCAAACGTAAAATAAATTGACTTTAACTCGCAGCATATTAGGAGACAGCTCGTGATATCACATGAAAGCTCCACCAGTGATCGGGCCGCTCAGCGTCCAAAGCGGGAACCGGATTATATGGACCCCCTCCATGTGTCTGTAATTTCAGGACACGGGCTCGCCAGGCCTTGTCCAAACGCTCGCTTATTCCCTCTCTATTGAGCGATACCGGATACACCCTGTCTCCGAGTTTTAAAACACCTGATTCAGACTCTCCGACATGTTGGGCCCAATACTTACTGGCACAAACGCTACAACTCAAAAAAAGCTCGCCCTCATCCGTCGCCATACAATTGAGATTAATAGAATGAGGTCTCAATCCTGCCCAAACTTGGAGCTGACAGAGGGGAGTGTTATTTGCAAAGCTCCAGTCTTCAATTGGCTCAGTCACTGTTTCACCAAGCAACAAAAATCCGGGGGAGCGCTCGCAAGGACAAACAGACGACCAAACAAACAGACTAATCGCGGAAATTCCAACAGCCAGCGGAAGGTAAGCGAAAATTAAAGTTCTTGGGATACTCATCTTTACCTCTTTTCACAACCTTCATCGGAACGCGCAGAAGATGAACTGATAATTCAGGGCATTGAGTGGGCGTAGAGCCACTCAATAACTTGAGAGCCAAATGATTCACTGACCCGAGGTATATGAGAGCCATCTGCGATGGTCCACAATTCACTCGATCCTCCACTGCGACACCCTGCAGAAAAGGTCGAAACGATTGTTTCATATCCTTCAAGAGAAGAGTCAAGGTCTCGGGCCTCATCCTCGTCAGGCTCGATTAGACAGCCGTTGTATTTAGCCCACTGGATCACGCTCTCCATTGCACCAGGATAATTGACCCCACCAATATCTCCACCCTCATACTTGATGGTCGAATCGAGGGTGCCATGTATCTGCAGAACATGGACGGTGTCCTCAGGTGCTAGCCTAGTCTCGAAGTGACTGGCGCCAGCCAAACTCGCTATAGCAGCAACGAGACCTGGGTTTTTATAGGCAACCTGATAGGAAAGAAAACCTCCATTTGAGTGGCCAACCAAAAAAACTTTCCTGTCATCTACGTTATAGTTCGATTTCATACTTTCGATAATACCGACGATGTACGCGTTATCATCGATCTGGGTATTAAAAAAATCACAACATGCACCAGTCGTGTACCAGAACGTCCTAGGGCGACGCGCCGAACCCTCTCCTCGGTCTTCAAGGGTCCCCGTCGGAGCAACTAGAAGGAACCCGTAGCGATCCGAAATTTTGCTCAACCCAAGATAAAAATCTTGCTGCGGTCCATTGCTTCCATACCCATGAAGTAGAATAACCAGGGGAGCAGGGTTACCGTCGCTGTAATTTTCAGGAACGGTGACAGGCACATCACCTCGGCCAAAATCGATGCGGTCCGCACTTACAGCAGCGGTAAAAAAAAGACAAACTATAGTCATTAAGATTTTCATCTGTTACATAAAACATCGATTTAAGACGGAAGTCAAAGTCAATTGATCGGCAGCAAGCAGACTGAGATTATATTTCTCTGACACAGCTTGCCATATGCGAGCGTATTCACAATGAAAGCCTTTTACAGGAAGGTACTGGGATGGGCCCTTGGCTCCCTTTCGACTGTTTTCTGCATCATCGACGAGCAATAAATTATCCTCGTCCATTGCAAATTGCCTTTTTTCTAACCCTGACCATACTGAGCCTCCACTCTGGTGGGCGTAAGCCAATGGGATAACATGATCCACGTCTAGGTCACTTGCAAGTTTTACTGATTTATTTGTGTAAGGATCAACCCAGAGCCCCCTCTCAACACTACAATTTTTGGTAGTTTTAAACTTCACTTCCTCAAGGCTCTGACGTTCAAGCATTTCGTGCCGAAGGTTCCGACAATCTCCATCTTTATCAATCCAATAATTCATATAGTCATGCCTGCGATATACTAAACTTACGTTTGAAACGAGTTCTGTCTTCTGCACCTGTAAATGATTTCCTGGCTCTCGACCGAGCGGGTTTTCCTCACAGCTCGAAAAGAAAGTCGAGGCCAGTACAAAGACGAGCAATCTTAATATTCTACTGTTCAGGAAAGAAGAAAAGGAATTCAATGGGAATTTTTCGTTCATTAAAGGAGATCTGCCCAATTCGAAAATGTGTATATAAGCCAGAATTTTGCGAAGGCAGGATTGCCCGACAGTCCGAAAAACCTGGCCGTGCCCTAAGGTGATTATACAACATAATAAAAACTGCTTATCCTGGACACGCATCAATCTCGCAACGCAAAGTTAACTGCGGTGCCCGAGGGACTTTATTTGGCCTACTAAGAGAGCGTCCATTCTGTGTCCGCCCGTACTTTTTTTCTTTACTTACCGAGAGCAACAGATATCATAAACCTATGGTAAATCCAAAAATTAAAAAGACGGCTTTTTTATCCATACTTTTGGTACTCATTGGATATATTGCGATGGTAGCCTACTTTGAGGCAAGACTAGGCTCCCTCCAGCCGGCCGGTGGCTCGAGCATCACAATAGCGACGTTCAACGATGAAGGAGAACGTCACGAAAGGGTGGTGCGTCTGACAAAAATTGATGGGAACAATTACATTGCGGCACAACATTGGCCGAGAGCCTGGTACTATCAGGCTTTGGAACGCCCTGACATCGAAGTAAAAATGAGTAATGACTTTCAAGCGTATACTGCCGAGCCTCTATCAGGCAATGAGCTAGAGCACGTCAAAGACATCTATCGCATGAGTTTAGGGTTTCGTTTCCGTACGGGTTTTCCTCCACGAAAATTTATGCGTCTTGACCGGACGTTCTAAAAATAAAACCTACTAACTGTTGGAACAAGCCCCTGAATCACTAAAAATTGCAGACTTTACCTGATCCTCAAATATGTAAATAAATTCACTTGATCTTGTGTTTACTATTATCCGTGTCAGAAAAAACCCATTAGTGCGACTACAGTATAGGAGCGTTGGGGATTTCATATAGCACTCACCAATAAAATCATTTGAGGTTCCCGGCCTAAACCCCAGCTCCTCGTCAACAAAATAAAAACGGCTTACGCCTTCCCCTGCAAAGACATGATCAGGGTCTAAGTAGGATTCTCTAGTTGCCTCACACGAATATGTAGCCGCCTCAACCGAAACTGAAAGAAATAACATACAAGCGAAGAATGGTTTCTGCATAATCATGGCAACCTATATGCCACGAGACCGGCTGGATCATCTGTCCGCGAACTACCGATCTGTACTACAATATACTGCGATCCCTCATGCAAGTATGTCATCATTCCATACTGCCCTGGAGCCGGCAATGGGACACTACCTAAAACTTCACCTGTATATTTATCTCGCGCGTTTAACGTTAAAGGCGCGTCCGGTACGAACTGTACCATTCCCTCACTGAGCGCTCGCGTTTGTATCAAAAGCTCTCCAGTCACCATCTGAATCGACCAACCAACGCCCCCACTCTCAGGCAACTCAACACCCTTTAGTAACGGATGGTTTTTAATAGCATCGGGTGTTGGCCCGACCGGCAAGGACCAATCTTTATTCCCACTATTCATTTGATACGCAGTAAGCTGATTATCCATGGGCTTAAAAAGCCGCAACCCATCAATTGTGGGCAATCCTCCTCCTCCGCCGCCCGGAAGCCAAGCCGCTACAGTTTTTCCGGTGGTAGGTGTGCTGTTTGGCGTTGCTCCCCCCGCACCGGGCTCCGGATAGTTGGGATTGTCCCGATCAATCCCATTAGTTGGCCTCATAAATCCCGGCGCAAAACAGTTTCTCGCGTGAGACGCGAACATCATCCCAGTACTTGGATCACCGACAGGCTGGTGTGGAATCACATTTCCAGCCCCAATACATCCAACATTATTCACAAAGTCATTACCATGATCTAACGGTAACGCTGGTACATAAAGACCACCCACGCGGTATCCGTTTAATATCATCGTAGCTTGTTCTTTTAACTCTGGCGTATAGTCAATTATAAACTGCTCTGTTAAACCTTCGTTGGCAATAAGGTCAACAGGCTCGGGCCATGTCGGAAATGGCTGGGTCGGGGCAGTATAGTTTCCAGGAACTTCAGTTTGGAACACAGGTCTGTCCTCTATTGGCCAAATTGGCTCACCCGTTTCTCGGTTGAACGCAAAAATCAGCCCTTGTTTAGTGTTTTGTATGAGCGCCGGGATTGATTGACCATCAACAACAAGGTCCATAAGCATCGGTGGAGTCGGCAAGTCATAATTCCATTGATCACTACGATGAATTTGATAGTGCCATTTGCGCTCACCTGTATTTACGTCCAATGCCAACACACTTCCACCGAACAAATTGTACCCGGGCCTGTGGCCGGCATAACTTTGCACCGTTGAAGCATTAGTGACCATGTAGACTAAACCCAACTCAGGATCTG
>PAEL01000119.1 GCA_002700775.1 Gammaproteobacteria bacterium | reverse complement strand
CCTCCCTTTTTTTTTTTCCCCCCAAAAAAGGCCGCACCAACAAATAGCGGGCGCGCCCTGCTGCCCCAGCCATTAAAGTAGCAAATAAACATGGCACAACTAACAAATGATGAATCCCTGCTCTTTGGGCATCGCGCACCTCCCAAGCGCCTACAAATAAATCAAATGCTAGGTAATGAATCCACCCAGCTAACAACAAATTAGGATCTGAGAACAAAATCATAACCGAGGATAATGAACCGAAGCCGCCCCCGTCCGGAGGACTATTAATGACCATCAGCCATGTATAAAAAATAGCAATCAAAAGTGGCGCTATAACGGGCGCTACCCAATCACGCGCGAAAGTCCAACGAGGTGTAAAAACCAACCCAGCCCAGCCAACCATCGCAAGTGCACTGCAAAGTTTGAAGATTTGGTCCGCTGCCATAAAACCTAATGCTCCTCAAATATCGCCTGCATAACCCTCTGATTCTCATTGCCCCACTTGCACCAAGAATCTAATACTGGACCTAAGGATGAACCAAATTCAGTCAAAGAGTATTCAACCTTCGGTGGGACCACTTCATAAACATTTCGCTTAATAAGTCGATCCCTTTCCATTTCTCGAAGTTGCTTAGTCAACATCTGTTGCGTAATTGGCGCTAAAATTCTTTTCAGCTCCCCAAACCGCGTTGGTCCTTTCCTGAGATTATAGATGATGGAAATTTTCCATTTTCCACCAATCAACTTAAGGGAATTAGTAATAGGGTCTGTACATTGCTCCATAGTCTCTTCTTGTATACTAGTATGAAAATATTGTCTACTTGTTAAAATCATCCTATGAGGTCTATGATTACACAATTGTCACACAATCCAAAAAAGGAACAGACATGTCTGAGCAGAACTCAAAAGAAATAAGATCGAAAGTTACAGAAGATGGCGAAATAGAAATTTCCATTGCGACCGTTAAAAAGCCAACACCCGCGGAAGATGAAGTGCTTATACGAGTGGAGGCTGCCCCTATTAACCCATCTGACCTCGGTCTTCTTTTAAGTTTCGCCGCAGACTTGAGCAGCATCCGTGTCTCAGGCGACGGCGACCAAACAGTAACTTCAATGAAAATACATCCAGCATTAATGAATGCAATGAAGCCCAGGTTAGGCCAATCCATGCCGGTTGGGAACGAGGGCGCTGGCGTTGTTGAGGATGCGGGCGCAAACGCTAAAGAACTAATTGGAAAAACTGTGGGCCTTGCTGGCGGCGCTATGTATTCCCAATACAGATGCGTGCCGGCCTCGAGTTGCTTGGTGATGAATGATGGAACAAGTTCTAAGGAGGCCGCGTCCTCTTTTGTGAATCCCCTGACAGCCCTTGCTTTCATAGAAACAATGAAAATGGAAAAACATTCAGCCATCGTACACACAGCGGCAGCCTCCAATCTGGGGCAGATGCTGGTAAAAATTTGTAAGGATGACAACATCCCTCTAATAAATATTGTAAGAAAAACCGAACAAGAAAAAATTCTCAAAGATTTAGGTGCCAAGTATGTATGTAACACAGGTGACTCAGATTTCACGGAGAACCTCATTGCTGCTCTAGTCGAGACCGGAGCAACACTAGGTTTTGATGCAACTGGGGGAGGAAACAACGGAGAGCTCCCCGGTCAGATACTTTCTGCGATGGAAGTAGCTGCTAATAAAACTGCAAAGGAATATAGTCGCTATGGCTCGGATACATATAAACAAGTCTATATCTACGGTGGCCTAGACCCTTCTCCAACAATTTTAAAAAGAGCTTTCGGAATGTCTTGGGGCCTCGGGGGCTGGTTGCTCACACCGATGATTGGAAAAATCGGAATGGAAAGATTTCAGCAGATGCGCAAGAGAGTCGCTGCCGAAATTAAAACCACTTTCGCCAGTAATTACGCAGCAGAAATATCATTAGAAGAGATGCTGCAGCCAGACAACATCAAGTCATACGCAAAACAAGCTACAGGCGAAAAATACTTGGTTTCTCCCCACAAATAGGAGGAGCAATAAACTAACGAGTAAAGTTGGAGCAATTATATTGAAGCTGAAAAAAATTGTGTCGATTGTTTTAATCGCTTGCGTAAGCTTGGCATTAGCGCTCAAGTTACTCATGAGCTTCAGTGATGGCCCCCTGGAAATAATTTCAGGAGGGCCATTCACAACTGGTGAACTTATCGCGCCACCAAGTTCTTGGACATCCATCCAAGAGAGAAATACTGTAGAATTTCAGACTCTAGACCCGGTCAGTTCCAGGACAGTATGGTTGGCCGTCCACGACGAAAGACTTTTCATTGTCAGTGGATATATGAATACATTTTTCGGCGGGATCTGGAAGCAGTGGCCCCACTACTTAGAAAAAGATGACCGAATTATTATCCGTGTGGACGGACAATTATCTGAACATCGATTAAAACGGTTACTTAACGGCCCGGAAGTCGGCCCTGTTTTAAACGAATTTAGTCGAAAGTACGGAGACGGTCTCGCTTCTAACGAAAACTCAGTTTCAAATGGTGATACCTGGCTATATGAAGTAGTCGCTCGCTGAGATTCCTCCACTCAACAATGACTGATTGAACATTATGCCTGTAATAAGAGTTATAACCGTCGGTGGGACGATTGACAAAATTTACTTTGACGCCAAAAGTGCCTATGAAGTAGGTCCTCCAGCAATCGAGGGTATGATCTCGGGCCTTGAACTCAACCAGACCTTTTCCTTCACTGCTCTTATGCGTAAAGACAGCCTTGAGATGAATGACAAGGACAGAGAAAAGGTAATCGAAGCAGTATCGAGCTGTAACGAGAAATTAATCTTAATAACCCACGGAACAGACACGATGGTGGAAACAGCCAGCGCCATCGGCGACGCTTTCCCGGAAGGAGAATTAAAAAAAACAATCGTTCTTACGGGATCAATGAAACCTGCTATATTCAGGGACACCGACGCCCCGTTTAACGTCGGGTGCGCTATTGCTGCCCTTCAAATATTGGATAACGGTATTTTTATAGCCATGAGTGGAGGAATTTTTCCTCACAATAAGGTGCGCAAAGATCAAGAATTAGGAAAATTCGTTTTGCGATAGCATCGCTAAGACCGAGAAAATAAAAATGAAAAAAAAACTTCGCTCATTTAAATTCTCTTATCGCCTCTTTTTTTTACTTCCTCTCACACTAAGTGGGTGTAATGAGGCCGAAATCTCTTCGATTGATCTAAATTTTGCCGAAACCTTTCAGGAACAACTCATTAACGCCAAACCGGGCGATATAATAGACATTCCAGCCGGTACCCATGTGTTCTCTCGCAGTCTGTCGCTGTCCGTGCCCGGTGTAACTTTGCGCGGGAAAGGCATGAACTCTTCTATCTTATCTTTTAAAGGGCAAGCCCAAGGAGCTGAGGGCCTACTTGTTAGCGCTAACGACTTCATCATCGAGGACGTGGCAATCGAGGACACGAAGGGCGACGCTCTTAAAATAAACCAATCGAAAAATGTCACGATACGCCGCGTCAGAACAGAATGGACCAACGGAGCCAAGACAGAAAATGGTGCTTACGGTATTTACCCTGTGCAATCTGAGAACATTCTAATAGAGGGCTCCGTTGCAATAGGAGCCTCTGATGCCGGGATCTATGTTGGGCAATCGAGAAATATCATAGTTCGCGATTCTAGAGCAGAATACAACGTAGCTGGGATTGAGATTGAAAACTCCACCCACGCCGATGTATATCGCAATGTAGCTACGAAAAATACCGGAGGGATCTTAGTTTTTGACCTGCCAAATCTTCCAGTCCAAGGAGGGCAAGCTACCCGAGTTTTCAATAACGATATTTATAGCAACGATACAGAAAATTTTGCGCCCGAGGGTAATATCGTTGGAAACGTCCCTCCTGGAACCGGATTACTAATTCTAGCGAACGACAACATTGAGGTTTTTGAAAACCGTTTTGCCGGCAACGGGAACGTCAACATCATGATCTACAGTTTTCTGTTTGGCGGGCGAAAAATCGATGATTCTAACTACGACCCATATCCAGAACAGATTTATATTTATAATAATAACTTCGATGGCGGTGGGGAAAAACCTCGACACCCAGCCTTACTCGCTTGGGCAGAATCAAGCGCATTAGGGACACCCAACGTCGTTTGGGATGGTATGGTGCGTCCAGGAAGAGACCTAGATAACATCGTATGTCTCGGAAAAAACGCAACAGAAAGTCTGCTTAATTTAGGCGGCAAAATAGAGGGTTCTACGTCTCAGTTCGCTCTAGAACCCCACCGGTGCTCCCTCGACCCACTGAAGCCGATCGAACTGTGACGAATTAATCTATCTCTTACAATCTGAAACGAATAAGTTTTCTTCTCATCTTCCTTTCGGGTTTTTCAAAGTGTCGTTCTAATAGCCGAGATTGAGTCGTAACTTGACCACATATGTAGCAAAGCAAACACGCTATGACGACAAAAAGAGCCGCCGAATGAATCCCTAACACAATTAAAATTGAGTCCACCCTTCTTTTTTTCCTCAAAAATCATGCACGTTTAAATACCGATCCAACGAAAAATATTCTAATGATTAAGAAATTTTCGTCAAACATTTTCGAAGAATTTAAACAATTTTTTAGAAAAAAACGACAATATTTAAACTATTTTATAACTCAACAGCTTAAGTTTTATTCATCAAAGACCCGTGCGTTATAATCAGCTATATCCATGTAAGATTGCTTAAATTCCCATAGTAAAAACCGCTGATCAATAAGGTGATCCGTTGCAGCCTCATATTGAGAAAAATAATCTTCAAAAGACTGATACATTTCCGATATTGAACCTCGAGGATCTCCTGTTTGGGCCGCCACAACCTCTGTGCTTGAAAACGGCAGATACCCTCCGACGAGACGAGCTAACGACCGCGGAGCTCCGATATTTTCTGCTCTTAAGTTCCACGACAAAAACGTTGCAATCGGCACAGCTGCCGTAGGCGGCAAAATTGTACTCGTGCCTAAATCATTGTTGTTAGGGTCAACAGCGGGAACAAGAGCATTATAAAAGCCAATAGCCCGAGGAGGGTGTGACTCAATGATTCTGTGTGTGTTCCATTGAGGTCCATAGTCGGCAAATCCCGGGTGGTAAGGCCCTGAAGGATGGTCTACACCATCGATCGGATTCCAGGCTTTATGATTAATGTTTCTGCCATGGTGAGAGCGCACAAGGCTATTATCAGCGATAAGAGGATACCTAGATGCAGGCGGCTCAACGCTTTCAGAAATCCACTGCGACATTGCCACGACTAGAGACTCTGCAATCGGCGCCCACATGTTTGGGTTTGACGGTAGTCGTCCTATGGTAGGAGCACGCGGCTTCCCATCCCGAGAAGTATGAGCCGAACCACCAATCGTATAAAATCGCACCTCGTCAGGTATGACAGCGTCCTCTGTGCCCAACGGATCGGTGTGAGGCAGCGAGCCCGCCCTCAACCAATACTCGTTTGAGGTCTGAATATGCATCACTTTTGGGACAACACCTTCTTCGCGTGCCCGACTTAACAACCCGTCCTTTTTTCCGGTGAAAGGGTCTATGCTATCCCCATAAGTGAACGGAAATAAATCATTAGGGAACAAATAATTAGTGTGATGGCCGTTGGTTCGGGTGGGCATAGCAAACCGGTTGTTAAACATCCCGTATCCTGCTCCTGTGATTACCGGTATAAGACCATCGAAAACTCGGCGCTTAGACAAATCGATATTAAAACCGTCGTACAAAAAATGCCGCAGTAACCGACCGCTCTGGGAATTACCCCACGCAATAGTATGGTCGATCTCTGGCATGTTTAACTCACCTAATAAGGGATTCTCGCCGTCATAGCGCATCAAAGAAACAATATCGCGAATGGCAGCCATACCCGCGCCAGCAAGAACTGGGTCCTGCGCCTCGTAGATGAGTTCGTAAATAAAACCTGGCTCAAAACCCCCTAGTAGGTTGACCGTAACCCGCGGTTGTGACGAGCCCTCTTCATCGATGACTGTTAACGAAAAATCGTCTCGGTCAATCTCCTCCCTCTTGTCTTGCTGATAAGCTCTTCTAGTGAGTACGGCCTCAGCCAGTCCGTCTTCGGTGGGCCGGTAAGCGAGGTGATTTGCTGTACCTATCTCCCGATCATTTGATTTCCTGTAAACATAAATTTCATAACGCACCTTACCCTTTATCGCTTGTCCACCGTCAGAGATTATAGGAGCGTGTAACCTAAGTCTCCCCAGAGACTCAGATGAAAGCTCGTTAATCCAGCCTGTTATGAGGTAAGAGAACCCTTGCTTTGTAAGGGGGTGTGACAAACTCACCTGAGGTGGAACTCGACTCCCTCCGCGGTTATTCACATGGTAAATTAATCCTCCGTTAGATATCTCTGCCGAAGGAACCAGCAGACGAAAATCAACCGAGTAATCCACTAGACCTGCTGAGTTTCGTGGCGCATAAGAAACGTCTGTTACCCTCTGATTAAGCGACAACTCAGGATCCAAAGAGAGGTAAATCCGTCCAGAAATTGATTCATAATTGTAATCAATATCGTCTTCACTTATTAATTCCCGCTCAAGAATTTCAAACCTCTCAACTTGCCCATTCAACAATGAAGAGGAAAGCGCCAAGAGCATGAATTGAAAAAGTAGAGAAAACATAGAATACCGGCCTCTCTTCAATGCTAAAAAATTGATTATTATTATCATTCAAAGCTCCTATAAGCTTCTATAAGCTTCTACCGTCAGCTCGCAGCGCGCAGGCTGTCACTGTCTAGTTAGTTGGCTTCGCGTGGCTCACGAGATAAGAGCGGTACAATCGCTGTCATAACAGACCCTAACACTAACAACCCAGCTCCCCCCAAAGAAAGCCACGCAAGCCGATCACTAAATTCATAATCCGGCACGAAATAAACTATTAACTTTAGGGAGCCTATAGTAAAAAGTGGCGCCAATGCCAGCACCGCGCTGACCTTTGAAGCATCCCAACAATTCATTGCCTCAGCAAAACTCCCATAAGCTATCAAAGTATTTACGCAGCAAAAGAATAAAAGCAATTGTTGCAAACCGGTTAAAGAAAACACTAAGCTAGGGCTGATGAACGGCAATAAGATAATTAACGAAAACATGTATATTACCCACAAAATCTGGACAGAAGTGTAACTTTTAAGCAACTTCTTCTGTATCAAGGCATACACGGTCCAAGTCACCGCTGCAAAAACTACAATCATGACACCGAACCCTTCCCCGTCTCCACTATGGAAGAAATTCGCAAGCCTCTCGTTAAAGAAAAGAAGCAAACCGGCCACGATAAGAAATGTTCCAAAGCGCTGAACAGCAACAAAGGACTCACCATAAATTGCCACGCTGCCGATAATCAAAAACAAAGTCGTTAACTGAATAACTGCTTCGCTCGTTTCACCATTAACAAAATTAAGGCTATAAGAAAATAAAAAGTAGTTAAGACACAAACTACTCGCCGCCAAAATTAAGAGGATCGAAGAAAGTCTGTCATGCCCCCTCAGACTTGGAACTTGTTGCGTAAAAAAAAGCCACGCGGTTAATACTATCCCGGCAAGGAGAAAACGAAACCATACGATGGTCGTAGCATCAATCGCTACGATCAACTCTTTAAGCGCGATAGGCAAAACGCCCCACAGTATTGAAGCTATCAGAGATAACGAAAACCCTCTTAGGTCCTTCATCTGCACATTCGAAAACATATTTGAAAAATTCAACATGAATAAGTCTGAAATAATACTTAAAAAACCAAAGAAGTTGGTAATAGTAGCACGAAGTTGAGGTAGGGCCGGATTTCTTAAAGATCGAATCGCTTTGTTTACTCTTTCAGTTGATGTGAAAAACGAGCGCTCAAAAAGTCCATCTGATCGGCCAAAACATTATGATTCGAAAGATAAAGGAATTCATATTGGTTAGGGGCGAAGGGAACCGCCAGAAGTTCCATCCCCGCCTCTTCAGGGGTGCGGTCCGCCTTACGGTTATTACACCGTCTGCAAGAGCTCACTACGTTTGTCCATGCGTTCAACCCACCCCTAGAAACAGGCGTTACATGGTCTCGGGACAGATCTCGGCTGTGAAAAGTCTTGCCGCAGTATAAGCAGACATTCCTGTCGCGGCGAAATAAAAACCTATTATCGAGGGGGGCATTATATTTCGCGTTGTGGACTTGTCCTTCACAAGCGACAATACTGGGCAATCTCAAGACTGATTGAATACCAGAATTGTTATATCCGCCATATAGCTCCGCAACGACTGCACCGAGGCTCCACATGACCTGTTCTTTCACAAGCAATGTAGCAGCCTCTTCTCGGGTCAGCCAACTTACCGGGACCCCAGCTTTATTCAGGCGTAAGATTTTTACATTCACATCCATATCCACCGAGTAATTGCTGCAACGCCGTCGATCAAATCTAAAAAATATCGATCAAGTTACAAAATTTATCGGCTAACCTCTGAGGCACTTTACGATCGTCTAAATCTATCGCCGAATCTCCGCTCGACCCCTCCATTGCTTATCCAGTAACCAAGTTGCAGCAGGCCAATAACTAAAGCGAAGAGCGGTAACGTGCCCCAGTCTCTTCCACCGACTCTAAAAAAAAACACTGCGTTATAATCCCTCGGCTCAGTAGGGTGAGAAGCTGTTACGATCCCAATATAAGTCCCACTTTCTTCAAAGGTATAACTTGTACTAAAGAATCCACCCTCTTCTATTCTCTCCGGCTCAAAGAAAACGGTAACCTCCTCTATGCTTTTTATTTTCTCTATGTCCTCCCAATCAGCAAAGCGTCCTAGCCCCCCTTCATCCCGAATGATTCGGAAATCTACGCTCATCTCGTTGAGAAGGTCATGCAAATATTCCATCACGAAAACGGATCTCGTTACATCTGGAATATCCTCACAATACTCCCTAGTTTTTCGCGTTTCAGGCTGAAAAACAGTGAAATGGGCCTGCAAGAAATTAACGCTTATGAGGCAACTATCGCCTTCGAACGCTACCCCTCCATGCGCAAGGACTTTGGGTGATCCTGTATATATAACAAAGCTTAAAATAAAAACGAAAAATAACCGCGGTGTAATACCCATAAGAAATTTAATCAAGGAACCCAAATTTTTAAACTTTTTTAAAACAGGAAAATAAATAATGAAGACCCCTACCACGGAATGACTTGCCCATCATAATTCAGAAATTGTCCAGACTGTTCGTCTGTTAAATTATCAATCACAGACACCATCCCCTGAACACTCGTTTTAGTATCAATGAGTCCATTCGGGCCACCCATGTCTGTTCTTACCCAGCCCGGGTGCAACATGGCCGCGGTAAAACCCTGACTCTTCAAATCAATAGAAAGGCTTTTAACCGCAGCGTTCAAAGCACTTTTCGAACTTCGATAGATATAAGCACCACCGCCTTGATTATCTTCAATAGAACCCATTTTAGACGTCAAAAAAATTAATTTCTTAATTGCGCTAATACGCACTCTATCAATTATTAGTTGTGTTAGTAGAAGGGGCGCGATAACGTTAGTTTGAAGAACGTTGGACCAATCGTCCCCCTTTAGTCCGCCAAAATTAGAATTCCTCGGTCCATAGATCCCGGCGTTATTGATTACAACATCAATGACCTCACCTTCAATTCCCTTGAGCCCCTGCTCCCTTGAGACATTATCCGCCACGTCCATTTCAATTAGGCGCACATTTTTATTATCATTCGCAAGGGCAGTGAGCTGAGATGCATTTTCCAAATTACGACACGTTGCAAAAACTGTTTCGCCTCGTTTGGCAAGCTGACTAACAAATTCCAAGCCCAGCCCTCGATTTGTTCCAGTAATAAAATAATTTGCCATTTTTTTTCCCCTGCAATAACCTTGTTATCGCTAAAAGTTAACCATCGGTAAATCTAAATTCGCCTTATAGTATATGAAACCCCTGCGTCTCAGAAGAAGATATTTTTTATGAATGTAAATAGAGAAGAAAAAAGAATAGGCACGACGATTTTTATGCTCATGCTCGTCGGAATAAATTCTATTTCACAAGCCCAAATTACCCCAGAAGAGATCATTGTGATTGGGGTTGTACCATCCGGACTCGGCATGGCTAGAGATAAGATCCCGTTCCCAGTTCAATCTGGGAATGCAGAAGATCTTCAGCGAACGGGAGCAGACAGCGTTGCTGATTTTATGAATCAAAATTTTTTAAGCGTAACGCTTAACGATGCGCAAAATAACCCGCTCCAGCCCGATCTGCAATATAGAGGCTTTACGGCATCTCCACTGTTAGGCCTTGCACAAGGAATCGCCGTCTATCAAAACGGAGCTCGGATTAATGAACCCCTAGGTGATACGGTCAATTGGGACCTCATGCCCCAATCAGCAGTTAAAGACATCACGCTCATCGGCGGCGCGAATCCGTTATTCGGATTAAATGCTCTCGGTGGCTCTCTCGCAGTTCGCATGAAAACTGGCTTCGATGTCGAAGGCTCTGACGTACAACTGACCACAGGGGCTTTTGGTCGTCGCCAAGCTGCTTTTGAGAGCGGCAACATTATCGAATTGCAAACATCACAAATTGCATACTATATCAATGTTGAACAATTTGAGGAAAAGGGCTGGAGGGACCACTCTGCTTCAGAAGCAACAAATGCTTACGCAAGCCTCGCGTGGAAAAACGTCAAAGGAACAGGAAATATTTATTATCAAAACGGCGATTCCGACCTTACCGGAAACGGAGCTAGCCCGGTCGAACTTCTTGCCATTAACCGAGCTGCAATTTTTACGGGACCCGATGTGACCTCTAATAACATGCAAATGTTTGGAGGAGATTTCAATTTTAGCCCAAACGAATTAAACAGTTTTAGCGGGAATTTTTTCCATCGCGATAATAGCACTGACGCTTTCAACGGGGACGGTTCAGAATATACGACCTGCGATTTTCTATCCGGAAGAGCTCTCATCGAAGGGCTAGAAGAAGACGATTTAGAAAAATTTAATTTAGATGACGACGACCTTTGTAATAATCAGTTCAGCGACAGTGAAGATTTAGAGGCTTACATCAACAACCTTGCTCTAAGCATTGGAGAGGACGATTTTAATTTAGAGGATTTTACTGATGACCTCTCAGGCTCGGGCCTTCTAAGCGACGAAGCCATAAACAACCTTAGCAAACGCGATCAAAAAAGCCGAGGCCTAGATTTTCAATGGCGCAACAGCGGAATAGCTTTTGGCGTCCCCCTGAACAGCATCGTTGGGATCGCGTATTTTAAGGGTTCCTCAGCTTTTAATTCGATTCTTGAACTTTCTCTCTTAGATCCCATTACGAGACTAACCACTAACCTCGGAACCGGAACCTTTGTCGATAGCGAGGCTACTTCAGTAAGCACCTTATCCAAATCAAATAGCATTTATTTTACCTCGACGGCTGAACTGAGTGACTCAATTTCAGCAACGCTGTCTGCGCGATACAACAATACTGACGTCGAGCTTCAGGATCTTTCTGGGGCGCGACCAGAATTGAATGGCAAACACAATTTTTCTCGGGCGAACCCCTCATTCGGCTTAACTTGGAGAGCTTCGGATGATCATATTTTATTTGCTTCACTCAGTCAGTCGGCCCGCGCGCCGACACCAATCGAACTGGCGTGCAACGAAGGTGTGTTCGAAATTGCCCGAAAGTATGCAATGGCTCGGGGAGAAGATCCCGATGATATAGACTTCGAATGCAGGCTGCCTAATGCCTTTCTTGCCGATCCGCCACTCGAACAAGTAATCACGACAAGCGTAGACGTCGGAGCCAGAGGAAGATACGCTAATGTTAATTACGAAGTTGGGGTTTTTTCGACAATCAATCGCAATGACATTTTGTTTCAAACGACCGGGCGATCTACCGGCCTCTTTGCGAATGTCTCGAGAACAAAAAGACAAGGGTTTGAATTATCTCTTAACAGGAGGTATGGCCAGTTCAACTGGTTAGCATCTTACAATTATCTTAAAGCTACGTTTGAGGACAGCTTCAAAGCTCTAAGCCCGAATCACGCTTTTTCTGATGAAAATGGAGAAATTAGCATCCAAGCCGGAGCCTCGATTCCTGGAATTCCAAAACAACAATTCAAATTGATTGGAGATTTCGAACTAAGTAAAGAGTTAGAGGTAGGATTTGTCTTTCAAGCTAGCTCTAACCAACATCTGCGCGGAGATGAGTCTAATCAGCTACCTTCAATCTCTGGTTACACTACAACCAATCTCAGAGCTAACTATAAATTGACTTCGAAGCTGCAATTTTTTGCCAAAATTAAGAACGTGTTCGATAGAGAATATGAAAATTTTGGCTTGCTCGGTGAGGACCCGTCGGAACTTGATGCTCCAATTGTTCAGGGGATGAGTGTTCCGAGATTTCTTGGTCCTGCAATGCCCAGAGCAGCTTATCTCGGCTTGAGTTATTTTTTCTAAGGCCTAGGACCTTTTCTACCTTTATTGGTTAGAGAGGAATTTTACGGCCTGATCCGGGAAGTCCGTAAAAATACCATCCACGCCCGCCTCAAAATAAAAATATCTAAGCAGATCATCAAAGCTCTCAGCATAATCTGGAATACCTCTTGTATCTGATCTAAAAGTATAGGGATGAACCTGCATACCGTTATCATGAGCCAGTTTAACAAGATCACTGATTATTACTCTTTCTTTATCTAAGCTAGTGTCGATTATCAAACTCTTAGTAGGGCCAAATCCATCAGCGTAACGACCCACTTCTCTCATCCCCTCCCGATTAAACATCCACTGATACTCCTCCTCAGTACCTGCCAACATCACTAGATTCAGATCCATTTCGGCCTCCGGCATCAAAATTTCGCGGAGTCTTTTTATCTCTGACCAGCTGAACGTTTGAAGGAAAACCTTATCGCGCTTATTGTTATATCCATATTCCTTCATCACCTTAAGCACCGCTGCAGAAAGATCTTTCCCCTCTGCTAAATGGAACTCAGGAGATTTTATCTCAGGATAAATCCCAACACTTTTATTCATTGAGTAATTCAATCCTTGAATCAATTCAATTTCTTCAGAAAAAGTAGCAATACGAAAGGTGGAACTCCCTGATGGAAAACGATTCGGATATATTTGTTGCCTTTCCCCATCTACTGTACGCTCGCCTTCTCGCATATTTAATGTTTTTAATTCTTCAAGGGAAAAATCTATTACGTAATGACGGCCATCTTCCCTCGCCCGACCCGGATATTGCAACGCAACATCACTAGTCCGATCGAGGGTAATATCATGGATTACGACCACTTGGTCATCGCGAGTCATGACTAAATCTTGTTCAATGTAGTCTGCTCCCATTGCAAAGGCCATCGCCTTCGCCTGCAACGTGTGCTCAGGTAAGTATCCACTGGCACCTCGATGTGCAACCACTATTTTTTGGGGGAAAGAATACATCGACAAACTTACCAGAAAGATAGCAAATATAATTTTGTGGCAAATTTTCATGATAGTCGCTCTTGTTATTTTATTTTAAGCAGGACAACTTTAAAGCTACCGTTGTACAAAAAAAACGCAGTGTTAAGAACCAAGACGATATCTTAGCTTAAAAGCAATCGTATCAACAATGCGATCATTCCAAGACTGCTCAAACAGATTCTGGAACGGCATAAATTCATCACGAGGCAAATTGCTTCCCCGAGTATAAACCAAGAACAAATCGGACAATGGTGCTATCTGCCATCGATATCTAGCTTGAAATGTTAAACGACTAATTACAAAATTATCGCTTTGATCCTCTGGTTTTTGTGTATCCTGCAAAAAGTCCAAATCACCAATGTTAACTTGCCAAAACCGGTCCTCAAAGGCTTTTAAGGCTGTCCACTGCATCGTAAACCTTAACTGCTGTTGAGCAGTAATAAAGTAGTTAATCTCAGCTCGAGGCGCCCATTGATGGGCCTCAAAGCTGGTATAACGACCGTTACCCTTGTGAATTAACAGCGCCTCTTGATCGGTATACCGCAAATTAAGATCAAGAGAAAAACGGTCATCTGGTCTCCAAGCCACCCCCGCGGAGACAGTGTTTTTTTCAGGACCAAGCTCGTCTTGATCCAAATTTAAACTGAACTTATACGCTATTTCTTCGGCAGGATTTGTTGAAAACGACAGATCAAGACCTTCACGCTGAACTATTCGAAAATTTCCAGTCCCACGACCTAAACGATCATCGACTCTTTTAGGAAAGTACTTTAATCTATAATTAATACTGCTGTTATTTAAGAAATTATAATTCTGCCCCAAAACATATCCAAGAGCGATCGGTTCTCCATTAGTATTGGCTCGATTGACTGCCGAAAAACTTGTGGTTCGCTGTCTCAAACCTTTTATATCAGACTCCGTTTTCGACCAACTATAATCGAGATAAACAGCATCGTTTCGGCTTAAAAAACCCAATTCATTTATATCAAGAGTGTCATCCATATAAGTCATCCGCAGGGAGTGATTGACTCCACGCTCGGGTCTAAAATTAAAATCTGCGAAATAGCCGTTGCCACTAACATTATTTACTTCACTCTTCATTACTTGCGTATCAACGACCCAGCGATTATCGGCAGAAAAAAAATGCATATCGAAAGCATTAACTGACGCTTCTTTAGTTGTGTGTGAATAGTTAGTCCCCATCCACCCTATGGATCGACGCCCTCCACGACTGGTATCTTGGTAAAGAAGCCTACCCACACTAAAATCACGGCCTGTCGCCAAAATGCTAATGGGTGTGCCATCGTCAAGATTTCCGCTTAATTGTGAGTCGTCCTCAACGGCGAATAATGCCCCGTAACGCCAATTACCATTCTGTCCAGTAAGCTTGGCCGCACCTAATAAGTCAGTCGGCCGACTCAAATCAGTTGGAACAATATTCACGTTCTCAGGAACATCATAGATCGCGGCGCCTCCAATGCGTCTCGTATTGAGCAAAGATATGGGGCCCCAACCGGGACCTGGACGCGAGACTGTCCTCGGAGAGTTATTGAAGATGTCCTGACCTTCTAAAAAGAAAGACCGTCGCTCCGGAAAGAAAACCTCGTAAGCAGTCAGATTAACGACTACATCATCAGATTCGACATTCCCAAAATCTGGGTTTAGAGTTGCCGACAACAACGTGTTAGTTGTCGGCCGCCAGAATAACTCAGATCCAATTTTAGACTCTAGGCGATTACCGACACCATCAAAAATAGAGGAGACAAAGGGGTAATATGTTAATTGACGACGCGGCTCGATATCACGAAGCTCGTATTTTTCAAAAGCTGAAAGATATTGATTCACGGTACGCGGGAGCGGAGGATTCGACCAAGCCTCTCCATTAAGGTGACCGACTTGTCTCTCGAAATACAGGCCAATTTGACGAACACTCTGCACTTGCGGAAGTGGCATCATTGACCACGGTATAAAATATTCAACACTCCAGCCATTATCTAGGGCTTGCGTTCTTCCATTCCAAGCTCCGTCCCATTGCATATTCATCGTTCTCTCTGGCAAAAGAGAGGCGTCAGTCATCGAATCTCCAAGATTAATTCTCAAAAAATATCCGTATAACCCCTCACCGGAAGCGTCAACACCGACTACGAAACCATCTCGGTCTAGTTGTGTATCTCTAGTAGTCATCCTTGCGATCAAAGTATCAGAGGGTTGAAAGTTGATCGCACCAACGTATATGCCTTCCTCAGTATAAAAAAATCGAATATGCGTCTCATAAGGTGTCTCTGCGAGCGTATCAGGATTTATTACCCGCATGCTATCGATGATAGGAAGATCATTCCAAACAGCTTCATCGATATAACCGTCCAGTTTTATGTTCGCGACACTCTCAGCGACACGCGTAATTTGGGGGATTTGCGAAAAAGCAACAGCACTTCCCAACCACAGCATTCCCAGCAGTAGCATTTGCATTAATTGAAATAGTTGCTTTCTCATAGGTTCGCTTATTAGGGTAAATTTCTTCACATAGCGGCAGGGAACAGGTAAATACTGAAGATGATATATTATATGAGTTCAAAAAAGATAATTCGGAACAATTAGTCACAAAGTTTTTAAACAAGAGTTCTAATTGAAAAGCGCATTTTCAGCGCTGTTTGAGCGTTGCATTAAATTGAATACGCTCCTCTCCCCTAAGCACTTCTAGTCGAACGTCGTCACCAGGCTCAGAATTTCTAAGTAAATTTGAATACAATTGTAGATTATCAACGGTAACGTCGTTGAAACTTAGAAGCACATCTCCAGCCAACAACCCTGCAGCAGACGCAGCACTTTCAGGCAGCACTGCCTCTATCCGGACCCCATCACCAGTGTAATTAAAGTCAGGCATAGTCCCAAGACTTGCTTCTCGATTGCCTAATCCAGTCCTCTGAATTGTGGGTGAAGCGTTAGTAAGAGTTACACGGAGTGGTTCTGTGTTGTCTGCTAAGTAAGTGAGCGCTTCTTCTAACCACAAAGATATTAAAGACATGCCCTCGAAATCAATAAGATCGATGGAGTCCGACGTTCTATGGTAATTGCCATGAATTCCGCTGAATAAATGTAATGCGGGAACTCCCCTACTTAAAAAACTAGAGTGGTCGCTGCTTGAAATAGCCCGTTCAGGCATTTCAGATTTTAGCCCCATCGTAAAGCCAATACCTTGGGCCATGAATGGAAATTCATATGCGCTTCCTGTCCCAAAAAGTTGAAGTGGCTTTCCGTCCAATCTGCCTACAGAATCCAAATTCAGCATCGCAAAAACCTGCTCTGCTTGAATTCCGAAAGGTAAATGATCAGCAAAATACTCTGATCCCAAAAGCCCCGATTCCTCAGCTGAAAAAGCAACAAAAAGAATCGGCCTCTGCGGACTAAATGCGCGACGGAGCTTGGCCGCGACTTCTATAAGCACAGACACTCCCGAAGCGTTATCATCCGCACCCAAGAAAATCTCACCATTAGAGTCGACGCCGAGATGGTCGTAATGTGCTCCGACGACTACAGGGAAATCTGCAAGATCCGGGTTGATACCAGGTAGAAGACCAACAACATTAAAGAGATCGACTGTTGAGCCGTTGGTAAGTGTTTGTCTCCACTGCTGCTTAAAGGAACCTTCTGGCGCGAGAAGTCCAGCTGATCGAAATTGACGCTCAATATAATCTCCAGCGCGGTTAAGTTCTTCAGTGCCGATTCCTCTTCCAGCCATTACCGGATCAGCAAGGACTGAAACGTGCCGGCTCAGCTTGGACGGCAAATATTTTGGAGGAAGCTCAGCTAATGGTGGAAGCACTCCTATATCACCATGTCCATATTTCTTTCTATTCCCACTTTTTTCCCACATTAACGGCGACCCATTGCTCGCCCAAGTTCCTTTAATGTCATTTACCGGCTCCTCCCCCTGAAAACTTAAGTACGAGTACTTTCCGTAATGAGGAAGCTTTTCGATCATCCCTGGGACAGCTTCACTATTGTCGATGTGAATAAATCCAATAGTTAGCGAAGGATCTGCTGGATGCCGCACTGTCACAACCGAGCTCCTATTTGAATATTCGACCAGACCCAGACCAGCCTCGCTAAATTTTAATCCCTCCGAGTTTACAGCTAATCCATAATCGGTCGCCGCCGTATTTATGCTCGATAACCAAGGGTTTTTTCTCCCAATAACCCAAATATCCCTATCATCAGGCAATATATCTATGGCATCAGCTGATAAAATTTGAGCATCGATTCCCGCTCCAAAGGCGTCAGCCAATGAGCGCCAATCAGCGATATCAATTTTTTCATCATCCGTAGGCAGAATAAAAGTTAACTGCTCCGAGCCAAAAAGAGAGCCTATAGTTGGAGCTGTCTCTAAAACATCAAGTCGTCGAAAAAAATCATATCTCGGGTCTGCGATAACAGCTTCGAGATTATCGTAATCTTCCGCTAAAAATCCTTCTAGACGCTTCGAAAGATTTACATCAACTATAACCGGGTCAGCCTCATCTTCATAAAAAAGGGCCACCGGCATTCTAATTTCATAAGGAGACTCGTCTTGCACTTGCGCAAACATCAGCCTAGCCTGATTTCCTTGCTCCTTGTCTACGCTCAGCGTTATTTCAGGCGCGCCAACTCGTTCAGTCCACTGACCAAAAAATGAGGTTAAGTCTTCACCCGAAACCAAACTAAAATGTAAAGCGATATCCGCAAAACTGGCACTTTTAAAAAGGAAATCTGCATAAAAAGACCTAAGTCCCTCAACAAACAAATCATCCCCTATCCGCTTCCTCAGCATGTGCCAGAGCATTAATGTTTTTCCATAGCCAATTGCTTGACTGGCAGCCGAGTTTCTTGCCGTAAAATCCCTCAGTGGAAAATCGGTACCCTCGCCCACATAATTTTGATAACGTGACAACATCTCCTTTCGGTACTGAGCGCCTTTGCCATCCATCTCTTGGAACAAATGATCGGCAAGATAAGCTGTCAGGCCTTCACTCCAATTACCCGTTTCGTAGTCAGGGTAAACACCATTGCCCCACCAATTATGCAAAATTTCATGAGGGTATGAGGATTCTAAGATAAATGGCAATCTGATAACCTTTTCACCCAATAAAGTAAATGACGGCATGCCGTAGCCTGTTTCCCAAAAGTTTTCAACCAATGCAAACTTCGAGTACGGATAGTCACCCAACAGAGGCTCATAAAGTGCGAGGTATCTTTCTGTCGCATCAAGGTAACGAGTCGCTAGGTTTTTATCCGGTGTTCGGAGGTAAGCCAGTTTTTCGATGGAGTCTTGTTCGGTACTTTTATAATCGGAATCACTATATTCAGTGAACGCCCCTGCGATGAGATAAATTTCTTCAACTGGTTGAAGGCTGATCCAAGCATTTCGACCGCTTCGATCACCTTGACTAATGGTCAGCCAGTCCTCTGCACGATCTACAAACTCAATCGAAAGATCAAAGGTGATAAATTCATCTCCAAAATCAGGGACCCAAGCACTGTTCTTGTTTAGGTAGACACCTTCCTGCGCAATGATTCCGCTGGTTTCAGCAAAGCTTTGAGCATACTCATTCCCAAATTGAACAATAACGTCCGAGATCTTTCCTGAGTAACTGAGTGACAATTGATCAGATCGCCGTCGCGGCAAAGAAACAGTGTAAACGTTCCTAGTCGCATTCAGTCGCAAAACTGGCTCAGAATCGTCCGACACTAATTTTTCCAACCGGCGAGGTCCGTCGGTAATTTCTAGGTTAGCGTTAAGATTGAATGTTTTTTCAATACTGTTTTTCTCATTAGGAAATTTAATGAGATCTTCAACTTCAATAGTCTGCAAAAAAGGATCAACTTTTACTCGCAAGCTATGATGAGTCAGAGACGAATTTGAATCAATTTTTCGCAAACTAGAGCTGGGTTGAGTAAAAGCCATAGCAGAAGCAAGACCAAACACAACTAATATGATGGAACACATGTAATGGTCAAAATTCTTGATTATTATAAACTTGATATTCAAAAACCGCCTCTTTTTTTGATCCGAAATAATATAAAGCGCCGTTGGTGAGCTCTCGGATTAATTCATCCCAAGTAGATCTAGCGCTTTTTGATGATCCCAATCACTAATGTGCAATTGCGAGGTACCATCTTTCGTCCTGGTCGAGCTCCAAGCAACCCGAGCACCATCCGGAGAAAACACAGGAAGAATATCAGTTCCCTCGGTATTCGTTACCCTCACCGCAGCTCCATTGCCGTCAACGTCCATTATAAAAAGTTCAAAATTCGCGTGACCCAAAACGTTACTAGAGTAGATGAAATAGTCCCCCGAAGGATGGAAAAAGGGAGCCCAAGAAACCATCGCATCAGCAGTTAATTGTCTTTGATGTGTCCCATCAGAGTCCATAATCCATATCTCAGCGCTATTACCATCTGGGTTAAATCGCCTCCAAATAATTTTACTGCCGTCGGGATTAAAAAAAGGCCCTCCGTCGTAACCTGGCGAGTTCGTGAGCTGCTTAACGTTCGAACCGTCCTCATCCATTATGTAAAGGTCCATAAAGTGGGCAGCATCATCGTCAAAAAGCTTTTGTTCTGCCATACTGAGAGCCCTAGAATAAGCGGTTCTGTTAGACGCGAATAGAATCTTTGTACCATCAGAAGAGTAAGAGCCTTCAGCATCATAACCGTCAGCGTTGGTTAAATTCACCAGTTCACTTCCGTCGCCTTGAGAGCTATAAATTTCATAGTGGCGATCATAATCCCACCCGTAAGCCCTCTCTACGCCACTCTCTCTAATCCTTATTTCTTCAGCCTGCTTTGATAGTGCGTCTGGATCTTCATGGGTAGACGAAAACATTACCGCACCCGAATTTGGGTGAAACCAAGCACATGTAGTCAAACCTGAGCCAGGAGAAACGAGGGAGGTTTCCCCTGAAACCAAATCTCTCAGATAAATTTGATAAAAAGGATTGTCTCCGGGCTGTTCGCTCTGATAGACCATCTTTGTTCCGTCGGCGCTAAAATAGCCCTCGCCGGATCTCAAGCTATCGGTAATCAATTGCTGAGTATTCATCATTAATGCGTCCTCATTGAGCTGATCATCAAAGTCACTAGACTCCGGTTCAACCCAATAACTCGCAGCAGCCATGCCATCAGCGTCGTTCGCGCCAGCATTGACGCGCGGGACTTCAGATTCTGGCTGACATGATGACAACGCGACGGCAATGCATGTCAAAAACGCAAAGCACGAGAACGACCTGATAACTATCATAATCAAAGCTCCATAGGAGGTGTTGCTCCATATATCAATATTACAAATATTTGTGCAAGAAAATAGCGCAAACGATAACCATTATCAATTGGCTGTGAGGAGAAGATACTCAAATAGAACAAAAATAGATTTAATACTTTCTATACTTACAACAAAAAAACAGCTTATCCAGGAAATGCAAATCCACTTTGTTGAGGAAATAAACCAAAAAGGCCGCCTGTATGGACAAAAAGCACGTTCTCAGCATCAGCCAGCGCTCCTTCAGAGCCTTTATTGAGCTCTGTCGCCATACCATGGAACGCCTTTCCGGTATAGACAGGATCAAGAAACAGACCCTCTGAAACCGCAACTTCGTGTATCGTTTCAAAAACTTCCTTATCACAACTGCCGTATCCAGGGCCAAGGTAACCCCCATTAGTGATTATTTCCAAAGCAGATGGAATAATTTGGTCTCCTTCAGTACCCGCCAGAAGTTCAGAATACAACCGCTTCCAATCTTCAACATCTTGTCGAACTTTTTGATCAAAATAGTCAGGGTCATCACTCACATTAAAAGACAAAATCTGTCCGTTGTACCCAAACATTTTGCTGCCAACAATCAATCCTGCTTGCGTCCCCCCGGAACCAGTAGCGCATACTATATAATCTGGGGTCATTTCTAATCTTGAGAAATCAGCGATTAACTCCTCGGTAGCGGCGATGTAACCCCATAACCCCGTGGCATCGCTCGCTCCTGTCGGAATGAATAATCCTTTGCGTCCCAGAGACCGATAATGCGCTTTGAGTTGCGAAGCGAAATCCACGTGCTCAGACCAACTGTCGGCTGGTAGAAAACTAATTTCAGCACCGCACAAATAATCCATTAGCAAATTGCCATCGGGTACCTCCGGTTTTTCCCCGCGCAGGATAAGATGTACCTTGAAACCCAATCTCGCACCAATTATCGCCGTCGCACGGCAATGATTGGACTGCAATCCGCCACATGTAATCAGCGTGTCACAGTTTTGAGCTTGAGCCTCCGCAACAGAAAATTCGAGCTTTCGAATTTTGTTACCTGAAACTTCCAGCCCCGTTAGCTCGTCCCGCTTTACCCAGATATTTACATTGCCGAACCGAGAAGAATACCTCTCGAGCTTCGTTACCGGTGTAGGTAAATGCGCAAGCCTTAATCGAGATGGATAATTAATTGAATTTGGCAATGCACTAATCTTTGTTCTTCGTGGCATCGAACGTTTCGACCACGCTTGGAGCGGCTGCAGCTAATTCATCCGCGGTGGTTGGCTTGAGAACTTCGCTATATAGGAAGAGATCGGTAAGCACTGCCCGCAAATGAATCGACGCATTCAAATTATCCACCATCTCAGACCCAACCTTTTTTTGGCGTAAAATAAATTCAAGCGCCGCTCCCGCATTCAGGCAATCATGCGCGATAACATTCTCAAAACCATCAGAACTGTCCGAAAATTGCCTTGCAACATTTGCCATAGCTTCGGCCATATTTTGAATAGTTGGACGAGCATGAGGCCCCGGGCCAGTCTCAACTGCAGCGGGGCGGCCCTGCGCGGCGTAAGCTAAAAGAAATTCATAACCGGATTCAATCGTTTCGATGTCGTCTTCTAACACTATTCCTACCTCAATCTAAATTCAAAAACCAAGAGCGCGCATCAGCTTAAGTAAAAGACCTGATACGCGCTATGTTTTGAACAATACTATCAATCAGCTTGTTTAGGTGCCCACAACTCAGGATTGTGATTGGCCTTCATTTCATCCTCAGATATCCACCCCTTAAACATGGAACGAGTATAAAATAATTTCTCTGGGCGAATTGCAAAATAAATATGGGTTGAGGCCAACGCAACGAGTGCAAGTGTCGACAATCCATGCAAAAGAAAAACAAGTCCCAGCTGACTCTCCGGCATGCTGTTTGTTCGCTCCCAGAACGGTGAATCTATCTGTAAGAACATTAACAATCCTGTAACAATGACTGCAAGAACCACTACCGTTACCGCCCAATGCATCCCTTTTTGCTCGAAAGTATATTTGCCCGGCATCAGAGAGGAATCAAAAGGCTCGCCGAAATCTTTTGGCGAGAGGATCATGGATTTAAAGTCCTGCCAAAACAAGGACCGCACAATATGAAATAATGTAATAAAAGCTAGGAGTAGACCAGAGATCCAGTGCAGCTCCAGCCACGCAAACCGCAGTCCAACTATCGGAGCTACGCCTGTGGCGATCAGTACCAAAATACTACCTGCCATCACCCAGTGGAACCACCGATCAACCGCCTCGTGACGAACAACGCGAGCCCCATCT
Source organism: Gammaproteobacteria bacterium (assembly GCA_002700775.1). GTDB lineage: Bacteria > Pseudomonadota > Gammaproteobacteria > Pseudomonadales > Pseudohongiellaceae > UBA9145. The sequence continues at coordinate 1,247 of PAEL01000119.1, read as the reverse complement.
CCAGAAGGCTTGTCTATTTTTTTGTTAGCCAAAGCAGCCATAATAATCGCATGAGCCGCTAATAAAACTAAAATGGAGACTGCAACAACCCAAAGTAAATCCCAAGACACACCGAGAATAACTTCCTCGCCCCAAACATCCCTTTTGTAGCGAACTATTTCTCCCACTTCATACTCCTCTCAGCTTTTTCAAGCTGCCTAATTCATACTTATTATTTTTAGAGAGTACTGAGCTCTCAGCCTCTAATGGCTCGCTTAACGAGATTTTCAATAAGCGGCACTTTAAAGTGATTGTAATTCAGCGGCTCTGCTCCAGCAGAAGCTAGTTCACTTACTTTCTCGGCCAGCGTCTCTGAACGCTGTTGACCTTGAATAGCATTTTCAACCGAAGGGAGTCTTCTCGGCGTGCATTCCACTGCTCCACATGCAAAGCGAGAATCTTGTATCTGGCCGTTGGAGACCTTCATTACGGCAGCAATGCTGACTAGTGCAAAATCCCAAACGTTCCTATCAGCTACTTTTTCCCAATAAAATTCCGCGTTAGCCCAATCATTAGGTATTCGAACAGCTGTAAGAATTTCACCTTCTCTTAATGCTGTCATGTTAACTATGTCGATCGCGGGCCCTACAAAAAAATCCTCTGCTGAAATAAGTCGCTCACCCGCACTACTCGACACCACCATCGTAGCATCCAGCGCCACCAGCGCTGGCGCTGTATCAGAAGGGCTAACTGCAACGCAGCGGCTCGCGCCGAAAATAGCATGCTCTCGATTGAGACCTTCAGGTGAATCGGCATAACAGATGTTACCCCCCGCGCGATAACAATCTAATCCTCGACGGTAATACCAACAACGCGCATCTTGAACAAGATTTCCACCAAGCGTTCCTACATTCCGAATTTGAGGGCTAGCTACAATACTTGCTGCTTTTGATAAGATTTCGAACTTCCGTTTTACTAGCTCACTATTTGCGATTTCCGTTAGAGTCGTTACCGCTCCAATTTCAATCCCATTCGGAGTTTCTTTAATCCCTTTCCACGCATCAATTTGCTTAAGCTCTATCATCGCAGCAGGGGCTTTGTTTCGATCTTTTAGCCAACCATAAGTATCTTGACCGCCCCCAACCAACCATCCATCTTTCCCTAAAGTGTTAGCTAAAGAAAGTGCGTTTGCTTCATCGGTTGGCTGATAAAGTTCAATGTCAGGCATAACGTCGTGTGATGTAGCTACCATATCAACCTCGGAAATT
>PAEL01000118.1 GCA_002700775.1 Gammaproteobacteria bacterium | reverse complement strand
GGCAATCCCCCCCCCCGCCGCTCCAGAGCCAACAATAACGAAGTCAACTTTTTCGCGATTCGAATATCTAACCCCAGAATCCATCGTTACTCACTTTCCAACTGATAATCGATATCGTAAAAGCCATAGGGCGCTCCCCACGCGTGACGGTTCTCGAAGCCCAACATCTGGAAGCCTACATTATTCTTGTTACCTTGATACTCCGGCAGCGAAAGCATGCCCGCAATTGTCAGATAGCGCACCGTCTCAAAAAATTCACCGCCCTCAATTTCACGAAGCAACTGATCTTGCTGGCTCAGATTGAGGCTATAGAAATTCGTAACACCAAATCTTTCCGTGCAAATACTCTTTAGGTTTTGCAGGCCCTCTTTCAATATTTCATATTCTGGCTCACGGCCGTCGCTTAAGACATTGTCCATGAAAAAAACAACACCCGCCTCACTAGCCCCCGGACTCTCGTCTGACGGTACAATTCTAGCTGCGATCGCGGCATACTCTGCACCTTCATCTATTGAGAAAATTTTAAATTCAGACGCGCCATTAGTAACTTCCTTACAAGCAGAAAGCACCATCGGCGTTGTTAGAACAACACAGGATCTACCAAGAATTCTTGAAGAATTCCGCAAAAACGTACGCCTCGAAAGTGCTTTGTTCATGATTTCCTAAATCTCGATGTCCGTTTCACCGGCCGACATCATCTGTGTAAGAGAAGACTAACTATTTCAAATTTGAATAATCCGCTGCACTCATCATATAAACTTCGGCAGACAAAGTGACGGGATATTGGGCTCTCAACGCTATCCACTCCGGATCAGATCTAAATTCTTCCCAAACTGTGTCTCGATGTTCTCCGTCCCTGTATGCAAGCATCCAAACAAGCGTATTCGGGTCATCTAGGCGCTGCCACACCGCAATCACCTCAGCTCCAAGCCTCTCAAAAATTGAAACCTCTTGCTCCCTAAACCGCTGATGAAGATTTTCAATACCCCCAACGCCATCTGAAGTTGCGGCAGCTGCAGTATACATCCTTATCTCAAAACAACGAGAATTCGAATCCACATTGCCTGAAAATTCATCAGCAAGGTTTTCTGACGGACCGCAGCTCAACGCAGCATCAGCAGCGATGCTCGCTTGGAAAAAACTAGAGGCAAGAAATAGAGAAATCTTCAAGAACCGTTTTAGCATATAAGCACCTCTCCTCGACTAAAAAATAACACCTTAATCAAAACCAACGAAGCTCACAAAATCCCCCTGATCCGCCCGTAAAGATTTCACTCTATTTGCTGAGAATTCGTCGTCCGGATAACCCATAGCGATACAAGTTAAAATATTTTGACTATCAGGAATTTTCGCATACTCTCTAACCACTGGAGTTTGCATGACACCCTGACCGTTGATCACAGTTCCTAGGCCTCGCTCCCATGCAGCTAGACAGATCCCATACGAAATCGCTCCGAGATCAAATTGCCCTATCGCCGCGGGCTCTAGAATTTTATCGTACGTTAGTACGATCGACACAGGGGCATCAAACTGTCGGAATCCCCTCATCACCCAATCCTGCCGCCTCTCTTTATCATCCCGCTCAATCCCCATAGCGCCAAACAATTGTTTTGCAATATCAACCTGTCTTTGACGATGAATTCCCTCGTATGCTTCCTTTGTCGGAAAGTCTCTCTGCGGCTTAACGCCGGCCAGCATTCTTTCCGTATTCCCTTTTCTAATCTTATCAAGTGGCTCACCTGTGACGACATACAAGTGCCAAGGCTGAGTATTCATCGACGAAGGAGCACCTTTTGCAACGTCGATGATCTCCTCAATGATCCGCCTAGGGACAGACTTTTTCTTGTAGCCACGCACACTCCGGCGAGTTCGAACCAAAGTTTCAAAATCCATAAATCTCTCTTAACTGGCAATACAGCTTTTTGAATATCATTTATTTTTACTCGGCGTAAATCAGACATACGCATCAAAAGAAAAACCCAGAACAACGCTCTGGGCCTCTCTTTGAGATTAACAATTTTTAGGAAATATTACTTACTACTGTACGGAATACTTCGTAAAAGCACCGCCGGCTTGACTGAGCGAATTAGGTCCCTCAGCCGCAAATACATTTCCATCAGAATCAACTGCGACTCCTTCTCCCGCAGTGCCCTGATATACGCGATTTTCGCGCTCAAAGGGTGGAATCATTGCCCGAGTTACATCCTCATCTATATGCCCGACACGAACCCCATTTCTCCATCCCGGATGATTAGTCGGGCTTGATTCAGAATCAATCGCATATACCATATCGTCGTCAGTAATAAATAAGCCGCTTATACGCCCGTAGGTAAACCTCGATTCTAAATAATTCCCCTCCTGATCGAAAATTTCTATCCTATGATTCCCGCGATCCGCTACCCATAGTCTTCCACGAGAATCAAACTCCAAGGCATGAGGAGTCCGAAATTCCCCATGGCGAACACCTATCTGTCCCCACTGTTTGACAAAAGTACCGTCCGCATTGAACTTCATAATACGAGCCGTATCTCCTCTAGCGCGACCCTCTTCCATAGCCTGTTCAGTAATCATACCCTGCCCGTTGTGACCGTCCGAAACATAAATACTGCCGTCAGGGCCAACGATAACATCATTAGGTTGATTGAAGTGCGCACCATCACTTCCTGTCTGTCCCGGCTGACCTAAACTCATTAACAACTCTCCATCGGAGCTGAATTTATGAACTTGATGACCTTTTGTCCCCTCTGCATTTCCAGCAAAATCGGTCACCCACACATTCCCNTCTCTGTCCACATCAATTCCGTGCGGAGTCATCATCAGTCCACCGCCAAAATTCGCTAAAACCGCCCCAGTCATTCGGTCAAACTTAAATATAGGATTTACGGGGTTAGTGTCGCAGTTTATTGGAACACCTGACCCAAAATTACCTGCGCCACANCGCTCATAACCAACAATATTGCCATCCACCGGATCTATATCTATTCCCGCGGTCGAACCCCATTCTCTGCCCATGGGAAGGTCGCCCCAGTTTTGCGTTACTACTGGATTTGGATTTGCCATTCCCACGCCTGTGATGCTGTTACCTTGCGCAAGATTCGACTCCGTTGAAACCTCAACTGGCATCTCGCTACAACCGAACATTCCCGTCATCGCAAAAAGCAATGCGGTCTTCAATGAATTTTTTACTTTAGACATATCTCCTCCTTATTATCGAATTTCGTGAAAACGCTATTCNCTTTTGTGAAGCCACTTTTTGGTCCATTTATACATTTAATCCCTTTTCTTATAAAATGTCACCCCTAATAATGTATTAATGAGCTTACTCTTATGATCTTAAAAAACACTAATAATATCGGGATTTTTATCATGACCGTCTTGATAACAACCTCCTGTGCCTTCGATGATGGAATCCCTAATTTCGAAAGAATGAACGAAAAAGAGCTGGCTGAATACAATNAGGGGCGAAACTTGGGTCAAATGATTGTCTGCGTGGANGACAAAACCACCATGAGTCGAATACGTCGTAAACGTTGTGCCACGGTAGAGGCGCTCTACGGAAGTGCAGCACAGGCGCAGCAACTAGGAGTATTGAATACAGCAGGCGGATTAAATGGAAATTAACAGCCATGGTCTTCGCCAACGCTTCGAAAAAATTAGGCATAAATATAGTTCAGACANGTTTTGNTATATTTTTTACAAAACAGGCTCAATTCGTAACAACGCACCATCCTCTTCGTCTGTTAAGAAATAGAGGTAGCCATCTGCTCCCTGTTGAACATCGCGAACACGGTGCTTCAACTCGGCAAACAGGGATTCTCTTCGAAGCTCTTCCCCTCTCCTATTAAAAACTATTCGTTCCAAATGACCGGTACCAGGAATTCTACCCTCAATTAGGGAGCCCACGAATAGATTGCCTTGCCACTCAGGAAAATGGGGCCCACTATAAAAGGCAATCCCTGCAGGCGCAATCGAGGGCCACCAAATAATAGTTGGAGCTTCAAACCCCTCCTTATGCGACATCTCAGACACCCAATCGCCTCTGTACTGTCTGCTAAAGGAAACAAGTGGCCAGCCGTAATTTTTTCCCGCCAGAATAATATTTACCTCATCACCACCCTGCGGCCCATTTTCGCTAGCCCACAACGCTCCCGTCTCAGGATGAAAAGCTAAACCCAATTGATTACGATGACCAATCGTAAAGACCTCGGGAAGAAACTCTTCATTATCGATGAACGGATTATCTTTCGGTGCAGAGCCATCCTCATTTAGCCTCAATAACTTACCATAATGAACTTCAGAATCTTGTGCATAGTCAGCAGTTGATGCGTATGCATAAGCACCTCCAACGCTCATAAATAACTTTTTATCTGGCCCGAACAACAAAACGGACCCGGCAATAGCAGTGTCTAAACCCTCTGCAACAAAAATCTCCTCAACTTTTGTCAAACTGTCAGCAACCAATTTTCCGCGACTGAGAGCAACGGTCTGAGTTTGTTCTCCTTGATCCTCTATCGCTTTTGTGTGCGTGAGATAAATTATACTGTCATCATCTGGNTGAATAGCGATTGCCATTAATCCGGCNCGAAACGCATCTGTATACAACCCAGTAAGAACACCAACATCCCCCAATACCAACTCGCCATCTCTCACAAGCTTAATCTTACCGGTATAACGCTCTGTAATTAAAATATCGCCGTTTTTCCGGAATGCCATCCCAAAGGGATTAGACAATCCGGAAACAACCGGTACCACTTTAACTTTTTCAACCTCAAAAGTATCAAAGATAGTCGTTGTAGCTAACGCAGGATAGCCCAAGGCATTCTCTTGGGCTTCCGATACCGAGCCGACCGTTACAAAAAAAACAACTTGAAGAAAAAAAACTTTTTTGGCAATAGCTGACATAACATTCCCCATTTACTCTGCAGTAATAATTCGCCGCTGCTCCCCAGTTAAAGCCAGAACCAAAGGAACCTTACAAGATTTCTTTTCTACAGGACTTATGATTGATAATCAAATTACTAACGCTATATTCTATTGAGCTTATATTGATTCAAAAAATGCATTACCCTGATAACTTATATTTTCTGAGCATTTTAAATTCAATTTATCAATAAAAACAAAAGAGAAAACGACTATGATCGAAAAAATAACTGACTTTTCATTAAGACATGAAGGTAGTTCCTATTCACGGAACGCGAAAAATCAGGTGGTCTCAACTATAAACTTTAGCGGAGAGGTATCCATTTACGGAGGAGTATTCGGCACCCTGACCTTTGTTGAAAACTTTCATGAGGCTGATTTGAAAAGCGGAACTTGCAGTTGGCTTGGCGAAGCTATGCTCGATGACGGCACTCGGATTTTTGGCTCTCTAAATGGAACCTGGACACAAGTAGAAGGAAAGCACATCTATAGAATTGCAATGGAAGGTGAGGAATCAACCGGGCGCAAGACGAGGAGCGAGGGAGAAATTGCTTTAGAGACTTTGATTTATTCGGGTTCAGTTTATTCGAGAGACTAAAATTAAGAAGCGCTCACGCAACTCCAAGCAGCTATGTAATTCGCTCAAGTAGACAACATAAAAAAGGATATTTAGCTGAATCTCGCTAAATATCCTTTTGTCTTTTAACGTTCCTTTTAGCGGTCTACTGGTTCCAGCCTCATGATCGCAGTCTCTTCGAAACTTCCACGTCCGGCTCCGTTGCCATCAGAGATGGCAATATAAATATATCCATCAGGCCCCTGACGCACATCTCGAATACGCCCCATACCGTAAGCAAGTGTCTCTTCAGTAATAACCTCTTGATAGTCACTCGTCATGTGAAGACGAGCAAGCTGCTCTCCAGCTAATGCTCCGGAGAATACGCTCCCATACCAACCAGGAAATTTATCCCCATCATAGATCATCAGCCCAGAGGTAGCTATCGAAGGCACCCAGAAATGAACAGGCTGGGTCATACCCTCCTGGCTGAACCCGGCATGTATCGGCGAGCCTTTCGCGCCATAGTTCACCCCTCGGCCGATAACAGGCCAACCATAATTTTGCATTGGCTTTATAAGATTTAACTCGTCCCCTCCTTGAGGTCCATGCTCTGTACCCCAGAGGTCGCCCGTCTCAGGGTGAATTGCCAAACCCTGTGGGCTGCGATGCCCGTAACTCCATATCTCCGGAAGCACATCAGAGTTACCCACGTAAGGGTTGTCATTTGGCACTGAACCATCGTCATTAAGCCGCACAATTACGCCATGATGATTAGTAAGATCCTGCGCAGGATGGGCAGCTAGATCACCTCGAGCCGGAGCTTGACGCTCTCCGAGTGTGAGGAAAAGATATCCGTCATCATCAAACACCATCTTGCCACCATAGTGACCAAAGCCAGATGCTGTCGCTGCAAAAATTTCAACGACATTACTAAGGCGATCATTCTCGAAGCGCGCGCGAACTACTGCAGTCACCGAGGTTTCGCCCTCAACACGAGCAAAGCTGAGATAAATCCAACGATTGTTTTCAAAATCGGGGTGAGGCAGAACTTCAAACAACCCGCCTTGTCCGGTATAAAACACCTCTGGGACACCGGCAACTGCCTCCGGCAATAATTGCCCATCCCTAACGATTCGCAATCTGCCNGGCTTTTCAGTAACCAGCATATCGCCGTCAGGCAGCCATGCCATCGACCACGGCTGAGCAAATCCCTCAGCGACNGTTACCACATTGTAATCATGGTGGGCAGCGTAAAAGCTTTTTGTCTGCGCATTANCAAATGCAGACAAACCAATGGCNAACACTAAAGCACTTAANTTTAAAANGTAACTGAACATACAACTTCTCCTTGGAATATATATTCTTTGAAACGACTCCGTCTAACTTCACACTGCTTCTTAGACGCCTTTTAAGATCATCTTTTCACATTCCGACGGTTAAAACACTTTTCATCAATCGGTTTATAATAAAGAAATATCGGATCTTTTCAAGAACCGTCTTACTCGAACGTGGTTTAATGTTGACTGTGAAAACTATTCGAGCTTAAGTTGGCCATGATTCAACGACCATTGATGTAATAAACATTTGGGTTCAGCAGGATACTTGCTCGAGAGTGCCATTGCGTTTATTCAATCGAAGTCTTCCAACAGGTATTATATTTCGTCTTACCCTAGCGCTAACAACATCAAACAGATCACCGTTACGACCCTGCAATTGAGTGGTTACTCCCGATTTGGCGGCAATCTGGTTATTCCGCTCCATATGCTTTTCTTCTCCGTGCACGGGAATAGACATAGAAGGTTTAACCAAAGCGTACATTTGCTTTAACTCGTCTGCGCACGGATGGCCGCTTGCATGAAGTGGCATCGATTTATACTCAGCTTGAATCACAATTACCCCAAGACCCTCCAGTAACTTGACTAATCTCGCAACAGCTTCCTCATTACCAGGGATAGTTTTGGAGCTAAAAACAACTCGGTCACCCCGAGCTAGACTCAAATCAGGATGGGTGTCACTCGCTAGTCGCATCAATGCAGCCCCAACATCTCCCTGACTTCCAGTCGCGATAGCAAGAACTTCATTTGGTGGCAAGTAACCTAGGTGACTTGGCTCTGCACAATTAAAATTTTTATCCAAATATCCGGCTCTTTTTGCACACGAATGCATATTTTGAAGTGAACGGCCAAGCAAGCCAATATATCGCCGAGAGACATGTGCAATATTCCCAATCGTTTGCAATCTTGCAACATTGCTAGAAAAACACGCGACCACAACGCGTCCGGGCGAATCCTCAATGACCGACAGAAGACCCTTGAATAAAGCTGCTTCTGATTCTGAAGCCCCTGGCTGTAAGGCATTCGTTGAGTCACAAACGATTGCATCTATCCCATAAGCCCCAAGACTTCTGATATATCTCGAATCAAAGGCCTCTCCACAAACCGGAGCAGCGTCCACTTTCCAGTCCGCTGTGTGGAAGACCTTAGCAGCGTCAGTTTCGATCAATAGCCCATTAGTCTCAGGGGTAGAATGCGTTATAGGAACCCATGTCACTTGAAATGGCCCTAAAATAATTTTTTCACCAGGGGTCACTAATACTATAGGTGGGTCAATCCCACGTTCTGAAAATTTGACCAGAAGCACCTCTCGGGTAAATTTCGTCGTGTAAATCGGACACCTCAGCTGATTCCAAAGATGGGCAATGCCGCCTATATGATCTTCATGCGCGTGAGTAACAACAATTCCCACCAACGCCTTACTCCGATTCGCAATAAACATAGGATCTGGCATTTCAACCAGATTCCCTTTTCCCCCAGTACTTGGATTATTTTCAAAAGTTACACCGCAATCAACCATTAACCAGCTGTCAGAATGTCCGTATAAATTCAGATTCATTCCAATCTCACCGCAACCGCCAAGCGGGACAAACCAGAAATCTTTATGAGATGGGTTCAATGTTTTCCTCGTAAATGTAGCTTTTTAAACGACTGCTGCACTTGGTGCATATCAATTCTTCTGACAAACCCTGCAGAAGTATATCCGTCTCGCAGCAACCGCATCCTTGGCTATTTCAGACCCACATACATGACAAGCCGCGCCCTCGCGACCAAAAACAGCATGGCGATATTTTGACCTCGTCCAACCCTCCCGCTTAAGCTCTTTTACAAGGTTTGCAGGATTAGTGATGCCCCTAGTCTTGTAGCTTCGTCGGCTTATATTAATGGTCGACGCGGAGAGCCTCCGTATGGAATCTGCGTCAAGTGACTTCGGTCTAGCAAACGGACTTACGCCAGCGTCGAACAAAATTTCGGACCTTAGATAATTTCCTATCCCTGCCAAAAAATGCTGATCCAAATATAGCGACCCAAGAGAACGACCGGAGAACAATTTACTGCAAAGACGTTCTTTCACAGTTCTCGTTGCCAACGAAGAATCTAGAATATCAGGGCCTAATTTCGATAGAAACGGATGCTCACCTAACAGGCTACTCTCCCATACGCTGACGTCAGTGGCACTATAGAGCCAAGCAGTATGATCGTCTGTGCGCAAGGCCAATCGCAGAGAGCGGGACGTCTTAGGCTTCTTATCACTGGGCAATACATACCAGCGCCCGTAAAGTTGGTTATGGCTATATATTGTGTACCCGTTTTCAAAATGGGTAAGTAGTGCTTTACCCCTTGTCTGTACTTCACGGACCGTCACTCCAGTGAAAATACGATCGTAGTCGGCAAGATGATCGATAAAAAATCTCGCACTTTGGATTCTCTTTCCCTCGATCGCCTTTGCGATCCGATCTGCAGCTAGCCTTATTTCCGGTCCTTCAGGCATATGAGACCCCTGAATTTAAAAAAATTTAACTCGAGTTTCGAATTGCTCCGGTCTCCACGTTATATCTGAAAACGCGTCATCGGTAACTCTAGCTAAAACCGCCTTACCTGCTATCGGAGGAAGAGCATCTATCTGAAAACGCCCATCGATCTGTTTGATAAAACAATCTTCATCAAAAAAAATTTGGTGCTCTGAGTCGAGGTCATCAGAAACCAGAGACCCACCGCCCAAGAGAAATTCCAAATCATCGACCCCTTCAATGTCGACTTCCGAAATCGTTTTTTCAATTCCATCCACTGAGAGCGCTTTCATAATTAGTTCCTGTGTCGCAAAGACAATCCTAACGCCACAAAATGCCGCATGGTTCTATATACACGGATGAAACTAAGAGTCATATTTAAAAAAGATTTTTGTCCTGTCCTTGGCCTAAAACTTTTTCGACCACCAAAGCTAACCTAAAATAACACCAGAACTGTTAGGTGAGCGCTCGATTTATCGGAACTTTCCTGCTAAACAGACGCTGAAAATTAGAAAAAGCGTAACTCACTCAAAATTTTAATTCTGCAATTGCAATCCCCGCCTCTCCACCAACGGTGTAAAGAAGGTAAGTTTGATGCCCCTCGGAGAAAATGGCTGGATCGCGAAGCTGATTCACAACACCATATGCTGTACTTCGAACAGATGGCTCTATTGTCGCACTCGCACCTTCCCAAGATTTCTCCGGTCTCAGAATCTCAATCGCCTCAGTTTCTGACCAGCTCATCCAGTCTTTGGTTAAATCAATCATACTTAATTTTATATTCTCTGGCGCATCTCCAACTTGGGTCCAAAAAACGTAAAGCATGCTCTCCTTAACCAACAACCCAGCATGGCGCATATTAGCGTTAAATAGCTTTGGACCCTCTTCAAAATTTGTAAAACCGTCTCTGGAACGGTAAAACTGTCCTGGCATCGCCATTGAATAAACAAAACCCCCAAATTTAAAGGTTCGCATGTAGGTTCTGCCCAAGTTTTGGGGTTGCGCAGTAAAATCAACCCCATTATTCGAAGTGGCCACTCTTGTAAGCTGACGCCCTGGTCCGTCCAAACCATGGTAATACATGATGATTTGCTTGTTTTCGTCATCGACATGGACATCCGGCGACGCAATATGCGGAGAAGTCAGCTCGGTCCGCCAATCATGAGAAACAGCTGTCCAATCAGACTGACGCTGCGCAGCCATTTCCTCCACTTGCTGATCTGAGATCTCTGGTGGGTAAACTAAGAAATATGAGTCTTCGATTTGCAAAGTTCCCGGCACAAAAATTTTCCAAGGACCAAGCAGATCATCTGCGTAAGCTAGTCTGATATAGCTCCCTTTGTGATCCGCAAAATAAAGGTAATAATTGCCAAGCTTATTCGGTAGCCACTCAGGCACCCTTATTAGCGAGGGTCCCTGAATATTCAGACCGATACTATCATGCAGCTCGGGCCCAATTATCGGGCCATCCGACAGCCTTACCACTTCAAGTTTGTTTTCATCCTGAGCGCAACCCGCCAGAGCAATGACTCCTGAAAAAATCAAAAAAACTCGAAAAACTAACACCTTCAATCTACATCTTTTCAACAAGTACATATCAATCTCTCCCCCAACAGAATTCACAAAAATTTATCGCGAATTCCTATTTAGTGTTCCCGGATTTAAAGTTCTAACATGCTCAGCAATAAACCTAATCTGATCAGCAGAGAATGCGGAGGCAAACGATGGCATATTGTTTTTCCCCCCTGAGATAATGTTCGAGACATAATCAGTGTGAAAAGCAGCAAGACCTTCAAGAGGCATTCCATTGTGACCGCCCTCCCCTCTCAAACCGTGACAAAAAACACAGTTTTGGCGATATAAAGCCAGGCCTTGATCGTTCGCCAAAGGAGGTGTTATCTCTTCAATTTGAATCGTTGTTTCCAGACCATCTTTATCTAAACCGAAAACCCAAACACTATCACCATGCTTTGTACTTGCGAGCAAATTGCCCGCTGAAAGAACCGCGATATATTGCTTGCCATTGTGTTCATAAATCGTCGGAGGCGCGTTGACACCTGCATCGGTCATAAATTCCCACAATTTTTTCCCATTTCTAGAATCCATCGCAGTTAGGCGCCCATCATTTCGCCCAGCAAAAACTAGACCACCAGCCGAAGCGACGAGGCCGCTATAGCAACGGCTCGGCCATCGCTGTGACCAAACGAGTTTATTTGTCCTCAAACCCACCGCAGCAACCACACCGGTTGTAGCAATCGGTGCAAACCTCATGCTACCCGCGACATAACGTTCCCCTGGCTCTACTTGCTCGAACCCCTCTCGTGTTGAGTATGCCGCCTGACGCTCGCCCGCACAGACATACATAATCCCAGACATGGGATCCACTGCACTGGGAGGCCAATTCGCCTCACTACGCCGAAGTAATATTGGATCCTCCCAGAATGGAGTGAAAATTGCCCCATCATTTGCGAGCTCAAACCCTTCAGCCGGAATATCCAAAGTTTGACTCACAAAAGCATCACCCACAGGTATCGGTTGTGTTGCCGAGGTTATCTGACGGGGCTCCTGAGGGACTGACTTCTCGTCAATCCCAACGAGAGGCTCACCATTGGTTCGATCTAAAATGTAGACCCAACCCGTCTTCCCAGCCTGAGCCAACCCCTTTCTTACTTGCCCATCATATGGAAGATCGAAGAGAACAACGGGATTGGGCGCATCAAAATCCCAAATATCATGATGAACTTGCTGAAAATGCCAGCGGTACTCCCCCGTATAAACATCGAGGGCAACAATCGACGCAGTAAATAAATTATCACCCGCCCTTGAAGATCCATTGTAATCCGGCCCCGGATTCCCGGTTGAAAAATAAATCATTCCAAGATCAGGATCGACCGCGGGAGTGTGCCAAACAGTTCCGCCACCGGTTTTCCAAGCATCGTTATTCGCAGGCCAGGTTTCAAAGCCGACCTCACCGGGACCCGGGACTGTAAAAAAAGTCCACAAAAGCTCACCATTATTCGCGTTAAAAGCCTTAACTCTTCCCCGTGCCGCGAACTCTGCTCCCGCAAATCCTGTAATGACCATTCCATTAAAATATAATGGAGCGCTCGTGATTGTATAACCTTCCTCCCAATTCTCAGCTTGAACACTCCAAATCGTAGAACCTGTTTCCTGATCTAATGCTTTGAGAACCCCATCTAACTGCCCAACAAAAATCTTGTCTTCACCGAAGCCAACCCCACGACTTGTCCAGCCGCAGCATATAGTCGAAATCTCATCCGATAAATTAGCCTCAGTACTCCATAAAATTTCACCTGAATCAAGGCTGAGAGCAAACACATCATCCGCCCCAGTAATAATAAACATTACCCCTTCGTGGACAATAGCCTGAGCCTCTCCTGAGTATTTAGTCTGGAGCCCTGAACCTTTGAGATGAGAACGCCATATCGGACGCAGCTCATTGACATTTGACCGATCTATCTCATTCAAAGAGGAAAAGTTACGATTAAAAAGGTCTCCGCCATTCGTCAGCCAGTCTTTTGTTGGCAGTTGCAACTGCTCTTGCATACTGGGTCGAATCTGAGAAAATTCCGCCGCGGACGCGCAAGAAAAAAATATATACAAGGTCTGGAAAATAATTATGCCCAAGTAATTCAAGCCACCCTCTCCTATCAAAAAAATTATAACCCCTCCTACAACAGCCTTTTTTTAGAAGAGGCGAAAGACGAATCTGATCAATTGTAGCTTCAGTTTGAGTAACATTACACGAAAATAAAAAGCTTTTACTACATTTAAATTTTGTAAATTTATTTTATTCATTTATGTTCAATATCATCCGTTCTGTTATCATCAGCCCCACGACCAAAGCCCAGTACAATAAATTTTTTGAGGAGATTTATGTGGCATCCATCCAAAATTATTGGAAATTAAAACTCCATTTACGACGAAAGACTCACTTTCTCCTGTTGGCTCTGACCCTCATTGGGAATTCGGGATTCTCTATAGCGCAAAGTGAACAATTGCAACTTCCTCGCCAGATGGCTTGGACAGCATATAACCTCGGATCTACTGGATACAATCAAGCCGTTGCGATTGGCGCAATGCTCCGAGAGAAATATAACGTAACACTCCGCGTCATTCCTGGCCAAAATGACGTATCGCGTTTACTACCACTAAAGATGGGCCGAGTCGATTTTACAGCCAATGGGGTAGCAACATATTTGGCTCAAGAGGGAATGTTTCAATTCGCGAGCAAAGAGTGGGGGCCTCAGCCTCTTCGACTACTAATGCCCCCCAACGGTCTTACCAATAAAGCCGTTGCCGCGGCCGCTGACACAGGTATCACTCGTTTCTCTGACCTTAGGGGACGCCGCGTACCATATGTAAGGGCCGCTCCTGCACTGAACATTTCAATGGAAGCCTACTTGGCCTGTGGAGATTTAACTTGGGACGATGTTGTCCGCGTGGATTTCCCGGGTTACGAAGCCAGCTGGAATGGAATCATTAATGGTGATGTCGATGTCGCATTTGGCACCACTGTCTCAGGTCCGCCGTTCCGACTTGAGGCTTCCCCCAGAGGTATTTTTTGGCTACCAGCTCCACACGATGATGAGGGATGTTGGGACAGAATGTTATCAATAGGACCTTACTTCACCAAACATATTGCGACACGAGGGGCTTCAGTGAGCGAAATTAATACTCATGAAGCCGGGACCTATCCCTACCCTCTATTAACCACATTAATCGAACAGGATTCTGAACTAGTCTACAATCTAACCCGTGCCATTAATGAAAACTATGCCGATTTTAAAGACTCGGATCCAGGAGCCATAGGATGGGCGATCGAATCTCAGGTGTTTGATTGGGTCGTTCCTTATCACGAGGGCGCTGTAAAATACTGGCAGGAAGTCGGGGTTTGGTCGGAATCGCTAGAAGCACACAACCAATCTCTTATCCGTCGTCAAGAAGTTTTATCCTTCGCATGGGAAGAAGTAGCCAACAAGAATCTCGACAGCGAGGCATTTGCAGCTCTCTGGCAACAAACTCGCGCAACATACCTCTCTGAAGCCGGTTTTGATCCGGTCTGGCAAGAATGACAAACAGCGGAAAAAAAATTTCTAACACGATTCAATGGCTAAGCGGGGGCGCGGCGATTGCCAGCGGATTCTTAGCTATGGATTCGCTACGCCTTTTTTCTGAATCACCTCTTCTTGGAAATATAATTACCGTTCAAAATCATTATTATTATGCGCTTTTGAGCCTGCTGCTTCCGCTCTGCTTTTTAATTTATCCTACAACTTCAGATTCAAGAAGTATCTGGCTTGATTCAGTTCTTAGTTTCCTAACTTTTGCCGCTTGCTCGTTTTTCTTCCTTAACGCAGAGACAATGCTAGATTATGGTTGGGAATTTTCTGCTCCTTCAAACGCAATTTGGGCAAGCTTTATGCTTTGGGCGCTGATACTGGAGGCACTGCGTCGCAGCGGTGGAATGGTGCTTTTTTCCCTTGTGCTAATATTCTCGCTCTACCCAATTTTTGCCGATAAGCTACCCGGAAGTATCTCCGGCATGGCCTCATCACCGGCAGAAACAGCCTCATATCATATTATGAGTATCGAGAGCATCTTGGGTCTACCGTTTCGAGCATTCGCTGAACTAGTCATAGGATTTCTGATTTTTGGTATTGCATTGCAACATACTGGGGGCGGTAAATTTTTTATAGATCTTGCCCTCGCCATGTTCGGTCACGTGCGAGGAGGCTCTGCAAAGGTAGCGATCGTATCCAGTGGATTAATGGGGTCAATGAGCGGCAGTGTCATTACTAACGTTCTGACTACAGGTCAAATGACTATTCCCGCAATGCAAAAAAATGGCTTTGAAAAAGAGTATGCGGCTGGAGTTGAAGCATGCGCTTCGACAGGCGGCGTACTCCTTCCACCAATCATGGGCTCAACCGCTTTCGTCATGGCAACATTCCTGAATGTTTCATACACAAATGTAGCCCTCGCTGCCGCAGTTCCTGCATTTTTATATTTTTTTGGACTATTTATTCAGGTAGACGCATACGCAGCTCGCAAAGGTTTAAAAGGGACACCGAAAAACATTTTGCCAAACATGAGGAAAACTTTGCAGCAAGGATGGTTTTATATTGCCGCGTTCATAACCCTGATCTTTTTGCTCATTTTTCTGCAGAGAGAAGCGATCGCACCTTTTATTGCGACGGGAATGTTGCTGTTTCTAAATCAAGTCTCAGCAAAACATCGATGGGACTTATCAAAAGCAGGTAGTTTCTTAGTGGCGACTGGAAAACTGCTGATGGAGTTACTAACAATTATGGCAGGCGTTGGTTTAATTGTGGGAGCTCTATCAGTCACAGGTTTATCCGGAACTCTGGTGAATGACTTGCTCTTTTTAGCGGGGGATTCGGTTCTTCTCCTCCTACTCATGGGAGCATTCACAAGTTTTATTCTAGGAATTGGAATGACGGTAACAGCCGCGTATGTCTTCCTCGCAATAGTCCTTGCACCTGCACTTATTCAGGGAGGACTGGATCCCATGAGCGTTCATCTCTTTATTTTATACTGGGGCATGCTGTCGTTCATCACGCCGCCGGTCGCTTTGGGGGCGTTCGCAGCTGCGAGCATTGCAGAGTCGTCAGCACTGGCTACCGGCTTCAAAGCAATGAGGCTTGGCAGCATAATTTATTTTATTCCATTTTTCTTTGTGCTCGAACCTGCCCTTATAATGTCAGGCGATTTAGAAAAAACAGTCTTCGCGACCGTAAGGGTTGTTATCGGCATAATTTTTATTGCCGGGTCTCTCCAACATTATGTTTTAGGCATTGGTTTTTTGGACAAGAAGACATCTTTAGCAGTTTTCGGAAGAGCTTTAACGGGATTTGGAGGAGGTCTTATTGCGCTCCCTTCGCTGGAAGTTATTGGATTACAGATAGCTTCCTCAACCCTTTTAATATCAGGCTTTGTGATTGCACTCATCGGCATTTCTCTTAGTTTACAAAAGAGAGAATCAGCAAATAATTAAAATCAGACTAAGCAAGCTCTCTTTTCAGAATTTTACCACTCGCATTCCGGGGAAGAACCTCGATCACCTCGACGCTCTTCGGCACTTTAAAAGTGGCCAATTTACCTGCGCAATGACGAAGCACGTCGCCAGGCGACAGCGTCGAACCTGGCTTTAACACAAGAAATATTTTTCCAACCGCACCCCATTTCTCATCTGGGACACCAATCACAGCCGCCTCACCCACGTCAGCAAGTTCGTGGATAACTGACTCAATCTCAGCCGGATAAACGTTTTCACCACCTGAGATGTACATATCCTTGCGCCGATCTACAATAAAAAAATATCCATCACTATCTTGCCTCGCGGCATCACCTGTATGAAACCAATTATTGGTAAACGAGCTTCGGTTTGCATCTGGACGATTCCAGTAACCGGGACAAACATTTGGCCCCCTTACCCATAATTCACCGATTTCTCCTTGGGCAACATCTCCCCCATGCTCGTCGACAATACGTACTTCGCAATGCAAGAGAGGCAAGCCTACCGACCCCACTTTTTCAATAGTTTTATGACTCGGTAAAGACAAGCAAGAGGGTGCGGTCTCAGTCATACCGAAACCTTGCTTTAGAGGAAGCCCTTTTTCCTGCCACGTCATTAATGTAGAGAGCGGGATTGGAGCTCCGCCAACTGCTGCGTGCCTTACGTGTTCAAAGGAAGCCTGCTCAAAATATGAGCATTGGGACATGAATAAATAGACCGCCGGGACCGCTAAAAAATGACTGATACCAAGCATTGGATCTGTTATCTTTTTCAAGCAGTCCTCGGGATCAAAATTTCTTATAATAACGTTTGTCGCACCCGCATGAACTGCTGGATTCATATAACAATTAAGGCCTGCGGTATGAAAAAGAGGCAAAATAACCAGATTTGCACTTTCTGTAGACAAACCATTAGGCACACCTGAGTTGACTGCGTTAAAGAAAGTCATATTATACGTAATCATCGCGCCTTTCGGCTTACCGGTCGTTCCAGAAGTGTACATAATCGTCTGGACATCGATCAGTCTTAAAGGATTATCAGCGTCAGATAAAGGAGCAAGGGATGCCTTCGCTAACACGTCCTCAAATGGGTTGTCAGACGCACCTCTGTTGATTCGTAATTTTTCAGTAATCGAACACAAATCAACTAACCTATCAATCTGTTCACTGAACTCATCATCGTAAACAATAAGGCTTGGGTCAGAGTCATTTACAATGAATTCCAGCTCGCTTGTCGTTAGGCGCCAGTTCAGCAATACCGAAATTGCACCCAACTTATTGCATGCATAATAGAACTCCAAATACTCGTTCCCATTTTTGGCGAGAATAGCAATCCTGTCAGATTTTTTTATTTGCAAATCATTCCGAAAATAATTCGCTAGCCTTGTTGCACGATCATTAAATTCCCTGTAGGTGAAGCTCTTTTTTGAATCGAGATCAACAATTGCGATATTTTCTGGATTAACATCGCTCTGATATTCAAGCCAATCATAAGCCAGAACAGGTCGGTATAACTGATCATCACTGTTAATAAATTCCAAACTCATTATCTGTCCTCTTGGCGACCCGGCTAATAAAGCCGTTTATGTTAACTGTCGTCTCAGCAAATGAAAACATTTTTTAACCCCCCAGACATCAATCCATTGCTTGAGCTATTATTCATAGTTAACGCGTGGGCCATGTGTACTTACATACTTGCAATTCTTACGAGTTACCGACAATATCGTTTCACGTATATTTAATGCCCTGTCGATAAGAAGGCGAGTTTGGTCGCAGCAAGCGACCTTGTAGCTCAGGAGAACTCAAAGTGGAAATAAAAAAAATTAAGTTTTCTTTACCCGTACTCACTATTGCTCTGATTGCCTATGCGTCCGCAGCCTTGAGCCAACCAGGAAGCAGCGTATACGACGGGGACTGGCCTGTTTATACCGCTAATTTCGCAGGGCAACGTTACTCTCCTCTCGATCAAATTAATGCAGAGAATGTCGGAGATTTAGAAATTGCATGGCGGTTTTCAACCGAAAATTTTGGCCCCTCAACGGACTTCAATAATCCATCAACACCTATTGAGGTTGATGGAATCCTCTATGCCAATATTGCTAGCACGCGAAACGTAGCCGCCATTGATGCATCGACAGGACAAGTTCTGTGGCTATGGCGTTATGAGGAAGGCGATCGCTTTGATCAAGCACCAAGAAAAGGTCCCGGGCGAGGCGTCGCCTTTTGGCGCGATGGAAATAATTCAAGGGTGATCGATGTATCTCCGGGGTACCAACTAATCTCACTGGATGCGAAAACTGGGATCCCAGATCCCAACTTTGGTGATAGCGGCATCGTAGACCTATATTTAGGTTTACGTAATGCGGATGATCCAAGGTATCCCTATCCCGACATCGGTATTTCTGCTCCACCCTTTGTGATGAATGACGTTATTGTGGTTGGAGCAGCCCACCGCACTGGTGGGCGGCCCCGATCAAAGTTTAATACGAAAGGTGATATCAGAGGCTTTGATGTTCGCACTGGAGAATTACTTTGGACCTTTCATACTATTCCCGAGTTTGGCGAGGTCGGCTATGAATCTTGGTTAACGGGTAATGACATTACCGGTAACTCTGGCGTCTGGGCACCTATGTCAGGCGATCCAGAATTAGGACATGTCTATTTGCCAATCGAGGATCCCACGGGAGACTACTACGGGGGGGACCGCCATGGCGACAATCTATTCTCAAGTGGTTTAGTTGTGTTAGACATTCAAACTGGGGAGCGGCAATGGCACCAGCAGTTCATTCATCACGATATTTGGGATTGGGATGTTCCGTCCCCTCCAATTGTTGCGGACTTACCAAACGGCCGCAAGGTGGTTATGTCCGTAACCAAACAAGCTTGGGTCTACACATTCGATAGGCTCACAGGCGAGCCAGTTTGGCCAATCGTGGAGAAACCCGTGCCGGTCGGGGACGTGCCCGGTGAGTGGTACTCACCAACACAACCATTTCCAACCAGACCAGCACCATTTGATCGTCAAGGGTTTAGTGAGGAGGATTTAATAGACTGGACACCTGAAGTTCGAGCGCTCGCCTTGGAAGCTATTGAGGGCTTTCGCTTAAGTCCAGAATTTTTCACACCGCCATCGCTTGCAGAATCCTCAGACGGAACGCGTGGACTTCTAAGTCTTCCTTCTTCCACTGGCGGATCCAATTGGGAAAGCTCAGCCCTTGATCCCGAAACGGGCATTCTTTACGTGCCGTCTAGGACGCAAGTACAAGTACTATCGTTGGCAAAGAATCCAGACTCTGATATAGATTTTAGTCAAAGCTTTGGAGTGAGAGCTCCACGCGTGCAAGGTCTAGATATCGTGAAACCTCCATATGGCCGCATCACTGCCATCGACATGAATTCCGGCGACCATCTTTGGCACATCGCAAATGCAGACACCCCAGATCGAATAACTAATCATCCCTTATTGCAAGGAGTAGATATACCGCGAACCGGTGTTCCGACCCGAGCAGGAGTCTTGCTCACAAAAACTTTGCTGTTTGTAGGCGAAGGCACCGGCGCCGCGGGAGCCAGTCCAATCTTCAGGGCCGTAGACAAAGAAACCGGCAAGATCCTCGCAGAGATAGAACTTCCAAGCAACCAGACCGGACTGCCTTTCACGTACGAACATGAGGGAGTTCAATATGTCGCAATGTTTGTTGGCGGTGGCGCAACACCAGCTGAGCTTATAGCTCTGGCATTACCATAGAAATCAACTTTCTTTGGGTAGGTTTTAGTTACTGAAGGCTCCTAGCTTCTCTAAGGCTTGCCCAATTAAAGGCTGAAATGTTAGCGCACGTTAACCATCTTCGTCCAAAATATATCAATACTACCGAAGCTGTTGTCTGAGCGACTAGAGAACCAGGTAAACGTATCAGAACCCGGGAGAAGTGCTGGGCACATATCGGAGCCGGCTGTATTTACTTGTGACCCAAGATTCTTCGCCGGACCCCACTGATTTCTGGAGGTCTGCATCGCACCCCACAAATCCATCCCACCAAACCCGCCTTGCCTGTTCGAGGTGAAGTAGACCATTCCATCTTTATCTTGAGAAAAGTGAAATTCCTCAGCCGCGGTATTAATGCTCGGTCCCTGATTGACAGGCTCCAGCCAATTACCGTCGCTGTCAGGTTCAGAACAATATATATCTGAGCCCCCAAAACCTCCGGCACGACGAGATGCAAAACACAAGGTCTTCCCATCCTGCAAGATCGCGGGACAGTGCTCATCGCCCTCGTCTGTACTGATTGGAAACCCTACGATCTCAGGCCTACTCCACTCTCCGTTTACCCTATGAGTGACAAATATATCATTATTATTCTGGGGAGCTGTCGTCGCCAGCCGATCTGATTTAAAGTAAATCGTATTTCCGTCCCCAGTTATCCATGGCTCTCTGTCATCGCCCCTTCTTAAAGGATCAACACTGATCGCTGGCGGCGCATTAATTGGGATCCCCATGTTAATCGGCGTATCCCAGGTCCCAGTAATCTGGTTAAATTCAGCGATGTAAAGATCCTTAGGGTCCCCTTTAGCTACCGCTAAATCCTCTCGCGCACTGCAATAGACCATCGTCCCATCATCAGCAAAAGACAACTCACCCTCGGCCCACATCGTATTTATAGGCGCACCAAAGTTGTGTACCGCCTTGTCTA
>PAEL01000117.1 GCA_002700775.1 Gammaproteobacteria bacterium | reverse complement strand
ACAAATTAGCGAGCCTGACCTTCGGACTTGGTTACTATTTTCTGACATAATTTTAAAAGAAGGTAGTCAAGTGAAAAGTGAGGCTTGGTTTGGAGCAGGGTTAGAGAAATTTAGGCAGGTGGATTGGGAAATCGAGATAGACCGATTTCATTTAAATGATCCGATCGCACAGAAAGAATTTTTAAACTTGTCAGAGAGATTGGTCGCCGCTTAAGCCAGACGGGGAAAGCTTTTTGCATATATTTCTCGGTCGCGAAGGGAACTTACCTTCGCCTTATTCGCCATTAATCGAGTAAACAAGTAGAGTATTACCTGGCGCTTCCCCCCATTTTTCGTAACCCGTTGTTATAAAAAGTTTACCATTCATAATAACGGGCCCGTCTGCTTCGATTGAACCTCCTGTTGCTTCTATACCGTTTCTAATGCCAAAGCTCCGTCGAGTGTTTGTTTCCCAGAGCGTTGAGCCATCTGTTGAATCAAAAGCTCTTAATATTCCGTCAAGCCCTCCAGCAAAAACTAATTCAGGCGTGCTACTAACCGCGGCGGAGATGCCTTGCCAGCATAGGAATTGACTCTCTGTACATTTATTGGGCAAGTCATTTCGCCAGAGGACTTCTCCGGTTTGGACATCAAGCGCATGAATTCCGGGGTGTGCTGGACCGTAGTTGTATGGATTATTAGTCGGCAAATCGGAAACTCCAACGAATAATTTTTCACCATCAGTGCTCATTCCGTAATGAATGCCCCCCATGGTGCCGCCGCTTCCCGCACGCTGCTCCCAAATTAACTCACCGTTCTTATCAGGATCCAGAGCATAAACCATCCCCGATTTTTGGCCGACCAAAATCACGTCTCGGCCATTTACGTCCCTGGTTAGTATTGGAGAAGCACCTATATCATAATCAGGGCCATCTTCCTCAGGGCAGTTTGGGGTTCCGCGTGAACAAGCTCCGTTCCACGCGTCGTCTTTTGTGAGTTGGGCGGACCAAATTATATCGCCGCTTGTTAAATCAATGGCTAAAACGGCGTCACTGTAGCCATTAGCGGGTGACGAATAGTTCTCTCCTGTTCCGACGTACACCAAGCCACGTTTTGAGTCAATTGTAGGGCTCGACCAGATCGGAGCGCCAGAGGGTCCAAATTGCTGAGTTCCTGCCGTGCTTAAGATTGTCGGCTGTGGTTTGTCCGTTGTATACGTTCGCCATAATTCTTCACCTGTCTTGATGTTCAAAGCGACAACGGCGCCTCGGAATGTGCAACATGGGTAGCTCACTCTGGCAGCTAAGAGAACTTCGAGTGATGATACTGGCACAATGAGGGTGTTTTCGTAACCGATAACTGACCCCGTAATAGTTGCCTGCGGGTGGTCGTGGACTGGACGTTTCCAAATCAATTTGCCTGACTGGGCATCGACTGCATAAGCACTTCCAGCAAAGTCACCGAATAGTAATGTCTCAGGAACCCCATGTTGATTTGTAGCAACATAGATTGCTCCTCTGACCTCTGCGTCCGCGCTAAACGTCCACCACGGGCACCCAGAAGAGTTATCTAAGGCGTATATGTTTCCCTCTTGACTTCCGATAAAAGTAATTTCTTCTGTTACCACCGGTTGGGATCGCGCGCGTGTTGCGCCGGGAAAGGCGAATGCCCATTTTAGTGCGAGTTGAGCAACATTGTTTTTTGTAAGGCCGAATTCGTCTCCTTGATGACGGGTGTTAGTGATTTCTCCGCCCCATCCATTCCATAAAACAGCGGTCTTTAATTTAGCGTTTGTATTAAAACCTGACTTGCAGTCAAAGCTTACACTTTCTGTACGGTCCTCATTGAGTTGTTTCCCCGTCAGATAATAGGCGACGTTTCTTTTTTGTTTTCGGGTTAAGGCCATTCCTGAGGTTGCCATCACACCGTATTCGAGGGAGTCCACAATCCGTTTTGGCGGATATAACTCAAATGCGGCTCGTCGAGGAGCTTCAAGTAATGCCCCCTCATGACACTCAGCGCAAAACAATTGATATTGAGTCTGACCATCGAGAAAGTTTTCCGTGTCCTGAGTTTCTTGAGATAAACAGAGACTAGAGAGAAAGATCAGGCTTAAAGACGTCGAAAAAAAAGTTTTTCTATATTTCATCAAAACATCCTTTGGCTCAACATCAATTTGTAACAGATTATAAATTCGAGGCTTTACGTGAATAGATTCGAAGGCATGATATCATCGATTCAATAGGTAGTTAATGGGTGGTGAGTTCTACGAGAAAAACAGGAGGCTTTATGTCGGAAGTTAGTTGCAGGGTTCAGATTTTCATACTGTTAACTTTTGGGTTTAGTATGCATGTTTCAGGGTATGAGATAGTGCCTGAGGCTACTATTGCTGACTCACCAACGACCCTTATGGGAGTGAATCATATCGGTTTGTCTGTAAAGGATTTAGATAAAAGCTTAGCTTTTTATCAAAAAGCGACTGGTTTTGAGGTGGTCTACAGGGAAACCGTTACGGGAAATGTAGCCGCGGATAAGCTGTTCGGTATCAGCGGGATTGAGTATGAAACGGCGGTGTTGAAAGCACCGAACATGCTCTTTGAGCTGACCTCCTTTTCGCAAAACGCTGCGAAAAAGCCAACTCGAATGCAAGCGCAAGGCCCTGGTATGACTCATACCTGCTTCCAGTCGCCAGCGAACAGATCAGGTTATGACAAGTTCGTTGGTCAGGGGGCCGACGTTTTGACTCGTGGTTCTGCGCCCGTAGACTTGCTCGGTCAAGGCGTGACCTATGCTTATGTTTATGACCCCGAGGGAAATATGATTGAACTTGAGCAGCTCGATTTCCAGCGATTAGGTAGGGACCCAAGGAAACCCGAGTGGATAGAAAACAACCGTGATTTATGGATGACCCAAGTCGCTCTGGTAACTCATGACCTTGAGAGGCTGACAAATTTTTATGCTGAAATTATGGGGTTCCCTCCCTATCGCGAGGCAGAAATCGATAGCCGACCAACATTTGATGACGTCGCAGATATAGATAATCTCGCTTTAGACGTTTCGTGGTTCAGGATGAGTTCGCAATCGAAAACTCTGGAGCTGTGGGAATATGTGAATCCCAGAACAGCAGAGTTTACCGGCAATCGCAATGTTACTGACTTTGGTTATTCGTACTCCATAGAAGTAGGCGATATTCAAGCAGAATATAAACGTATGAAGGCTTTGGGGGTAGGGTTTATCAGCGAGCCAGTAATGTTTGGAGAATTCTGGCAGGTGTATGCAAATGATATTGACGGGAACGTTTTTTCTTTACGTCAAGCTGTTAACCCAGACTCTCCATATTCTATTCCTCAGCTTGAGGGATAGGAGATCTCAAGATCAAAGACAGCCGACACTAGGGCGCCTGCAAAAGTTGAAAAAGAGATAGCGGAGGGCTCATTGATTTTGATTGCGCGGCGCCGCGCTTAAAAAGGCAAAAATTCCGTTAAGCGATATTCAGTGCGGTTAGAAGGTTTTCCGCGAGCAGAAAAATTCCGAAAATACTTACGATACCGACCAGCGTGGCAGCGAAGAGAGCTAGTAAGAACGGCTTCAGGCCGACCTCTCTCATGCCTTTCAACAGTGAGGTTAACCCTACAGCTGACATGGCAATTAGTAGCAGTTTTTCTGCAGTTGTTTTTGTTATATCAACGATATGGTCCCACTGCGCAGTCGTCAAAAGTCCAAAGGGAGTTTCGCCTAAATCACCGATTGATCGAATAGCCGACATGATCCCAAAACCGACAATAAACCATGGGATCATCGCCAACCAAGCAAACTTACTTTGAGACTCTGAATTCTGATCGTCTTCAGAGAAGATAATTCCGATTGCAGGAATCACAGCAATCATTGACAAGTTTCTAACGAGTTTTGTTATCGTCGCTATGTCTAGGGCCACGGGGTCATTGTACTGCGCTTGATACATCAAGCCTGCACCGGCGACCTGAGCGGTCTCATGAATAGATGTGCCCAAAAACAAACCTGCCATTATGGGGTTGTCGGAGAACAGAAAGTGAGCGAAGAACGGATATAAGAACATCGCGATAAGCCCGAATATAGTAATACAAGCTATCGCATAGCTCACCTCCGTTTGCTTTGCCTTGAGTAAGGGAGCGGTGGCGACTATGGCGGTTGTTCCACAGATACTCGTGCCAACAGCAATCAAGCCGGTCAATTGCGGTGATAGACCCATTAATCGTCCTAAAAACCTCATAGTCCCTAGTGCACTCACGATTGAGATGACAACGAAGGGAAGGGCAACCAGCGTGAACTTTCCGGCGCTGAAAAAACTCAGTCGTATGCCTAAGAGCATTATTCCAATTCGCAAAACTGTAGTCGCACAAAATTTCAAGCCATCGCGTATTGCGTCATTCAACGTGATCGTGTTGGCGATAATCATCCCTAACACGATCGCCATCATGATGTCGCTGATGGGTGACCGTGAGAAGCCAAGCAAATGTTCTCCAATCCATTGCGCTGTGAAACTCGCGACAAGCGCGACTGCGGAGGCCAATATAAAGCCGGGAATCCAGGTTAAGCTTCTTGAAATGGGGCTAGATAACATCGTTTTAAAATCTCCGATAGCTGACATTCTATTTTCGCATGTATTAAAATCGAGTTCAGCAGTTGTTTTTGGTCTCGGGGTTTAGGATTCTTGTGAATTTTTCATGTTATTCTGATTGCAGTTTTCTTGTGAAAGACAACAGTTCTTGAGTCTCGTATAAATTGCAGCTACGGCCCTCATGAGCTTCTCAAGCGCTGAAGGAGACTTAACAGGTGAAAGAAGCTTTAGTTACCGAGAAATCCAAGCTCTCGTTGGATGTTCAACGACCTTTAAGG
Organism: Gammaproteobacteria bacterium; assembly: GCA_002700775.1. GTDB lineage: Bacteria > Pseudomonadota > Gammaproteobacteria > Pseudomonadales > Pseudohongiellaceae > UBA9145. The sequence goes on along the minus strand of PAEL01000117.1, from coordinate 5,641 downwards.
TTGCTCAAATCATGTCCGGCTTACGTTCCGACGCCGCTAATTGAAATTTCCCCCTTAGAGGGAGTTCGTGTGCTCATAAAAGATGAGACGGACCGGATGGGTCTTAAAGCATTTAAGGGATTGGGGGGTGTTTATGCTGTGGTACGCTTTCTTCTTGATGCATGGTTAGCCGAAACTGGTAACAATGTTAATCCCGATAAGTTATTTTGCCCAGAGCTTCGTGAGTGGTGTAGAAAGTTTACTTTCGTTTGTGCTACCGCTGGTAACCATGGTCTCGCTGTAGCGAGAGGAGCTCAAATATTTAATGCGCGATGTCGAGTGCATGTGGCAGCAACGGTACCTGATATATTTAAGGATAGACTTCGTGAGGCCGGTGCCGAGGTTATAATTTCTGGAAAAACTTATGAGCAGAGTATGGCTGCCGCTTTAAGTGATAATTCCGACGGAAAGATTTTGGTGTCAGATAGTTCATGGAGTGGGTATTTAGAGCTACCCCGCCTGATTATGGAGGGCTATAGCGTTTTAGCGGAGGAAATTTTAAATGTTTTTAGGCGCACAATGAATTGGCCTTCGCACGTCTTTGTTCAGGCAGGAGTTGGTGGTTTGGCTGCAGCCGTTACTTCGGAAATTCGGAAGAAGTGGCCGCATCAGCCTAGGATTATTATCGTCGAACCTGAAAGTGCTTGCTGTTTGGCAGAGAGCGTTATGAAGAATTGTCTCACACAAGTCGACGGAGTCGCTTCCGTTATGGGCAGGCTCGATTGTAAGGAGCCCTCTTTGCTTGCCTTTGAATGTCTCAGAAAAAGCGCAGATGATTTTGTGGCGGTAACTGATGCAGAGGCGCATAAAGCGCAAGAGTATTTGCAGGAAGAGGGAATTTCGACAACAACTTCTGGAGCGGCAGGTGTGGCTGCAATCATTCAGCGAGAACGTTTGCGTTTAGAAATCGCTGAGGAGTCAGTTTGCCTTGCGATTGTTACAGAAGGTGCAATTTAAGATGAGGAACGCGTTAAGTAAAAGATTTTTAGACGAGCTGATGGCTTTCCGAAAGCAACTGCATCGTGAACCGGAAGTAGGATTCAATTTGACAGCGACAGCCGATCTGATATCGGGAATTCTGACCAAAGCTGGCCTCGCAGTGTCGAGAGATATTGGAAAAAATGGAGTTGTAGCTTCATTGAACAAGGGCAGCGGTGTTGACCCAATTGGTTTTCGAGCGGACATGGATGCTCTTCCAATAGATGAGGCAAATGATTTTTCTCACGCCTCAGTTCATGCTGGAAAATTTCACGGGTGTGGTCATGACGGACACGCAACGATGTTGCTTGGAGCTGCGCTTCATCTTTCAAAACAAGAGAATTTTACGCGAGAGATTCACTTTATTTTTCAGCCGGATGAAGAAAACGGGAATGGCGCTCTAGCAATGATTGAATCCGGGCTCTTTAAAAATTTTGAAATGGACGCTGTGTATGGGCTCCATAATCTACCTGGGCTTGGTGTCGGAGAGTTTGCGATCCAGTCGGGGGCGTTCTGCTCTTTTGAGGATAATTTCGAAATTAAGATAATCGGGCGAGGAGGGCATTCCTCGATGCCTGAGAAGCTGATCGATCCCATAGTGATTGGTTCGAAAATTGTCATGGAACTTCAGACGATTGTTTCGCGTATGATATCGCCGTCAGATCATGCAGTAGTTTCGGTAACAAACTTTGAAACAGATGGAGCTCGGAACGTTATNGCGAGTGAGGTCAAGATAACTGGAGACTGTAGGGGTTTTGACGCACACGTNAGTGAATCTATCCAATCAAAAATCAAAGCAATAGTAGCGAGTNGTTGCGCAAGTTGTGGAGCTGAGTTNTCTTTCAGTTACCGTACTTCTTTTATNCCGTTGTTGAATTCTGAGACCCACACCGAGTTATGCGCGAAGGTTGCTAATGAAATTCCTGGTGCTTTTGTTAGATCAGATTTTGGAAGGGTTGGCTTTTCTGAGGATTTTGCACAGATGCTTAAAGTAAAGCCGGGAGCGTATATTTTAATGGGGAATGGGAGAGATATTGAAACCTACTCTGAGCCGCTGCATTGTCCAAACTATGATTTTAACGATGCGGCAATTCGTTTTGGAGTTGAATATTGGTGTGCAGTTGCTAACGCAAGAGAGGTTCCTCTACAAAGTGTTTCAATTTCTGATTGACCGCAGTCGCGCCGAAAGCCTTTGGATAATCAAGAGTAGTAGAGAAACTTTCACTGTACGTCAGGAGATTGGTCAATGTACTTCCAATCAGCTGCACCGAAGAACATTTCATCCCAGCTTTGCAGTCCCCAAGGAACTGACCTAAACGGGTCTGGGTTCATTTTGTTTTGTTCAGAATTGTCGAATGCCCCAGTAGCAGTGATTATTGTACCGGCCGGTACAAATTTCGGTTGTTTGAATGTGTAGGCCAGTTGCCAATTGTAGTTGTAGTTGGCAATGTTTATGAGTTCCTCGCTTGTTCCGTCGGGATAGTCTGCAAAGAACCGCATGCGCTTGCCTCGGAAGTGCATATGAGGAGTTAGCGAAAACAACTTTGCATCTCTCTCAATTGCGAATGATTGAGTCATCTCGTAGTCGGGGTCCATCGGCGGGATGTTTACCCATGTAGGCGTGAAATGGCACGCACATTGCCCTGTCATTCTCTCTTCAGGCACGAAGTCTTTTGGATAAAACCACAGGCCAATCCGACTGGCATCCACTGACGCCTTACCTGTTGTTGTATAGTGCATCTGCATAGCGATTTTTGTACCAGCTTTGAGAAGACCTCCGGTGTTTGGCGGCTCCATTCGCGGCGCTTGTCCGGGTATGTAAGGTGCGATGTCAGGTCGGTCGGGCTCTCCACCTAGTAAGGCACCTCCTGTTGATGCGCCGGGAGGAATTAAACTGTGTAGGGTGTGATGGAGGACGGTACGATCGCCCGGAATATATTGACTGGCTCGGACCCACCGATCTTCTTCAATATCTAAATCCACCATGACATTGTAATAATCCAAAACTCCTGTCGCTGGAATTTCTTGTTCTGGAATATCGATAATGTAATCTGGCTTGCCAAAGGCCCATTCTGTCTCTGGCCAGATCAGTTGAGATAATGGATCAGAGTTGCCGTCCTTGGGAGAACCCGCCTCAATCCAATAGATAACTTTCTGCAGTTTCTCGTCAGAGAGTACCATGTCGTTCATAAAATCGCCGACGTGACTGTCTATCTGTCCAGGTGGCATTCGTTTGGTCATCAAAACTTCTCGAATCATTTGAGACCAGCCCTTCACCATGGTGTGGCTGTCGAATGCAAAGGGGGCAATCCCATCTGTTCGGTGACAAGTCGCACAATTCTCAGCGATAATAGGACCGATCTCTTTTTCATAAGAGGGGATGTTTTTTCTATGCGATGTTCTCACTGGATAGAGAACCGGATTCCCAAATTCTGTAGCCCCTGCTACTTCAACACTTTCGCCCGCAATTATCGAATCAAATGCCCTTGTCAGTTGTTTCCCGATTGGGCCTCTGAACAATAATTTGAAAGATTTTGGGTCTAAAACAAATACTTCACTAGTCTGCGTAATTCCCAAGCTGGATGAAATCACTTTAGCATCATCCATCAGAACCGGAATGCTGACACCCAAGGTTTTTAGGTCAGCCTTTATTGCCTCACGGTTTTTAAGCCCTGATGAATTAATCATGAACAATTTAATACCTTGCTGCTCATAGGTCGATTTTAGCTTCATGAAGGCTGGCAACTTTGCGTTAACCTCATTGTCCTGTCTCGCATGGACCATGAGCGCGACCGCCTTGTTATTGTCGTACCAGCTGATTTGATGGAAGTAACCCTCTTGGTCAAGGAGAGAGAAGTCGCCTACACGATCAGCTGCAAATCCGCACCCTGTTATCGTGGTCAAAAGAACCAGAAGTTTGCTAAGAAGTCGTTGTGAATTCATTCCTAATGTCCCGTTGTCAGCGCTTTTAAAATAATAAGGTTACATTATTCATTTTCTGAGGGGAATGTGCAAAGTTAATTAGAGGTGCCAATGGGCCGAACTAAGCGGTTTCTGCTTGGTGGTGCTCTCGAGTTTTCCAGATCGATTTAGCTGTTTAGAGCAGGCTCTCCATTAACGATCTTTTTAAATATGCCAAAGCCTAAATAGGCTAATCCGATTGAAAGTAGGGGGTTTAAATAATTAAAGAAGGTCCAAGGAGCAAACTCTAATGGAGACATATTGAGGACTCCGGTAATAAAGGCTCCGGAAGTCGTCCAAGGTATTAGTGAGGTGCTCAGGGTTGCCCCTTCTTCGAGGCACCGGGAAAGCATATGGTTCTCGAGCCCGTCTTCTTCAAATGAATCTTTAAATATTTGCCCACCGAATATAATCGAAAGGTAGCCCTCCCCCATGCTCATATTTGACACCACGCCAGCGCTAATCGTTGTTGCCATCAGGCTTGCTGATCGCTTGATACGGCTCAATAGACCGCTTAGTAGGACGCGAACAAAACCAGCCCGATCTAAAATTCCGCCCAATGACAGTGCGATGAGCGCAAGTGACATCGTCCACATCATGCTTGTAATGCCTCCTCGGCTTAAAAGGTTATTGAGGTCATCAAGCCCTGTGTCTGCAACATAGCCTGTGTGCAGGCTATTGAGTACGTCTACCAATGATCTTTCTTGCATAAAAACAGCGAGAACAGCAGCCGTCACGACACTCGCTAGCATGCTAATTTCCGCAGGAGTTCGCTTTAGGCTGAGAATAAGGAGGACTGCCAGGGGCAGCAAAGTCAGCGGGTTAATTACAAATTCCGCTTCTAGAGCCTGACTCAAACTGACTATCTCTGATGCCGCCAAAGGCTGTCCAGCGTAATACAGACCAAGGCCTGCAAACAAAAATATACTTATAATGTAAGTTGGAACGGTGGTATAGAGCATAGAATTGATATGTGAATAGAGATCGGTTCCAGCGCTCATCGCGGCAAGGTTAGTTGTATCTGAGACTGGTGACATTTTGTCTCCAAAGCTCGCTCCGGAGACGATCATGCCAGCAACCAGTGGCAGAGGTATCCCAAGGGCTGCGCCAATACCCATCAACACCACGCCGATCGTTGCGATTGTTCCCCATGCTGTTCCAGTCGCAATTGACATGAAGCTGCAAAGAAGCAGCCCTGCGGGTAAAAAAAAGGTTGGATGCAGCAATTCCAGTCCGTAAAAGATTAGGCCTCCGATAGTCCCGCTTTCGATCAATGCGGCGACAAGTATACCAATCAAGAAGAAAATAAAGATGGCGCCCAAACCTTTTTTAATACCCTCGATCATCGACGACTTAATCTCGTCATAGTTTAGGCCGATAGCCACAGCATTTAATGAAATCCAAACAACGGCAACTAGTAAAAGGCTATGAAGGCTTATTTGGAACCACAACATACCCACAATAACGGTGAAAATAACGCCACCGAAAGACGCAAGGGAATGCAAAAAGCCTGGCTGGTGTGTTTTTTCCATTGTTGTCCTTGAGCCCGTTTGAAGACAGCTTCGATTGATAGAGTATAGCTCTTTATGTGTTTCCAATAGTCGCATAAAAGCGCATCAATCAAAACAAGGGCGTGCTCAATGTCAGAAGGTGAGATGGGTTG
>PAEL01000116.1 GCA_002700775.1 Gammaproteobacteria bacterium | reverse complement strand
GTGGCATTTAGAACACTGTGCTTGAGGATGAGAGAGAAAGATACTTTTACCAGCCTTCACATCACCTCCTTTTAAGGAAACCTGGTATTGCTCTAAGAGTGATTTTTGTTTGAGATCTTTTTGATAGTCTTGCAGTTGTTTCATGAGATTTGCATTGGCTTCAGCTCGCTTTTGGACGGCTTCCAGAATATCGAGTTGTATGGTCTGAGGCACCTTCCCCTGTCTCATCTCTTCAAAAAGTTTTTCTAGGAGCGGTTCTAGCTCTATTGAAGCAGTTAGAAGTTTGACTCCAGTTTGTAGTTCTAAGGTATGCTTAGAGGTTTTGATCGTTCTAGATAGATAAGCATGTAGAACTTTATTTGAGGCATTGTGTTCATATAGTTTTTCAGCAGTCATTCGGCGAATATCTGGAGACAGATCAACTAAAAGATCTTTTCCAATACTCTGAAAAAGATCCCTGTCTTTCATAGCCAGCCATTCTATCCATAGCAGTCTTCTATCTGTAGGATTGTTGGAGTTTAGAATATATTGATGGATAAATTTTAATTGATCAGAATCCATTGGTATGTTTTTCAAAACAGCAATCGTTTTCTCTGAAATCTGAAGATCTTTAGCTTCCGACAATCTCCAGAGCGACCCAGAGATGGTTTTTAATGCATCGACATCACCTTGCTTAACGGGGAAATAACGCCCATCTACAGGATCAAGCTTGGATGTTGTGTTCCAGCTTTCTAGTGTTAAAAGAGCCTCTAGCCTCATGCTCAGAGAGGCCTCTTTCTCTTTTGCAAAATGGAGAAGTCTTTTTGCTGATTTAGCTGTACCGATTCTTCGATTGGCTGCAATCGCTCTTATGTTAATCGCGTCTCTTGAGTTGGGGTTTAGTTTGGTGGCGATCATAGCCATGGCCTCTTCATGAACCGTTTCTGTTTCTTGGCCTGAAATGTCATAAGCTCCCGCTATTGCATCGCTGACCACTTGTTCAGAAGGATCCCGCATAAAAGGGATGAGTTCTTGAAAAGATCCTTGGCGTCGCAAAGCAACCAATGCTGCAAGTCGTAGTGCTTCCGAAGGGTGTTTTGACAGCGACTTCAATTGTTTGGCTGTGCCACAACCCGCTAAGCCAACAATCCCTGAATGATGAACCACTTTATCTTTTAAGTCATTCTCCACCACCATCTGCGTTAAATTTTGAAAAGCAGAAGCCTGCTTTAGCTTTCCACATGCAATAGAGGCCATAGCTCTCACTCTAAGCGACGGATCCAAAATCAATTTCACAAGAACCTGGTCTGGATCATAGCCTAAATCTCCTGCAAAACGAGCGAGCTGGGCTCTCATCTCAGCCTGCTGATCTTTCGCCAAGGTTTTTATAAGGTCTGAATCCCTATCTTTCAACTGCCCTAAAGCCCACAAACTGTGCAATCTAACCAAGAGGGGTTGCGATGAATCTAAAACGGACTTCTTTAATTCGGTCATGCTCTTATTTTTAACCAATTGAAATTGAGCTTGAAGTCGAACTCTACGGTCTGCGTGATGAAGATACTGAATGAGTTGTTCTGAACTGTACACAGAAAACCCCTTCTGTAGCAATATCTCAACATCATTTGTTTGAGGGAATCTCTCAATATCCTGAAGAGTCCAGAGGGGGCTGATAGCTGGCCTCCGATTCCATAGAGTAAAATATAATTTACCATCAGGCGCAAAAGTTGAGGTTAATACTTGATCAGATAGTCCACTAACAATGATATCATCTCCTTGTCGTTTAAAGTTCGCTCCATCAGCAAACATTTGAAAGGCCCTAATCTCACCTCTACCACCCAGGAAGAAATGGTTTTGGTACTTTCCACCTAGTGCCGCACCTGGTTGGAAAGAAAAAGATGCTGGCGCATTCCAGCTATTCTCTATGGGTGGCAATAAATGAGTGGGTTGCCCTTTGTGATATGGCACCCACATTTTTTCTGCCATCCAAGGGTTGTATAAAGTATTTCTAGACGACTTCATGTGTCTTGTACTAGTTCGATACTGGTAATACATACGCCAACCCGAATCTGAACCTTCTGGGAGATAAACCAATCTCTCCATTTCCCCCTGGAAATCAGCATCGTGATCAACGGAAAAAATGTTCCCATAATCATCAAAATCAAAGTACTGACAATTTCTAAGCCCGGTTGCATAAATTTCAAAATCCGTTCCATCGAGGTTGGACCTCAAGATACATCCTGAATGTGGATTACTTATCCGCTTTCCATCGACGGTTTTAACATCGACCCCTCTATCCCCCATACTCCAATAGAGTTTACCATCATAGCCTTGAACGAGACAATGGAGGTCATGATAACCATATCCAAAATGAGGAGCAAACCCATGCGCGATACTTTCGCGTTGATCGGCAACCCCATCACCATTGGTATCTTTCAATTTCCACACATCTGGCAAGATGGTTGCATAGACATAGCCATCAATCGGGGTCACACTATGAGCAGAGCCTGCAAGTAGATCATTAAAGCCCTCAGCAAATAGCTTGGCCTTGTCGTAAATACCATCTTGATCCAGGTCTTGTAAGGTATAAATTTTATCACTACGAGTAGAGAGGTCTTTTAGGTTTAAAACTCCATCATTATTGTAGTCCATGTTCTTTCTAGAGTTGATCACCCTGGGATATAGCTTCTCGATGGCTTCTCTCTTTTCCTCCANAGAACTCAATGACATACAGGTTTCATGAAGATAGGGATAACGTAAAAGGCTAAACTGCTCATCAGTTCGAACCCTTCTCGAGACATAAATTTTCCCATTCACATCAACACCAACACCTAATAATTGATGTGGCATTCCCTCTAGTTTCATAATGGGAGTTGCAATGAGTCCTTGTTGACCTTCAAGTGCCCCCTTTGTTTTAAGNGGATTACTGAAACCCAGAGTACCTACCAATAATATATTAGAAAAGACATATAAACATTTTAGTAAAGACTTCATTTGTATTGAATGTATCAAGACCCGCTGAGGGCCGAAATCCCACAGCCAAACAAGGTAGAACTGCTATTCACAGGTGATTTGTCTGAACATGACTATAGATCTACTTTTCTTAATCGTATTAATCATTATTTCTTCATAATCCTCTTATCTATAGCAAACCTATCAGGATAAAATTTTTGATTGTGACTTCTGGCAAACTTCATGAGTTGAGCGACTAATTCAGGGTATTTGTCGATGACATTATTTTTTTCATAGGGATCGTTTTTCATATCATACAGTGCAAGTTNGGANATGTNACGCTGCTCCTCCCCGGGNACACCATCATTNCCGATNGTTGCGGCGCTTCTAACAGTGAAAGGCACAACCAGCTTCCAGCGACCATCTGCAGAGTAGACCCCTGAGAATCCACCTAAAAATTTTGGAACGGTAAACGGATAGTACACATGTAAATTTTTGTGTTCTACGTTTGGATTGAAGTAATCGATGATATCCTTGCCATCCATGGAATGGAACTTGTTTTCAATCCCTGCTAATTCCAAAAGAGTCGGTACGACATCCAGGCTGCTAATGAATTTATCACATGTAGTTCCGGCTTTTATAGCCTTGGGGTATTTGATGATGGTGGCATTGCGGGTACCGCCTTCATAAGCAGTCCACTTTCCCTCACGATAAGGTGTCGTTCCAGCATGATTGCCATATTCCGTCCATGGTCCGTTNTCGGAAGTGAAGATGATCAGAGTTTTGTCATCGATTTTATGATTTTTCAGAGCAGTCATGACTTGCCCCACAGCCCAGTCTATTTCCATCATGACATCCGCNTAAAGACCGAGGCCNGATCTNTTTTCAAACTCCTTGCTTACATACAAAGGAACATGGGGCATGCTGAATGGCACATATAAAAAGAAGGGCTTGTCTTTCTGGCGATTAATAAAATCTACCGAATCTTCTGCCGACCACTTTGTCAGGTTTTTCTGGTCAGCCTTGGAGAAGTCTTCAATGATGATTTTTCCATTCTTCCAATANTTAAGTGGAACCCTGAAAATCTTGGGATCTAAGGGATGATGACGCCACATGTCATTTGAGTACATCAAGCCGCTTGATTCATCGAATCCTCTCATATGAGGTCTTGTATCATCGTGGTCGCCAAGGTGCCATTTGCCAAAGATACCGGATACATAACCCGTGCCTTTGAGACGTTCAGGCAAGATTTTCCATTCGTGCTCAAGGCCTCTTCTGCCTGGAATTAAAGGACCGTCAACGCCAACCCGTTCAGGATAGCATCCAGTCAAAAGAGCTGCTCTGGAAGCAGAACAGACGGCTTGCGGAGTGTGGAAGTTGGTGAGGCGACAGCCTTCATCAGCCAATTTTTGTACATGGGGAGTGGAGTAAGCCGTATTGCCAAAAGGGCTGAAGTCGCTGTAACCTGAATCATCCAGATTAAAAATCACGAAATTAGGCAGGTCTTTTTTGTCCTCGGCTAATCCTGCAAAAGCAGGAATAAGCAGAAAGGTTGCAATAATCGATTTTATATACGGTTTCATTATTTACCTCTTTTATTTTATTGAAATTTCACGCTGAGTTATGCAGAGCGAGCTTGGATTTGTTAACTTTTATTTGGGAAAGACTGTGTACTTGCGGGCCCATACTTCCCAGGCTTTAGCCATTTCCTGTAACTTCTCGGGGTGTTTACTGGCAAGGTTATCTAATTCAGTGCGATCTTTGGAAAGGTCGTAAAGTTCCCATTTGCTGAAATCAGTACCGTTCTTTAAGGCGACTTGATGGCCGACCAGTTTCCATGGGTATTGTAGCAAAGAGGCGTTTTCCTGATGTTCTAAATAAATGCCTTCTGTTCGAGCCAGTTTTTGATGATTGAATGACGGAGTCAGTGAGACTCCAGCTAGTTCGTGGAGTGCATTTCCATTTAGTTTTTCTGGATAGTTAGAACCTGAAATCTCCAGAAAAGTCGGCATGACATCAAGGATATGAGCAGAATCGCGGTACCATTGACCATTTGATTTTATCTTTGCCGGCCAGTGTATAAAAAACGGAGTGGCAGTTCCGCCTTCATGAGTAAAGCTTTTGTATTGTCTGAATGGAGTAGATCCGACTTGAGACCAAGCCCTACCATAGCTTACTAAATGATCGGCATTTCTCGCTTGGATATCAACGATATTTCTATGTCCAAGAATTGAGAATTCAGGGCAAGCGCCGTTATCAGATAGAAAGCAGATTAAGGTATTTTCATACTGATCTGTCTCTTTTAAGAAACGCATGATTTTACCGATGTTTTGATCAACGCGATCGATCATTGCGGCATATACTGCCATGCGAAGGTCAGATTCTTGTTGTTGTTTGGACGTAAGATCCTGCCAAATGGGAATGTCTTTATCTAAGGGGGATAATCTGTGAGTGCTGTCAATAAGGCCGGACGCTAACTGTCTTTCAAAGCGATTTTGTCTTACCGCTCTGAATCCCTCCATGTATTTCCCACGGTATTTGTCGATGTCATCTTCAAAAGCCTGAATCGGCCAGTGGGGAGCATTATAAGCCAGGTACCAGAAGAAAGGCTTTTTATCTTTCTTCATACCTTCCTTGATGAATTCAAGTCCATGGTCAGTAAAGGCATCTGTCGTGTAGAAGGCTTCATCTGTTGTGCTTTTAGGCCTTGTGACGAGTTCGTTTCCCGAATAGATGGGGCATTGTTTATCTGGTTGAAAACACAGTGTATGACCTCTCAGACAACCGAAATATTCATCAAAGCCACGTTGGAGTGGCCAGTCATCTTTCTCGAAAAGTCCAAGATGCCATTTGCCTGTAGCATATGTAGCATAGCCGTTTTGCTTAAGTACATCAGCAATTGTTACACATTGACGGTTCAAGTGGCCTTGATAGGCATCTGATGTAAATTTCTCTAAACGTTTTAAGTTATGGCGAGTATGCGTCATCCAGCCTATGCCAGTTTGATGGGGATGGAGGCCGGTCATGAGACTGGCACGGGTGGGACAGCATCTTCCAGAATTATAAAAGTTTGAGTATTTAACTCCATTTTGAGCAAGGAAGTCCAAATTTGGTGTTTGAATTTCCCCGCCATGATAACCGAGGTCAGAAAACCCCATATCATCTACCATAATCAAGATGATGTTAGGCAGGTCTTTTTTGTCCTCGGCTAATCCTGTAAAAACAGGAATAAGCAGCAAGGTTGCAGTAATCAATTTTATGTACGGTTTCATTATTTACCTCTTCTTGCTTTTCTTTCCGCCCTGTTTTTGATCTTCATAGCTTCCTCCACGGGATTTAGAGGTTGGGGTTCACTATTTTGCTCCGGAAGATAGTCGCGTAATCGCTCGATGGTCTCGGAAAACTGCTCATCACCAGCGAGGTTGTTCCATTCGTTGGAATCGACTCGATGGTCGTACAGCTCCTCGCTTCCGTCCGCGTAGCGGATGTAGCGCCAGTCCTCCGTCCGTATTGAATGGTTGTTCTGAAGATAGGTGGTGATTGCCGCATGCGGCCACTCCGCATCCGTGTCCGCTAGCAGCGGGGCAAGGCTCGCCCCTTCCAGCCCCGGGTTCTTCGACAGGCCGCAAAGCTCGACCAGCGTGGGGTAGATGCTCAACAGCTCGACCGGACGATGGCAGACACCCTTCGCCCTACCATCCGGCAAACTCACGATCAAAGGTACTCGGGTCGAGCGCTCCCACAAAGTCCACTTCGCCCAGCGGCGCTTCTCGCCAAGGTGGAAACCGTGATCGGAATAGAGCACGATGATCGTGTTCTTCCCGTTCGGGCCGGCCTCGAGCGCGTCCAGAACCCGCCCCACCTGTTCGTCCGTCCAGCGGACGCAGGCCAAGTATGAACGCACCGCCATTTCCCATCTTTTTTTGCCCTCCTTCTCGAACCAGGCATGTTTCGGCGGATGAGAGGAATAGGCTAATTTTTTCGCGTATTCAGATATATCTGACAAATCATTTTCTTTCACAGGAGGCAGCTGGACGCCTTTCGAAAGCTCAGGATCGTTGTAGATCCGTGCAGGAGAAAAAAGCGGCGTATGAGGGCGATAAAAACCCAGCGCCAGAAAAAAGGGTCGGTCCTGTCTCTGCTTCAGCTGCTCGATGGACCAATCCGCGACCACATGATCGTTAAATTTCTCCTCCGGATAATGCTGAGGGCCGAAATCCCACAGACTAACCACACCCTTATCGAAGTCCTCCTGCACAGGCTTATCGAGTTTATTCGTCTGACTATTCGTCTGATTCAGGGGAGGAGCTGAGGCTTCGAAATCGTTTTTCGGCAGTTTCGAACTATGGTAAATCTTGCCCACTGTCATCGTCTTGTAGCCATTGGCCGCAAAATGGCGGGGCATACTCAAGTGACGCTCGAAAAAGCCAGGCAACAAGGCCGTGTTCGGCGAATTGTCGTAGATGCCCGTGCTCGAGGGACGCTTTCCCGACATGATGCTCGTGCGCGAAGGATTGCAGATCGGAGCCTGGCAATGAGCATTCGAAAACAAAGTCCCTCGGGACGCGAGGCGATCGATATTCGGAGTCTTAGTATTAGGGTGCCCATTCAGACAGCCCACCCAGTCGTTGAGATCATCAATCGCAATAAGCAGTTCATTAGGTCTATCAGCCTTGCGTCCGCCGTCGCAAACGGCAAATGCCCCAAA
>PAEL01000115.1 GCA_002700775.1 Gammaproteobacteria bacterium | reverse complement strand
CCAGAACCTTATATACCACCACCTCCACCGCCTCCTACACCTGAAGAAATTATTGTTGATGTAAAAGTAGAAGGTGTTGATAAGACTTATACACAAGCAGATGTTAATGATGGGACTATAGAGCGTGACCAAGAGCGTGTAGACAATGAAGCTGAGTATGGTTGCTTTATGACTAACGCACAGATAGAGCGTGGTGATTGTGATATACCTGAACCTATTGAAGAAGATATCAAAGATGATATTATAGAAGAAGATGTTGTTATTAAAGAAGATATTCTTGAGGATAAAGAAGATGTGGAAGTCATCATTCCTGAGGATGATGTTGTTGTACTCGACCCACCTAAAGAGGAAGTTATTAAAGATGAAGTTGTGGAGTTTGAAGAACCGCCTATTGAGTTCGAGATTATTGAATTTGATTTGGAAGACATTGCACCCGAAGACGTGGTGGAAATACCAGTATTGGTTGAAGTTGTAGAAGATGAACCTATTAAAGAAGATATACCTGAAGTTTTGGAAGAAGATACTCCCGACACAACGTTACCTCCTGTGGAGATTAAACCAGAGAGAGAAGATATAGTCCTTACAGAGGAAGAAGTTGCTGTTGAAGTAGCTGAAGTTGTAGAAATTGTAGAAGATATTGTTGTTGAAGAAGCTACTGTTGAAGAAGTTGTTGAAGTACTAGAACAGGTTAATGATATAGGTGTGCAGAATTTATCTTCAGTCACAGAGGAAACACAGACAGTTATACAAGAGGTTGTTGAGGAAGCTATAGCAGATGTTGCAGAGCTTACTGAAGAACAGGTAGAAGTTGTCGCTGAAGTATTACAAGTAGAGGCAGAGGATGTAGCTATTATTGCTGAGTCTGTTAAAGATGATGAGGTTATAGCAGAAGCTGTAGAGGAATATGTTGAACGTGCTGTAGAAAATGCAGACGTAGAAAACTATACATTAGCTGATGTTGTAACTGAAGTACAGTTTGAAACTTTTATAGACAATCCAATAGAAACCTTTATAGATATTGACATACAAGAAATAAACTTTAGTGACATAGGTAATGACATGACTAATGACCAGAAGGAAAAAGCTCAAGAAGTTGTAGTCCCTGTAATTTTGACTAGAATAGCTACTATGGCAGCTTTCATATTTAGGAGAGGCAATGTTTAAAAAACTAGGTAACTGGTTTGTAGATGCAATAAAGGAAACACTTAACCTTAGTTGGACTTTGGTTGGGTTAGTTATTGCTACGCTTACATTGACTGGTTCTGCACAACAAGTAACAGGATTAGCTACCATAATTACATTGGGCATATGGTTAATAACTTTAGGATGGAGAAAGTAATATGGCACACGAAACTAGAAAAAAAAATTTACTTAAAAAACACGGATTATCTGGTGTAAATAAACCTAAGCGTACACCCAAACATGCTACTAAATCACATGTAGTACTAGCACAAGAAGGACATCAACTTAAACTAATTAGATTTGGTCAACAAGGTGTATCAGGTGCAGGTAAAAATCCTAAGTCAGCTAAAGAAAAAGCTAGAAAAAAATCTTTTAAAGCACGTCATGCTAAGAATATTAAAAAAGGTAAGATGTCTGCAGCTTATTGGGCAGACAAAGCTAAGTGGTAATTAAAGACTGTAAGTCTTGTAATAAATCTTTCGAGTTCTTTAAAACTTATAAGATGTGTACTAATCTAGGATGTATAGATTATAATAAGAGGATTAAAATATATGCCAAAAAAACAGAAACGGAAGAAGAATAATGTCAATAAACCAAAAAAACGATATTGATAATCTCCCGTCAGCTTATCAGCTTTACCCTAATGGTAATCAGAATTGTCTTAATTGTGGGGCTTATCAACCATCTGGGAACTGTACTGTATGGAATGCAGTAGTGCAAGAGTTTGCTTGGTGTAAGAAATGGATAAGTAAAGCAGATGGCTAAAGTAAGTTGGATGTGGGGTGGCAAGCGTCACTATGGCACATTAATCAGAGAAACTAAAACACATAAGTTTGCACGTACTGCAAATGGTAAAGTTAAAAAAATTAAAAAGAAATGAAATACGAAGTACTTAGAATCAGTAGCGGTAAAGACTCTACATCAGGTATGTTGTTTGAAGTTGACAATAACACACGTACATTTCTAGCATACACATTAGAAGATGAGCAACGTGATGTAAAAGTTTGGGGTGAAACACGTATTCCTGCTGGTACATACAAGCTTAAACTACGTAAAGAAGGTGGATTTCATACAAGATACCTAGCTAAATATGGTGATACATTCCATAAAGGTATGATATGGGTACAAGATGTACCAGGATTTGAGTGGATTTTATGGCATACAGGTAACACAGACGAGCATACAGCTGGTTGTTTAATACTCGGTAACACACAAACTAACAACCGTATAGCTAAAGATGGCTTTATTGGTAGTAGTGTTGACGCATACAAGTTTGTTTACCCTCGTGTTGCAGCTGCAATAGATGCTGGATTAGATGTAGAAGTAACTTATATAGATTATGATGGAGATGTTAAAGAAATATCTAATAAATCTACTGATGATGTCATACTTACAAGTACAGTAATAGATAAATTATCAGAGATAAGTGGAGAAATTCAAGTAATGTCTGCTAAACTAGACGGCAGAAAGATTGATTAATGAGAAACATACCATTTAGTAGAAGTTCTAAACTATCGGAAGATGTAGGTACAAGTGAGATGCCTGAAAAAGGTGTTGATGATAAAGCTTTACTAGGTAAAGATAATGTACGTATTACAAACCGTATAGATAATTATGGTAATCAAATACTTCAAGACGTGTCTGGTAAAGGTTCAGGCTTTGGTCAATTCGAAGTAGAAGTTTTAGAAGGCGTATTAAAAAAAGGTGAGATGGCTGGTAAAAAACTATCATCTGCACAAACAAAATCTATTGAAGATATATTGTCTAGTCAACCAGCTAAGAGAATACCAGGTGCGCCTGCAGGTATAGGTGGTACTAGAATGGAAGATTTTACTGGAGCTACTACATACACAGAAGCAGAAATAGCTAGAGCTACCAATGTATATACAGAAGAAATAGGAACTATAGATAAATATTTAGAAACACCTAATCTTTCTGATGATGTTCGTAAATCATTAGCAGATGAAGCTGCTGAATTAGATATTAAAGCAGAGTATGAAAAAGCAAAAATGGGTACACCATTAGAAGAATTACAAGCAGAACAGAGTATTAAAACTGCTAACTTACAAGCGGGTATAGAAATGTCTGCTGATGATATTAAAAGTGCATCAGTTAATGTTACAGCTAAAGCTAGTAAAACTGCAGAAGCTGCAGTAGGTACACCTAAAGGTATTAATACAGGTACTGGTAGAAGCACTGAAGGATTATTTGGTGAAACTAAAGGTATATTAGGTGATGGTGGAGATGTACCTAAGTTAAATGTCAAAGATAAATTTCCTACAACAGACCAAGGTGCTATGGAAATTAGTAAAGCTCAAGTTAAATTAGATTCTTTAAACAAAAAATTAAAAGGTGATATAGACTTACAAACAAAATTATCTAAACAAGGTGTTTCAATGCCTGATTTAGCTGCAGAAATAGGTGTTCTTAAAAAAGATATTAAAAATACAAAAAGTTATATAACTAAAAGACAAAATCCTAGTGAAGCATTGTATGCAAAAGAACGTACAATGACAGGCTTAGATGCACAAGGTAATATTAAACAACCTATGATGAATCCAGGTTCGTCTATTAGTTCTGCTGAATCAGCTAAAGCTAGTGGAGATTTTTCCTACCAAGTATCAGAAGCAGGTAGAGCTGAAGCAATTAAAAAAGCACAAGCTGCAGATGTTAAGTATGATAAACCTGCTTATTATGTACAAGGACCAGGAGCTAGTGGTGACACACTCTCTGGTGAAAGAATTAAAGCTGTTACATCTTTTGACTTAGGTGGAGGACTTACAGGTACTGTAAATGAAACAGGAACAGCTGTTAGTACACCTCCTAAACCTGCTAAAGAAGCTATTAACATAGGTAAAATAGAAACTACGCCAAAATATAGTGAAGTGTTTGATAAAGCAATTAAAGATTTTGGTGGAGACGTAGCTAAAGCTACAGTTATTGCTACTAAAGTTGCTAAAAATTTCTACAAAAGAAGTCCTATGATTATGACTGGATTAGAAGTTATACCAAAAGCTTTTAATAAGTTTAAATTAGACAAGGATTACAGTAGTTAATGTTTGCACAAGGCAAACGTAAAAGAAAATCTGATGGGACGTTTCAGAAAAACGTGTGGTGGACTCCTTGGAATGACGCTTGGAGTTATAAGATGAGTGAACAACTTAAAGATATGATAGAAAGAACTGCATGGACCTTCATTGAAGCGTTCATAGGTGCGTTAACAGTTGCTCCTCTAGTTGGTGTAGATGCTGAAGTAATTCAGTTAGCTGCGTTAGCTGGTGGTGGTGCTGCACTTGCAGTAATCAAAACATATGCAAAGAAACAAATAACAGTTAGTAAGTAAAAATGCCAAAAAGAAAACCTAAAAGCAATGGTAAGTATGGTGTAACACCTATATCTAATGATATGAAAAACTTATTAGTAGGTAAAGGTGTAGTTGGATTAGGTGAATCTGAGTTAAAGAAACGTATTAAACAACAACAAACGTTAGCTCGTAAAGCATACGGTTCTAATGCTAGTAAAGATAGACTTACTGCGTCAGACGTTGCTAATGTATACCGTGGTTTAAAACATGACAAGCTTGCACAAGATATGAAAGATATGAAGAAGCTTAAAAACCAAGGTTATTTTGGATGACACAACCAAAACAATTTCCATGGGAAATGCCTAGACATTATGGACCATATGAAAATTTAAAATCTACAAGCCAAATATTAAATTCTAAAACAACTAATCGTTATGCAAATAAAGGAACAGTTATTAGAGGATATACTAGTAGTATAACTAACAATGCACCTGGGTTAAGTAATGCAAGACCTAGAAAATCTTACGGTAAACCTTTTCCAAAAACACATACAATTAAAACACCTAAAGTTATTTATGGTAACAAAGGTACAATGCATGGACGTAATACTACTAACTTTGTTAAAAGTAAAGGTGGACCTTCGTCTATAGTTCGGTTTGGTGGTGCTTCATTAAGTATAATGAAACATGGTGGTGGTGGAATGGGTAACTTTTCTAAGTAACACCTGAGTGTCTATCTAAATATCCTTCTAACAGTTCTCTGTACGCTACCTTAGTACCCATAGATTGTCGTCCATCGTATATATCGTGATGCCACTTACATAGTACAGCTGTATTATCTACATTATATTTGCGTGCTTTGTTGCCACCCATACCTATATCTTTTAAGTGAGCTAACTCTAACCATTTACTACTGCTACAATTTGCCCACTCACAGACGTTTCCAGCCCTTCTAAAGGCTTCTTCTCGTATTGGTGCTATATCACTCATTAATACTGTACATACTATATTTAAGTGTAATTTCTTCGTTAGCTTTAATAGGACGTAATGGGAACAGATGGTTAACATAAGTACCGTGCATACGTCTTACTTCACAGTTAGGGTTGTCGCTATGGTTTATGAATCCTCCTAAAGGTGTACGTATTACCTGTCCTTTTTCATCCATAAACACATGTGTGACACCAATGCTTGTCTCTAAGTCACGTATAGCCCTGATTGTAAACAGACCTAGACCTTCTATCTTGCTAGGTTGTATCGTTAAATACTTAGGTAAAGGTCTGTATGTTGGTGAACTATCCATATACTGTAAGGTATTTACCTGAAGGCATATCCCAGGTTTTCATTATGTCGTTCCATCTTACTTTATCTTTTGCTGATGAACCTTCATATACACAGTTAGATACATGCATAAACAATTGCGTACTACATTTACCATCTACTTTACCTATACTTGATTCAGCCATACCGAATAGTTTATCTATATAACGTAATGTATTTTGTGTAACTTCACCTACATCTTTAGCTGTCTTAGGTCTCATAGCATGCTCCATGTCTGGTGCATGTTCACCATTAGCTATTGTTACACGTCTAGGACATAGCTTTGAGTTGCGTATAGTTTCTATATCGTGTGTTAACTTAACTTTTAAATCAAGTGTTTCTTTATCTATTGTATATGATGCCCATATAGGTACATCTTTATTTGTTACACCTAGTAATCTTTTACCACCAAAGGTGTTGATTGTTTTAGCTAAATCTTTTTTACTTTGTTCCCAAGCTCTAAACTTTTCTTTAGAACTTATGTCTGTTGTTGCATCTCTAGCTTCTTTAGATGCAAATGCTTTAAATGTATTCCCCATAGTTATTCCTCCTCTAATCCTTCAAGATGAAAGTTGTAATCTTTTACAAATTTTTCCATCAAGTATCTTAATGTTATTGTGTCTGGTGCTACATTAAACGTATCACTACCACATGCTTTACTAAATTGCTGCGCCCATACTTTCATATATCTAGGATGATTAAATATATTTAAGTTTTCTATATTTATTTTATTAGACTTCGCCATTCTCAATTTCTCTTTCTAATCTATCTATACAATCAGAACAATACTTAACTAATTCAAATGTAGTTACGTATGCTTTGTTACAGATTGTACATGTAAGATTTAACATATCTTTTATGTCGTCTTTCATTTCGTTTATTAATTTGTTGTATTGTTTATACATCATAGTTACCTTTCCAACAATGTTTGCTTGAGTTCCAGTGATGCCATCCATCATTGTAGATAAGCCAAGCTGCGTAACGTGTAGCAACTTCTGGATTTGTTCTCTCTCCTATTATACCAAGTTTAGATTTTAACCAAGCCCAAGTATTGTCATTAAACTGCCAGAGTCCAACGTCATTCGTACCGTCAGTGTTTTGTCCTACAACTGTAGGTCGTCCACTGCTTTCACAGAAGATAACCTTTGCAGCACGAACAACGTCTTCATCTTTAAAATAACTTTGTATCGTGGGTAACCATTGTTCTACACTGTACACCATATACTGTGTTTCTCGGCACTCACGATACTCAGTTAAAGTATCGGGTGTAAGTAAAATAGGAAACAAACACCCGACTAATATTTCTATCATTAGCTAATGGTAGTTTTAGTAGGTAACTTAGTGCAGTANTAACTGACAAGTCCNTTAGTTTTAGTTTGCAGTGTAGTTATTTCATAACCTTCTGCTCTNAAGTTAAAGAGTATCCCACCAAATCTATGGCAGTACAACTCTCTTACAAACTCCCAGTTAGTTATAGGGTCTGAGTTCATAAACTCCTCTAATGCCCAAGCTACTAACTGTGTCTTACTNTTAATATAAGAGGGTACAANTACACCTCTGAATGAACTAGGTATCATACTGATTCTCCNTCTAAGTTCCATTCTTTAGGTAGGTCTGAATTATCAAGCCACCAAGACTTACGCCATTTACCACTATGTCCTCCGCATATTACAGGGTCATTAGTGCTGCAGGTAAAGTCTGGACTTTTCTCTGACCGTTTACTGTTACGATTATCGTACACCATCTGTCCACAGAATGGACATTTAAGGTCATCACGATATTTATTCTGTTGTTCCATCTTTTTAACTACGCTTCCTAGCATGTCACCAGCTGGTTGTACACCTGGCTCTGTGCTATCGTTTACTTCAAGTCCTACAGCATCAAGCTTTTCTTCTATTGACATAGTATCAAATGATTCTTGTGTAACAACAGTAGGCATATCAACAAGCTTTTCTATGTAAACAAAGTACATATCTAACTGTTCATCTGTCCATGTTGTTTTGTCTGCAGGTAACTTCTTTAGTTGTGCATACTGATTTGCAGAACCAAGTATCTTATTAAGAGTTTCTTGTGATTCTACATTAGCAGTCATACCTTGCACTGTCTCTGCTATAAACTGTACATCTTGACTCATGCTTCAGTACCTAAGATACTATCCATGATTGCATCATGTGCAGCTTTATCTTCAGTTGATAGTTTGTTTTCTTTCTTACGCATATCAACCTTGGTTACTTCTACCTTAGCATCTTTAGCAGCATCTTCTTCTGTATAAGGCTTAGGTACATAACCGTTACTAGAACCTCCAGCTGCAGAGTGTTCTTCTTCTGTCTGTTTACTACCAGACCATAGCTCTACACCTAGACCGAACCTCATGCATGCACGTTTGAATGCATCAGACTCTGCATCTTTAAGGTTGTTACCGTCATTAAACTTAGCATTGCCAAGCTTGAAGGTATCAACATCACCGAAGCCATCATAACTACCCATACCTTCTATGGTTATAGTTCCTTTAGCTCCGACTATTCTTTTCTCTCCGTTGTGTGTACCATATACAGGTTCACATGACCAAGAGTATTTAACACCGCTATCACGTAGTCTTTCTACATAATTAGCGTGTGGTACGTAATCCCCGAACTTACCAGCAGGTGCTTTTTTTACTAGCTCCTGTGGAAATGGGGATAACAAGTCAACGTTATTATTCATAACTATCCTTTCTTTACTTACTTCTGCCGAAGGGCAATAGTGCCGAGGCAGAAGGAAGTTTCTATTCTTCTTCTGTATTCAAGTCTACTAGCTTCGCAATGTTAGTTATACCACGTTCAAGAGGTATTAACTTTACGTCACCTTGGTCATTAGCAAGTATTACTTGTGGTCTATCACCTAAACCAGAGTATTCTATACTCGTTAACTTCCATTTAGACTTGACAATTAAGTTAGCCATATACTTATTATACTCATGCATCTTCTAAATTTACAAGGTATTCAGCAGTTACGCCTTGACCTGGCTTAGCAAACAACAAGTACTGGCATGGTCTTCCCATACTAGCTAACTGTTCTTGTGCATAAGTGTTGTAGCTTTCAGTACTACCATTGACCCATAAACGTATGTCATTTACGTACATAGTTGTAGGTGTATGGAAGTGTCCAGCTACAGCGTAATCAAAGTCAGGCATTAACTTAGCTGCGGCTAAGGCTTTCCAACCTAGTAGTTTCTTACCGAAACCATACCAAGGGAATCCTCCGTGACCTCTTACATTGTCACCATGCCATATAAAGAACCTACATTTCTTACCTAGGTCTGCAATACCAAACCAATGTTCGTCACCTGTAGGTATCTGCCATGTTATACGTTTTTCTTTTTCATATACCATAGACATAATTTTGCCTAACATTCTATCGCTGTTGCTATCAGGGTGATAGTCTTTTCTAGCTCTACCACCTAAGCTACCATGATTGCCTATTACCCATGTAACATCTACTTCCTCAAAGTTAGCAAGTAATATGTCAAAGAATTTTGTCAAGATTCTAGGACCATCTACTGTCACTTGGTTATATAGACTTGCATCTATTAAGTGTGATTGACCTGGGAAGATTAGTTCACCTTCGACTATGTCACCAGCAACTAAAACTGCACACTTTTTTACTGTGTGTGCATGTCGTTGTAGGTTTGTCAAGGTTACAATCTTATTAGCGTACTCAATTACACGTGCCTCAGCTACCTCTGTGCTATAATCTGGTGTTACTTTTGCAAGTTGTACATCAGATAGTATTGCAACAGCTACTTCTTCATCTTTATTTTTTTTGGAGATTGTAGGTTTAGGTATCTTAGGTTTATCCCACGTCCTTAAGTTAGTATTAACTGCTTCAAGTAAAGCTTCAATTAGGTCAGCTTTTTTATTCTTAGCTTTATCTAATTGTTTTAATAAACGAAGGTTATCTGCTTTGAGTGCTTGAATCTTAAGTGATTCAGCCTCAGCAAATAGTTCGTCTATGTTATCTTTACTTGCCATTGTTATCTAACAAGTTTATGAAATGATTCCTTACTGCGGATTCACTTATCTTGATATTGAAATGTTCTTTAAGTAGTCTAGATACTACATAAGGTTTCAATTGTCTACCAGCAATTACTCTTTCTTCACATCCAAGCCAAAAAGGTTTAGCTTCGTCAGTGATTCTATCGAGTACCTTGCTATGCTTTCCTGTTTCTGCTTCTGACAGCAGTTTATCTATATCTTTCATAGTATTCATTATACTCACAGTATTGTATTTATGTGTGTATTTAGTTTCGTGACACGCCTCTCCGGGATTCCCTCGCTGTTTCGCGTGCATGATTAGCACACTCACAGCTCCGTCTCCCTGCCAGCGTGTCTCTAATAGGGTAAGTGAAGTGGTGTTCACTATAGGATGATTGTTGACATCATTTGAAACCTTGTTCGTAGTTCTCCTACGACTCTATTCCACTTCCGAGTTAAGGCTTTACAAAGGAAAGGAACTTTGCACCCTTGCGGGTTTACCTTATTTCCTTACCACTGTATCACATGTTCAATTTAAGTCCATGTTCCTTTACTTCTTCTATGTTTTTAAGATTAATAATATTGTATTTTCTAACAGTCTTATTAACATCAGCCATTAGATTAAAGCCAGCAGTATCACCATGCGCACCAAACACATGCATGTCTGATACCCATATTCTTTTAGCTGGTTGTGTACCTAGCCATTCTAAAGCAGGACCGTCTACAACATTACCGTAACCTGAATGTTCATCTAAATACTTTTCAGATACACGCTTACCATTCTTAGCAATGATACGTAAGTCACCTGTATGACCAGTACCATTGTACATAGCAATAGTAACTGCAGGTAATAGCTGCATAATTTCTAAGATATCTTCACCATTAAATGACATTGAACCAGATGCATCAATAAGTATTGTGCCACCTAGTTGTGTCATCTTTTGTTTGAATATTTTTTTATCTATACAGTATCTGTTAATGTATTTAGGATTGTAACCAAAGTCAGCTGGTCTATATGCTCTACCACCTTTAAGTCTACCTTGCAGGTTAACAGTTAATGGAGGTTGATGCGTAAACATTTCACCCCATTGACCTGTACCTTGAGTACTTCTGTATAACATTTCAGACAAATCATTTCTAGTACGTTGTTCTAAAGAACCACCGCCTAGCTCATTAGATTCTTCTGAGTCACCTTCACCTTCATCCATACTAGGTACGATATTAGGTGTTGGTTTAGGTTTGTATACTTCATCCTGTGTAGGTGCATCCCTGAACATATCAAGTATTGCACTCAATGGTTCTGCATACTTTTGTACTTTACGATAACTAATAGTTTGACCATAGCCATGATTAGTTATGTTTTGATGGTACATGTTAATAACTTTTTCTGCATACTGAATTTGATTCTTACGATATTCAGTAACAGTATCATCACTATAAATCATATTTATAGCTGATGACATAACAACCCATTCATCATTGTATTTGTAAGTAGCATGTCTACGGTTAGCATAATTATCTGGTACTTTCCATTTACTAGCTAGACCCATAAGTATTATCTCTGCAATACCTGATTCATAAACTAGCTTGTTAGTTTTTTGTTGTATCATATCTAAACATTTAGAAGGTTCAGATAATGGCAGTTTGTTCTCGTACAAAAGATGGTTAATTCTAACTTCTTCTAGTACATGAACAGCTTCTGCACGTACACCAGGCTTTAGCTTACCCATAGTTTTGGGACTCCACTTGGCATGACCAAGTTCATGTCTACGTATCATACGACTATGGTTGATACCACATTCCTCACACTCTCTGTCGAGTGGGACTGTCATCTGTCTGTTGAGATTATCTGTAACACCTTCGGGACTGTTGTTAACAGTACCTATTACTTCCCATTTCTCACCAGTAACAATCTCTGGATACGGATAAGCTTTACTGTTAGGCACGAGCTAATGTAACAGCATCTATTAATTCTTCTGCTTTGTCTGCAAAGATTAACTGAGCTGCTGTTTCTGCTGTGAAACCTTTATCTTGTAATGCAAAGAACTCTGTCCATGCACGTACTGAGATACGTTCTTCATCATCTTCTACTAATGTTGTGTCATTAATTACACCGTGCCACTCATCTGGAAATTTCTCCATTGCTTTAGGGTGTATACTGTCAACATATATTTTCACAGGGAATCTGTCTTTTAACGCTAGTGGCAATGATTCAGGTGGACTGTTCGTAGTAGCTACGACTTGAAAGCCTTCAGCTGGACGTACTGTCTCCTTATTATCATTGTTTAATGTCAACATTGCTATGTCTTGGTCATCAAGAATAGCATGTAGAAATGTCATAGCATCTGGTGAAGCGTGGTCTATCTCATTGATAACCAATCTACCACCGTTACGCCATGCTTGAATAGCAATACCGTCATGCCACTCAAAGCCACCGTCTTTAGCAGGCTTATAGAAACCTTCTAAGTTAGCAGCTGCCGTATCTTCTGTCATAGTAATCTGATAAACATTAGCTTTACCGTCCATATCTAATGGGGTGCTTTGCTTAACAGCACTATATGTTTTGCCTGTACCTGGTGGACCGTATAGTAATGTTCTACGTGTCTTACCTAGTACAGAAGCTATCATCTTCCAACAATCATTGTTGCTCATAGTATCTCCTCTTTATAGTTAGGGACAAATCGACAATATATATCTATCTGTCCAGTTTTATTTCTTCTTTGTTGTATCTCAAACTTACCTTTGTCTGATAAGTGTGCGATATTACGCTGAGTCATAGACTCAATGTTTGCTTTAACACCACTAATCCACTTGTCTTTAGTAGATATAATGAACCATTGTTCTGGTGATGATAAAAGTATTCTTACTTTGTCATCTGTTAATAGACTAGGTTGCTTACCTTTTCTATTTAGATATGGTTCGGGTGGTGTAGCAGCTTGCATTCCTTCAGGCATTGTCATTGTCTTGCTCCTTTAGGAAATCTTCTGCATCATCGCCAATATGTGAGGCATGGTGCATAACATTATCAACAGTCATATCAATTAGTTTATCTTCATCATCTGCTCTGTTAGCTTGTATAGATGTTGGTTGCATTGCTAACCAATTCTGAAACAAACCAATCTCTACAGCTTGCTCATAGATATCTTCTATATCTTGTCGTGTAAATGTATCTTGTTCCATATACATTGGATTACTGTTAATATAATCAGCCATAGTTTCTGCACGTGCATGAGTTATTATCTCCATACCACGATTGATAGCATTGATTAGACTATCTGACCATACTTCAACACGATATACCATATGTTTACCGTCATTGTCGTCTGGAATAAATGACTTATCGTCATTACTATCTTCTGCCATATAGTTAGCTACAATATAATACTTATTCATATTGCGTTTCCTAGATGACATACCTATTACTTCCATAATGTTTCCTTTCTTTTATAGTCGACTTCTCTCGAAGCACAAACGTACCGAGAGAGAAGGAGACATGACTGAGTGGTATGTCGCGGGCAACGATGTAACTCAGTCATACTCCAATAGCTACGTACATATAAGTAGCTTGTAACACACAAAACATCTGTACTAGGTTAGCGAGAGAGAAAGTTAGTTCTTTTAAAACCACTATCCCATATTGTTCTATGTGCTACAAGCTACTCACAGAATCACTTGCGTGACTATGGACAATGCTGTGAATAGCTAGCGTTAGTTAATCTAAAATACTAGATAGATGTGATATACTATACATTCTTGGTTGATGATAATTAAAATCTATATCACCATCATTATCAATGTTAAGTACTAACGTATCTATCTGTTCAATTGCGTCTTCCATTGTGGTATCACCACTAAATGCAAAGTCAACTGATAATACATTCTCATCTTTCTTAGTATTACTGTCTACATATTTATATGTCATAGTTCCTCCTCTATATATTCAGGGTAACAGGGTTCACAATAATGAAAGTTATTAATTAAACCACCACCATTGTGTGTATGTGAGTAACGTCCACATCCCTCGCATAACAACCAACCACCCATTATCTATCAAATTGTTTCATTAATTTTACAAATGAATTAATATGCTCTTGTTCTACCATACCAAAGTTTTCTATTGGATAATCTGTGCGGTGTGGTTCGGGTAAGTCATACTCAAACTCATCAAGATACTTATTAGTTATTTCTACATCATACATTTCTGCTATGTGTTGTAATAATAAGAATGGTTCACCCCATGCACTTTCAAATGTAAGGACAATACTCTTATCATCTTTACTTATTATCTGAGTTTCTCGGTCACCCCATTTAGTACCCCAGTTAAGATACTGCCAGTCAATAGAGTTAGTACATTTATATTTTTCTCTTAACTCATCGTTTGTCATATCTAATACTGGTCGTTTAGTACCATCATCATCTTCATACCAGTTACTGTATCTAACACCGTCAATAGTTATTGAACCACTGTGTACTTCTGTTAATTCAAATGGTGTTGGCATTGTATTAGCTAAGTAATATACATCTTCATCAACAGATATATCATCATATAATTTATTTATATCTTGTTTATCTCCTGTAATTACTACATTATTTGTTACCCAGTTAGGCATTATTCCTCCTCCAAACAACTTCTAATATCCTTATCATCTAATTCATGTATATATTCTATTGCTTGTTCCATATCCATAGCTGAAAATGATACAAACATTGTATATAATTTTGGTTTAGACATTATTCCTCCTCGTTTATAGTTTGTTTATTAATTTGATATAAGAATGCCTCAAGTATCATTGCACTGTGTGAACGTAACTCATCACGCACTCTATCGTTTTTACTCCAGTTAAGTAAGTCTCTTATTAACCATAAGATTATTGTCGTTAACTGTTTGTTGCTTAATAGTTGTAATTTTTCTATAGTTTTGTCCATAGTATCCTTTCATATGTGTCTGTATGCAGATGCACGCAAGACAAATGTAAAGCGTGCAGATGCATATGTTTTAATTAGAAGGGTGAGTCATTGAATATAAACTCACTTCGTATAATGTTTAACGCACTTAAATCGCTATCAATTTTCTCATCTATCTGTCCCTCATGGTATGAAGTAATAGCATCGACAAGCATTTGATTTAACGTGCTTACTTGTGAAGCATTAAGTAACGGTTTTATCGTATCTAATGCGTTCTTTATTTCGATTATGTTATCCATAGTATTCCTTTCTTAGTTAATATATTATTTAGTTTAATTGTTTTTATTAATCTTTAATAATATTGGTGTTCTTTTTGGTTTTAATTTATTTATATCTTGTATATATGTACGTCTTACCTTCATAATATTCCTTTCATAGTGTTATATAGTATACATATATGCCTGACTTAACAGGCACATATATAATATTTATCTAAATGCTAATCGCATTTGTGTTAACTTGCTTAATGGTCTACGAGATACTTCCCATAAGTCCTCGCCTCGCATGTATGCTTGGCTCGCACAGTCAACGTAATGGATATTCAATGGATACTTAATTAGTTCTCCATTTTTATCTTTCTTTGTACTAGGTTTCCAGTACGCATCTTTATAGAATATTATCGGGTACGTACATACTCGACATACTTTTTTATTCTTAAATTTAGCCATAACTTAATTCCTTTCTATTGACTAATTACTTTTGCTTTATTGTATTTTGTTGCCATAACTTAAAGTTATAGTACTTAAGTTTGGCTTCTTTATATGATATACCGTGTATTCTCATATAAGTTTTTGGATGTACATAATGTAAGTGATACTTATGGTCTATCCATACAATAAATTTATTTGGTTTAAAGTTCTTATGTTTATTACATAAGTTAGTTGGAAAGTCATTTTGGTTATATATATTTATAATAGAATGACTTTTATTATTACATCTCATACAGTTATTCATAGTATTTCCTTTCTAATATGTTCTATAGTACCTACCAAAGGGGATGATAGGTACTAACAACATACTGTTTAGTATGCNGCNTCTTCAGCCATAACTTCTACAGCAACTTCCTCCTGCACATCTTCGGATACTTCCTTGATGTTGCTTGGATGAGTTGGACTGGATTTACTTANCTCCCAGAATGCTTTCTTAGATACGTGAGTAGGAACTTTCTTATATTTTCTCTCAGCTTTATCGTATACATCTGTCCATATTAAATCACTCCATTGAGTAATAGTTTCTCCAGATATTGCGCATACTCTGTATTGCTCAGTCTCCATTTGATTTGCCATAGTATAATCTCCTTTCTTAATCTATTTTATAATTGATTATTTATAGCTGACATACATATATTTATATATATATCCAGAAGTCTTACCGACCTCCAGAGGTCGGAAGGGAAGACTTCAAGATATGTATAACTAAGACACTCTCGTGATGCTGAGCTTATTGTGTCTCTAGGTTTGTCCTCGGTGGTCACTCCTCATATAGCTATCATCAACTCCCTACTTAGCTATATGTATCTTTGCAACTATATATTCATGTAATGTTATATCCTTTCTTCGAGACGTTCTCGACTACTTTGTAGTCGGGAGAGAACGTATCATAGTTTATAGTATTGTATAGGAAATCATTAGGCAGTAAGGGAACTTAAAGTACCTATATACTCTTTTATTTTACTGTATATACTGAGTATCTTACCTGACTTCCAGAGGTCTGGAAGGTAAGATACAGTATATAGAAAAATTAATAGGTTAATTCTTTTATTGGTCATAATATAGTCTTTGACTACCATATGTTAACCTGACCTGTCTGTATATAGTACGTATGTCTAGAAATATATGCTGGTAATTCTTTACAGAAACCCCAGTAAGTATGGGCGTTAGCGGGCATTAGGGGTAGATGTTTGACCTAACAAGTTCTTGAGTCCTTGGGTACTGCCTTTGTCTTTCTAGTGTACTGTCTTGCCAGTCAGCAGCTTTCCGCATCCCGATTGCAACTTCACCTGTAACAAAATACTTGTGTTAAGTGTTTGTAATAAACAGGACTATACCATATAATTCTCACTATACAAACATCTAAAGAAAGATAGTTAAATGTCACAAAATGTAATCTGTATTGCAGAGGGTTGTAGGAAGAAATTAACAGGCAGACAGCGTAAATTTCACTCTACTACCTGCCAAAAACGACAGTTTGCTAGAGACAAAAGACATAACACAAAGGCTGACATAAAACCTATTAATATAGAACGTAAGTCTGACGATGGCGACTATGCTAGTGTTAGAAGGGGTCAATATTACCAAGCTTTTGTAAGTGAGGGAATAGCTGACCAGGTTGCAACAGGCGACATGACGGTAGCTGACGCGGCTTCCCTCCTCGGTTGCACTTCAGCTACTGTTAGTCGCATGCTCGCTGCCTACAAGATAGACAGTAGAAACTCTATAGCTGCAGAAGATTGGGAACTATCAGAAGAAGCTAAGGATGCATTAGAAAATTTTGCTACCTTCCGACAAAAATACTTCCGAACCGAACTAGGTAAACAGTATGACACCGCGCCTTTTCACACTAACTGGATAAATAACATTATAGATAGCATAGAAAACGGTAAAGAACTGTTGATATTAAGCCCCCCTAGACATGGAAAGACAGAACTGTTAATACACTTTGCTGTGTATCAGATATGCAAGAACCCTAACACACGTATCATGTGGGTAGGTGGAAACGAAGATATAGCTAAAAATGCCCTTAGCGCCGTCCTAGACGTGCTTGACACAAACGAAGAACTCAGAGATGCATATTGTATGCCAGGAACATCTTTTAAGCCAGATAACCGCTCTGGTAAGAACTGGTCACAGAATCAATTTACTGTAGGTACACGTACTGTTGCAGGTATTAAGTCACCGACAATGGTAGCTGTAGGTAAGGGGGGAAAGATTCTATCACGTGACTGTGACATAATTATTGCTGATGACATTGAGGACCACAGTTCTACAATGCAACCTGCTTCTAGAGAGAACACAAGAAACTGGTGGACTACAACACTATCTAGTCGTAAAGAGGAACATACTGCAATGATTGTAATTGGTTCACGACAGCACTATGACGATTTGTATTCTCATCTTGTGGATAACGAATCTTGGAAAACTTTAGTAGAAGAAGCACACGACAGTGGATGTACATTACCTGATTGGAATGAGGAAGAACATGTTGACTGTATGTTGTGGGCAGGTAAAAGAACTTACAAATGGTTAATGGATAGAAAACGAGCAGCAGAAACTACAGGTGGTAGAGCTATATTTGAAATGGTTTATCTCAATGTTGCTATGCCTGATGGTCTAAGTTTATTTAGTCGTGAAGAGATAGAAGCCTGTCGTAATCAAAAAAGAGATATTGGTCAAGTACCTCCAGGTACAAGACTAATAGCAGGGTTAGACCCTGCCTCTACAGGTTATCAAGCTGCATTTTTGTGGGCTTATGACTCTGCAGAAAATACATTACACATGGTTGATATGAATAACAGTTTAGGTGGAGGTATTCCACAAGCATTAGATATTATTAAAGAATGGTGGTTAAAATACAATTTGTCACATTGGGTTATAGAAGAAAATGGATTTCAAAAAGCAATAAGACAAGATAGAAGTATTAGAGATTTTGCATCTAAGCATGGAGTATTTTTAGAAGGTCACGAAACATTTAAAAACAAATTTGACCCTCTGTATGGTGTTACAGCTATGCGACCAATGTTTCAAGAAAAAAATATTTCTTTGCCATATCTTAGCTTTGAAGCCCAAGAGAAGGTAAACTTATATACAAGTCAGTTGGTGTATTTTAGTTCTGCTAAAAATAAAAGCAAGACAGTAGGTACAAAGACTGATATAGTTATGGCTAGTTGGTTTCCAATGAGAGCAATTAGGCGTATGCAAAAAGAACGCTTTGCAGAACTAGGGTACGATTATAATCCTAGCTTTACAGGGTACGAAACAAGTAATATGGATTTAGATAATTGGAGATAAATGCCACTTAATAGCGAAACACTTTATGACAAAATAGATTACCTAAGAGTAATCAATCAAGAACAAATGGTTGATA
>PAEL01000114.1 GCA_002700775.1 Gammaproteobacteria bacterium | reverse complement strand
GAGCCACCCGAATTAGAACTGGAGCTATAAGAAAAATGATTTCAATACAAACAAACATAAACGCGAATAAATTTCTTCATGTTTTAAACAATGTCAATCAGATAACGGATAAGTCAGTCGAAAGATTATCTACGGGGAAAAAGATAACTTTGGCAAGTGATGGAATAGCGGACTTTTCTATTCAAACAAACCTGAAAAGTGAAATAGTCGGTAAGTCTCAGGGACTCAAAAATACCAATAGCGCGATTTCAACCTTAAAAACAGTTGAGAGTGCCAGCAATACCATCGTCGACCTATTAGTCCGGTCAAAAGAATTGGCAACCGAGGCCCTAAACGACGGTTACACCGAACAGCAACGCATTGATTTAAACCGAGAGTGGGTCGGTAATCTTGACGAAATTCGGCGGATTTCTGCGAACACTGAGTGGAATGACGGCGCTTTGCTCGCAGCTTCTGGTACCTACAGTGTGCGGGTAGATGCCAATACAAGTGTCTCCGGACAAATAAAAGATATGGCGGTTAACAACGCCAATGCGGCGACCGGAGGATTAGGCGGGAACACCTTTATGAGCTCCGTCGCCTGTCCGCTGTGCGGCGGAGATGATCTCCGACACAACTTTAGGCGTGACGATGGTTCGACCCGCGAATGCGTGAAGATTACCGCAGCAAGAATAGAAGATGCCCTAGAGTCGGCGGTGACTGAAAACACAACGGTTAAAGGTTACGTCAACCAAATGGAAATAACTGCCCAAACACTTTCAGCGAGTGTAACGAATTTGAGTAATTCTTTGGGAAAAATAACGGACACCGATTATGCAGCAGAGACAAGCTATCTAGCGAAAAGCGCGATCATCTCAAAAGCAAGCACCGCGCTCTTAGCGCAAGGAGATCAGGACCATCAGTTAGTAAGCATGTTACTAGACTAAATAGCTCTTTGGTTTTTAGAACGAGCAATTAATAAAAGTAAATACGTTCCAGAGGTATCGATGACAAAACATTAACAGCATCTTTTAAAGGTTAATCATTCCGATCGGCGCCGGAATCACAAGGAAAAATTAGACTTAACAGCATAAGCCAAATTGCCTATGGCTCGGCATTTTTGAAAAGAAGCCAGCAGCAATGAATTATAAACAAAAGGGATCGGATATAGGTTAATGGAAATACAGGCAAGGTTAAATCGAAATCAATACAAAAAGTAGAGAAAGCAAAAAGGTGAAAAAATGATATCAATCAATACAAACTCGAGTGCAAATTTTGCAATCGACTCTATCAACAACTCCAGTCGAGAGGTTAACAGTTCGATCGTCAGGATTTCGACAGGGAAACGAGTCAACAACGGGCTGGGGGTCACAGACACCGCCAGTGCATCGGTGGCAAAGTGGGGAGAGGCGCAGACTCGAAGCTTAGATAGGGGTGCACAAAACGCGCTAGATGGCGCCGCAATGTTTACACTTTTCGCATCGAAGGGTAACGCGATAGTCAGCCACCTGGCTCGAATGAAGGAGCTGGCAGTGGAAATGTCTAATCCGGGGTGGTCGGCAATTCAATACGGTTCCGCCAACGCAGAGTATAGAGCTCTGTCGGCTAATATAACGAGCATCGCAGGCCAAGGTTATAATAACGGCGCGGTTCCCTTTGGGGCGGGCGGTGCCAGACGTACACACGTAGGTCGCGGTGGTGATATCGTGCAGACGGGTCTCGTGTGGAGCATCGCAAATACCGGCACCGCACTCGGTTCCCAGGCGCTCGACGGCCCCGCTAACCTCAACAGTAGCGCCTTGTGGAGTGCTGAGATTACTAAACTGGAAGCCGCGATCCCTGCGGCGGCAGGCGAGGCTGGTGCCTATGCCGCACAAGCCAGATCTCTTGAGACAATAGCACAGGGAATGCGGGCAGAATCAGCAGCGGTAAGTTCAGGCACGGGGACCGTTCAAAACACTGACTTCGCAGCAGAAACCGCAAGACTGGCCGCCGCACAAATCCGAGCCCAAGCCTCGACTGCAATGCTTTCGCAGGCCAACACAAAACAACAATACGTCTTAGCATTACTGCAAAACTAAAACATAGTTTGTATATATTTAAGTTTATAAGAAGGGATTGATT
The DNA here is from genome assembly GCA_002700775.1 of Gammaproteobacteria bacterium. GTDB lineage: Bacteria > Pseudomonadota > Gammaproteobacteria > Pseudomonadales > Pseudohongiellaceae > UBA9145. The sequence continues at coordinate 34,483 of PAEL01000114.1, read as the reverse complement.
ATGGTAGCCATCACTAATTTCAGCACTCTTACAGCAGTCAACACAGCGAACAATTCAAAGAGCGCAACCAATGTTTCAGTAAAACGAATCGCGACAGGTAAGGCCCCAGATTTCGGCCAGCGTGGAACCGTGGATGCCCAAGTCAGATCTTTTCAGCAGGGCGCGCGAAACCTAGCAATTCACGCGGGGAGATATGAAGCGTTCGCTGGCATCGCGAACTCGATCGTTGCACTAACGCAACACAAATTAGAAATCGCCGCCAAATTCTCGCAAACCGGGTACGACGCTTCCGAATATTCGGCTGCTGGCGCACGATACGTCGCCCTAGATAATTACATTACACAGCTAATCGCAACCCCCCCTATTGGTAGCGGAAATTTTAATGCGATTAAAACAGAAGGATTTGCCAGTGGTAGCGCCGTTGTTGCCGGGCCCGCGACGCGAGCATGGCAGAGGGCAGCGAACTCAGCGACAGTCACGGGAATAGCCACCGCGCCAATCGTAGCCAACATAGATTCTGCAGCAGAGTTTGCCGCAGCGATCCCTATTCTGAAACAAGAGGTTGAAAATACATCCGCGTCTGCCGAGGCACTATCCGGAATTGCGCAGGCTGCGAGCGTAGCGGGCTTTGCTGCCGCAGAGGAGGCGGCGGGTTATATTGCTATTTCAAAAGCACTGAGCACCGATTTAGCCCTCGAAACTGCGAGGATGGCGACTAACAAAATAGTAAATGAAGCAGCTACAGCAATGGTGGCGCAGGCCGGCCAAATGGAACAAGTGATGCTGAGGTTGTTGAATTAAAGAATCTAGTCCCGTTTACGGGTGGGTCAGAGGTCAGAGGTCAGAGGTCAGAGGTCAGAGGTCAAAATTGAGCTCAACTTTAAATTAATTACATAGGAATACGATTATGACTGTTACTATAAATACAGGAGCACAAACGGCGGCGGCAGCTGTGTCATCCTTTGGCAGAGCTGCAAATCACGCTGTGACCAACATAGCCAGCGGACGGAACGGATCGAATGGAATTCAGGCGGCCTCGCAAGCGCGCGCAACTTCCTACGGTGCCGGTTCTTCAAACATGAGAATCATGGCAGGGCGATATGAGGGTTATGCAGGACTGGCAAACGCCTTACACGCTGCGTCCCAAGAGCAGCTAGAAATAGCCTCTAAATTCTCACAAACAGGCTATGACGCGTCAGAATATAGTGCGGCTGGGGCTCGCTATCTGGCACTCCATGACTACATGGATCAAATAATAGCAACTGCCGCGCAGGGTTCTGAACTCGCGATAGCCGCTGTAAAAACTGAGAACATGGCTCTGGGTGACGCTACGGTTGCCGCGACTGGTATCGGACGAGCTACTATTGCGGGTGCTAACACCACAACCGTAGGTGGTAACGCGGGTTTTGCTGCCGTAGCTAACGTCGCCGCGGTTAACGGTGCTGCAGCCATGGCCGCAATCCTTCCAGCTCTAAAGATAGAGGTTCAAAATATGGCTGCGCATGCCGCTGATGCGGTAAACGCATCTAAGATGTTTCAGTCGTTAAGCCTTGCAGCTGGATTCATAGCTGCCGGCTATTCTGCCCAATCGGAATCAGCAGGGACCGACTTCGCTGTTGAAACTGCTAAACTTGCAGCTGCGCAGATTAAAGCCCAAGCGGCGACGGCGATGGTCGCTCAAGCCAGTGTAGTCGATCAAGCCCAGCTGGCCCTGTTGCAATAAGATAGGGAGCGCTGCTTTATAAGAGTGGCAGGATTTACTGCAGAACCTCTGTGTTAAATCCCTGCCACGGCATAAAGAAGGCCCTTAAGGAGAAACTATGGAGAAATTAACAGCAGCAGAATCGATCTCCAGCATCACGGCTAACCAAATGAAGTCGTTGGAAACGGTCTCACGAGAACTTGCCTCGTTGTCAAAAATCTCAGTTGCGGAGTCTGATATATCGAGTCCGATAGAGAAGACAACCCAGCTTCGACAAGCAGATCCGAGACTTAAGGCTCGAGAACTTGAAAGTGCCGGTGAAAATCGAGCTATTTTGAGAAAGGAAGTCCAAGACCGAATTGATGATGTCCTTGCATATTTGAATAACGAAATGCGTATGCGAAGCCGTCAACTAAAATTTGGAGTGGACCGACAATCAAACTCTACGGTTATTCGAGTCGTAAGAACTGATACGGGTGCGGTGATTCGGCAAATCCCTTCTCAGGAGCTATTAGACCTTGCAAACAATTTAGAACAGTTGAAAGGTTTAATGTTTGATGAAGCCTTTTAGGACGGTACGCTACTAACCAAAAAGGTAAGAACAGCAAAATGATCCACCGTGGTTCACACGCGGCGGGTCATTTTTTAAAAGTAGCTTGGCCTTATAAATTTTTACTAACTTCTATATCTGTTACCGAATATCGTTAAATATAAACTCAAAAATTACAATATTAATCAAAAGCTTTTTGACACCAAAACTGATACATCCCAGAGAAATAAGTTGGATTCTCAACTTCAAAGTTATGCCAGATCTCTAGATCATATAGAGCCTCAGGGGCTGAGTTTTGATCGATGAACTCCTTATTATTAATAAGTTCAAAACCTGCGAAATTTAGCCTTAACTTTTTTAGGAGGCCTTGAATTTGAAGCAAGGTAAAACGATGTTCCTGCACATGGAAGACAAGATCTCTAAATTCACTGAGGCAGTAAAAATCCGACCACGTGGTTAATGGAAATAAATCAGGGTGGGTCCGATCTTTTATTTGTTGTCTAAAACTTTTAATGCTCTTTTGGTCTGATGCCAAATCAAGGTGTTTTATAGTGCCTCTCGCCGTTTCTATGTCTCCGCGCGCGAATTCACTATAAAGCGCTATCTTCATTAACCCGCCTGGCTTTAGTCGTTGGACTAACTCGGCCCACCCTACCTTAGGGTCTGCCATGTGATGTAAAACACCCGTACTCTCAATTAAATCGAATTGTCTATCAATTGAATGTAGTTGCAAAATATCGCCCTGCATATAATCGATGTTGCTGAGCCTTAATTCGTCTGTCTTCCTTTTTGCGTATGCCAAGCTACTTAGACTCAAATCAACGGCCAGCACATCACAACCCTTAAACCTCGATGATGTTTCCAACGCCTGTTGACCGGTCCCGCACCCGGCGACCAAGATTTGCGGGTTGTCGGCAAACAGGATTTCTGTGTTTTCGAACTGGAGATCGAGCTCCTTTGCCACTTCACTGATAGGTTTTGCATCGGGAGATAGGCATAAATTTATCCATTTAGGGTAAGGGTTTTGTTCATACTGTTCACGAACTCGCACGGAAATTTTATTGTCCACTTTCCCAAAACAAGCAATCCTAGGCTTAATCTCAATCTCAATTTCTGGTTCACGAATTTGTAGTTTAAGTAGCTCATTTTCTCCAAAGATCTCAAGTAAATTTCGGGAAAAAGGATGCTGATGAAGATCCTTGTAACTGGCGAGGCAGGCAACTTCATTCATACTTAGCGGACTTGAATTAACTTTCTTTCCCTCTATGGCTTGAATCAAGCTTTCTAAAGCCTTCTTATCGATCTCTGTTTCCGTATAGATATATTCTGTGATGTAGCACTGTGTGGCGAGGGCAACCTGGAACTCCAGCGTGGCCGCATCGTCTAAAAAACTAGAAATATTTAACAGGAACGATAATCTTAGCTTAGTGAAAAGGGCTTCAAACTCTAAATCGGCTATTGGACAAACCTTCATCAGCTTAAGCAAAAGCGGCACTTTTGATAAACCTGACACAACTTGCTTCAGTGCCTCACTCGACTCAAATTCATTGCAAGAAATTATGGCCCTCCGCACGAACTCATCGTGCTTCACCAAACTCAATACAGCCTCATTAATTGTGTTGGGCCTTACACACCCCGGCTTATCTAGTAGAGCAGCAATCGCGACACCAACCTCTTCATCAGGCCCCGCGAACCTTGTATTTCTCAGAGCCGTACCCAAATTAAATGCTGCTCGCTCATCATCAGGATTAATCTGCAGAGCCTTGCTATAGGTCACTATCGCAGCACCAACCTCACCTTGGGCTTGAAGTGAAATGCCCATATTGTTGTATGCTTCGATGTGCTCGGAATTAAAAGTCAGTGTTTTGTTATAACTTGCAACGGCTCCCTCCAGATCCCCTCTGACGCGCAATATTTCAGCCACGTAAAAATGTGTGTCAGCGTCTTCCGGCTGGATCTTAAGACTCTCTTCAAATGCCTGCAGAGCGTCGCTATGCTGCGAGAGCTCCAAGTAAGCCAAACCTAAAAGTTTATGTACAATTGCTGAACTCGAGTCCCTCGATAATAAATCCAGTAATCGCTCCACAGCTTGTTCGAAAAGACCTCGTTCACAGAGGTTAACTATTGCTTGAATCGTTTCCGGAGAAGGAGGTTTGTTTTCGACCGGATTTACTTCGATTAATGCAATCCTCTCCTCTAACCTATCAAAGTGATTGCCTTGGGCACCGTTACTTTTTAGCTCAGATAGGATTGCGCTTGCCTCATCAGCTGAGCCGAGTCTAATCAGCACGTCCAAATAACTTACCCAGTAAGCATCAACACTTGAATTGACTTTCAACGCTGCCTGAAAGTCACCCAAGGCTTCGAGCAAGTGCCCCCCCGCAACAGAAATGAGCCCAACGAAATAATGCGCGTCTGAATGCTCTGGCACCTCTTCGAGAATTTCTCTAAAAAGTTTCTCCGCTTTGCTTAAATCTCCGGCAGCGTGAGCCTCAACTGCTTTTTTAAACACTTCTTCTAAGGCCGTCATCAAAAATTTCCAACTCAAATTTCTTATAAGGTTCTAACTATATCGGCAGTAATCCCTCACACTAATGCGACTGCTCAGCATTCACCGTAGTCTATTGAGCCCAGCACAAGGTAGAAAATTAAAAGATCAAGATTTAAGCACTACTTCAGATACAAAGGTAGATCCCCTATACCTTTTAATATCCTTGAGAAAGTACTGATGAAGGCCAACTAAAAATGCAAAAGAAAGTAATAATTGAGCTTTCGTTTATAGTAATTTTTGGAATAGCCATTGGCATCGTCATGTCTATTGTCGCGAACACTTTTGTTCAAGGCGTGAATATTGCCTCTGAATACAGAGGCTCTGGCAATTGGGCCATGTTTGAATTCCGCGGCCTCACCTATACTTATTCTGGGATTATTTTATTATTATCCGCCGCGGTTACGCTGAACATTATTAAGTCTTTATTAAAAATAGACATTTGGGGTGGACCTGCAGACTCAATCTATGCGGCACACAACCCCAAACCTAGTCTCGATCCAAAAAAAGGATTTGGCTCAACGATTGCTGCGTTTGTCGTCGCAAGTAGCGGTGGCTCCGTGGGCCTCTATGGCCCGCTTGTCCATTTTGGGTCAACTGTCGGTTTATTCTTTAAAAGATTATTTTTTAAAAGACTAGACAATGATGTTTTGATCGGTTGCGGCGTCGCCGCCGCTATTTCCGCGGGCTTCAGTGCCCCTTTAGCGGGTGTCATCTTCGCTCATGAGGCGATTTTACGCCATTTCTCGCTTCGCGCTATCGCGCCAATATTTATAGCGTCTATAAGTGCCAGCGCTTTTAGTAATTTCTTTTTTGGACAAACTGAGAATATTTTCAACCTTTCACAGATAGTACCGCCGTTGAGCGAGATTATACCTATATTCATTGTTCTAGGGCCCATTTTTTCATTTGTTGCCATCGCATTCATGATATTGCTCAGATTTTTAAGTAGCTTTGCGATTAACTCAGGCGATCTTAAGTTCTACCTCCCTTTTATCGCGGCTCTAACATGCGGCATAGTTGGAACGTTTTTCCCAGAGATACTTGGGATTGGTATTGATCCAATTAATCAGATAATCGCAAACGAATTCTCAGGACAATATGTTCTCATATTACTTTTAGCAAAAATATCAATGACCGCGCTCTGCATCGGCTTCGGATTATTTGGGGGGGTATTTTCCCCTGCACTTTTTATAGGCGTTACCACTGGATCAATTGCCACATACCTTTTGGCAGCAATCGGACAGACCGGCTTTGAGCAAGTTATTATCATTTCAGCAATGGCCGCTGTTACAGCTTCTGTAGTTGGGGCGCCGATATCTATAATATTGATCGTCTTGGAGCTCACAGGATCTTATGACTATGCCATAGCAGCAATGATTGCTGTCGTTGTCTCATCCCTCGTGACAAACCGTATCTTCGGCCTCTCGTTTTTCGATCGACAGCTACTCGATCGCGACATAAATATGGCACTTGGAAGAGAATCCATAGCCCTAGACAACACAAGAATGTCAGAGTGCAGTGGAGGAGACTTTGTAAAATTAAGCATGGAAACCGATGGGAAAACTGCCTATAGGTTGATGCAAGAATCAGGGGTAGTCGAGGCCTATGTTGTAAAAGGCACAGATGAATTTGTTGGAAAAATTTCTCTTTTTGAAGCAATCACGGCGGATGACGAGCCAATTAATAAACATTTACAACACGAGCCTTTTACATTGAATGATTCGGATTCATTAACCGTTGCTATGAATAAAATAACAAATTTCGTCGGCGAGAGTATTCCGGTATTATCGGCAAACACTAATGTTTTGCGAGCCGTAGTAACTGAAGGTAATATTTTTCAAGCAGTCCTCGATGTTCAGGATAAAATAAAAAAAATCGAACGCAACTAAAGCTTATAAATAGCGATGAAAGCAGAATATAATTTCTACCGCTATTAACGAGGCGTAAACATGAAAACATGCAATAGTCACCTCACAATATTTTTTATAAATTCCATTTTTTTATTTGGAAATGCTCAATCCATTTTTGCACAGGAGGATCGCTTTGAAGCTGGATTAGCGGCAAAAGAAAGAGGGCACTACGCCACAGCACTTCGTTCCTGGCTGCCTATGGCTGAAAGCGGCAACGCTGAAGCGCAAAATAACGTAGCACATATGTACGAAGAAGGCTTTGGTGTCGCACAAAATTATGCAACGGCGATGGAGTGGTATCGCAGGGCTGCTGCTAATGATCTTCCAGAAGCTCAACACAACATTGGGCTTCTGTATAATAATGGGTACGGCGTCGCACAGAATCCAATTGAGGCGGTGAGATGGTTTAAGCTTGCCGCAACAGCAAAGCTTAAAGAATCTGAGTACATGCTCGGTTTAGCATACCAAAGTGGTAATGGAGCCGCGCTTGATTATGCAGAAGCACGCAAGCTTTTTTTAAGTGCAGCTAAGAAAAATTATCCTGAAGCGCAAATGATGTATGCGTTTATGCTACAGGCTGGTGAAGGCGATCGTTCCAACTCTTTTGTAGCTTACATTTGGGGTAAAATTGCAGAAAGAAACGGCCTTGAAGCTGCTATAGATGTTACGTCCATCGCCAGCATACAATTAGAAGATAACGAAATTTCTGAAGCAGAGAGCTTGATAGAAGAGTGTATAAAGACAGCCTTCGTAATGTGTCCTGAGGGATAGGAGAACTTAATTAGGCAAGATAACAACTTCGATACGTCGATTGGTGGAGCGCCCTAGCGCCGTGTCATTTGAGGCAATCGCTTTAGTGTCGGCTAGGCCCTTGACGACCATACTACCAGCACTGACATACCCGGTATCCATCAAGTAATCGGCTACACTTGCTGCACGAGCTGAAGACAAATCCCAATTATCCCGATACCGGCTGCCAAAGCTCATCGGCACATTATCCGTATGTCCCTCTATTTGAACTAGACCGGAGGCTCCAGTGAGGGATGCTCCTACATTGTCAAGCAGGGATGTAAAATCAGTTTGTAGAGAGGCGGACCCACTCTGAAAACTGCCCCTCTCTGCTAAACGAATAACTATCAGTTCACCGTCACGAAACACTTCAGCGAGCCCCTGATAAATTTCTTCGGAAAGATTTGCCCTAATCTGCTCCAACTGATCTTGAGATCGACTTGACGCACCGTCGATGGCGTTATCAATATTTAAATTGCTTTGTCCATGAACGGCAAATTGCGCACCCTCGACGCGCACCAAACCGTCACGCTCAGCCTGAATATCTGACACTTTAGAGAGAAGTGAGAGTGTATCTTGACTGATTTTTCCGGTCTCGTCCTCACTGGATTGATTATCTAAGGCCTCAATAATTACAACACCATCCTCTACAGCCACCGTAACAATCCCTTCGGCGATTTCCTTCTTTAAAATTTCTTCCACCTCATCGGCACGAGCGTTTGTATCGGATTCACCCGGCCCATTATCGCGATCTAATTCGACGTCTGGATCTTGCTCCTCTCTACTACGCTGTTCCTCAACAACATCGGCCGCAGTCGGCTGCGTTCTAGCCTGACGGTATTGTTGCATCACTACATTGTCTGCGGTTGGGGCCTCAACAATTGGGACGGTGACCTGAACACCAAAACGTGACCTCATAGAGCCACTCACTTCTTTATACTTCGGGACGTTGACGTGGGCAAACGACAATATCAAAACAAAAAATGCCATCAAGAGTGTAGCCATATCTGCAAAAGTTGCCATCCATGCGGGGGAACCTTTGTTGCAGGGCGGGCAATCTTCCGATTGTAAGGCCTTTTCTTTATCTCGTTTCGCCTTAGCTTCCAATAACTGAGCGCGCAGAGCCTCCTTCTGAGCTAGCTCTTCAGCCTCGTCCAGTTCAGATACTTCTTCCAAGTCGGCATCCTCAGGGAGGCCTTCAACTTCTTGGCTAACTTCTTCTTCGCTCAATTTTTCACCTAACCTATATCAAATCTATTCATAACTAGTCTGGTATTCGAATTTCTATCCGTCGGTTTCGACTTCTACCGTCGGCTGAATCATTGGAGGCCAGCGGAACAGTGTCGGCAAAACCAATAACTTCAACTCTTTCAGAAGCAAGCCCAGAACGATCAGTTAGGTATGAAGCCACTGAAGCTGCTCTCGCAGCAGAGAGGTCCCAGTTGGAATTAAACGTTTCACTAAAAGCGACCGGAATATTATCGGTATGCCCTTCGATTCTCACACCACCCACATCTGAACCGATTGCTTGGCCAACTTGATCGAGTGTTCCTGTAAACCTTCCCGCGAACTCAGCACTCCCCGAATTAAATGAACCTTGGCTCGCTATCCTTACCACGATGTCATCGCCCTCTTTCTCAACTTCTAACAATCCGTTACTTATCTCCGTTTGGAGGTCTGCACGCAAACTCTCTAATCGGTTACTTTCGATTTGTTCGGCAATCTGACCGGAGTATAGAAACTCATCTTCAGGGAGATCGGACTCCTCCTCTTCCGTTGTGCTTAAAAACACTCCAATCTCTGTCGAGATAGATGCTTGAACATCAGCAACAATACTTGCTGTGTCGATCAGGATTTGACTCGCGGACCCATCGGATGAGGCGTCAACGCCAAATTCTTGACCTGCAGCTTCAATATTTTTAACCTTAACTACTATTTGTTGTCCGTTCGCAGAAACTGTCACCATACCGGTGGCCATTTGGTCAGCCAACGCAATTTTTGTAGCCTCTAACTCCTCAACAAACCGTTCAGGAGACTTCTCAGTTCTGCGAAGTAAGTTCTCTGATGTGGAGTCGATTTCACGCTGCGTGGGATCGTTTATTACTGTTCTCTCTGCAGGATTTGGGGTGAAGTTCTCTTTCAAAATATTCCTACCGGCCGGAATAGTTATCTTCGGTACGATCTTTTTAACTCCGAACGCATATTGAATGTTGCCATTGATATACTCGAAACGAGGTAGCTCTGTATCCGAAAATGACAAGATCAAAACAAAAAACGCCATGAGCAAGGTTGCCATGTCGGCAAAGGTCGCCATCCAACCCGGAGCGCCCTGTTTACATTCAGGACAACCATCTTCTTCCTCATCAGCCGCGACGCTTGGCCCGATATCTGACGCATCAACGGCACGTTCAGCAGCAGCTTCAACTCCAGAGGCATCAACCTCCTCAAGAACTGAATCCTCCTCTGAGAGTTCGTCTGTTTGTGTTTCGTCTTCCGCCATTAAAATCGCCTACCTAAGTAGCTTCTGTCAGCTCTGGACGCTTACTGGGGGGAACAAAAGAGATCAACAAATCTGTAAGAATGCGCGGATTTCCCCCTGCCTGAATAAAAAGAGTGCCCTCTACGATCAAGTCGCAGTTAGAGGCCTCAATTTCAGACTGGTTAACCAATTTCATTGAAATGGGAATACAGAAGACATTGGCCAAGATCGCACCGTACATCGTTGTTAAAAGAGCGATCGCCATAGCTGGGCCGATAGACTTAGGGTCAGACATATTACCAAGCATATTAACCAGTCCCACCAATGTTCCGATCATCCCCATCGCTGGAGCCACCTCACCCCATGAGGAAAAAATTGCTGCTCCTTGCTTATGCCGAAGTTTCATAATTTCAATGTCTCTTGCCAATGACTTTCTAATCATGTCTTCTTCAGCTCCATCAACTAGCATGGCAATGGCCTTCGCAAGAAACGGATTTGAAATTTCTTGGCCCTCTAACGCGATCATTCCATCTTTTCGGGCAATCGTCGCAAACTCAACAAGCTGTGTTATAAGACTTTCAGGGGTCTCAAGTTTATTAGAGAAAACTTTTCCAGCCACCTTGATTGCGTTCTTAAATTCTCCCAAAGAGGAGCGAAGCAGCACGACCATAATCGACCCCCCTATAACTATTTGTACCGAAGGCACATCCGCGAAAGCCATTGGGTCCCCCCCGGAAATCATAGGCAACGCGATGAGAATTGCGGCACCGATAAGCCCTACGATCGTTGCAATATCCATGTCATACTCCTACATAAATCACTAATTGTTGTGTCTTAAAGCTAAACTAAATATATAATACGCCGCTTATGGTCTACGGATGAATATTTGAGGCCCAATTACCGATGACCCGCACATGTACTCAATTCATAACCCGTCGCTCGCTGATTTTAAGCGTTATTTATTCTCTAATCGTCACTAGCTGCGATTACTTCAGAACCCCTCCCGATTGTGCTGAGTTTTTCGAGAACCGTTCCGCACTACTTTCAGGGTTTTCTCTCCAAAGTGGCGGGCTTGCGAACCGCGGCGATAACCCTCTAGACTGGGCCAGATGCCCGGCCGGTATGCAATTCCGCGCCTCTCAAAGCTGCACCGGCGAATCCCTCACATTGACCTTCCAAGAGGCTCAGGCCTACGCACGGGAACTCTCTGAAAAATCAGGCCAACCAATTCGTTTGCCAACTTCCGAAGAAATGGCCTCTATCACTGAAAAGTCATGCATAAATCCAGCGTTAAACCTTAACGTATTCCCAAGCTCAGACATAGACAACTATTGGACATCAGACACAAACCCTTCTCGGGCTAGGCTTGGATGCGCTTACTACAGCTATCAAGGAAGAAGATCATGCCTCGAGCCCAAGGAGCTCCCCCATCCGTTCTTTTTGGTCGTAGATAGAACTCGGCAGCTATTTTAACCCCCTACACCTCGATGTTTATTTTGTTTCCTTGACCAGAGCGCCTCTGAGCGCCACCTTTCATCAGTGACTTTTCGCCGCTTTCTACAAACTTACTCTCGTGGGCAAGGCACCTTTGCCCATCCGCCTCTTCCACATCTATACTCGGTAGCCGAACACTTTTAAAATCGATCGCACGACACCCATAGGGAAACTCTTTCTCATGCGTTATGAAAAAATGGTTACACGAGTGGCACGTTGAATCTTCAAATTTCTCAGAGCTCATCTAGTTCACTTCCGCCAAAATTCTTGATAATACTTCCATCCAACCACCACAATGAGGGCTACAGTTATGCCTGAACCCACAATGTTAGTTAACATGTAGCCTCGGAAATAGTCGAAGTCTGGACGGGCCCAAAGCAAGGCCACAACCGGCACCCCTACCATCAAATACCACCTGACGATTTTACAAACCTCGCAATCTTCCGTTCCTCGACTCAGCATTGTTTTCTCCTCGGCCCAAGGTGAATGACGCTATTCCATAATCACCTAAAAAGCAAAATAAAAGAAATTAGCATCAATTATCTCCGTTCATCGCCTTGAACTGCTGTGTAAGGTAATCACCTGTACTCTTACTGCTTTGGACTAGACTTTCCATTGCAGCAAACTGCTGCAAGTACCTCTTCCTTGAACTTTCATACTTTGACTGTAAGTCTTCCAATTGAGTCGTCAAATCCCTGACCAATTTTGTATTCGAGTCCGTCTTAATTGAAACGATACCTGTCACGCCATTGAAGTCATCTACGACATTAACGACGTCTTGAGCTAAACCTTTTGCAGCGGAGGAAAACGAAGACTGGTCATCTGTGTTAGCTGTCAGCATTTTTGTAATGTCACTAAAGTTTGAAATTACCGCCGCATCAAGCCTAGTTCTTTGAATTGTTAAATTCCCGTTTAGATCAAAACCGACCCCTAGCTGCCTCATAGACTTTATAGGATCTGACGGGGTAGACGAGTCATTGGTTAACACAGCCCTAATGTTTTGAATGATACCCCTGAGCGTAGATTTTTCTTTTTTTAAGTTACCCGCATAAGTTGACTCAGACTCGACACTTCCATCAAGAACTCCTATGGTCTGGACGAGGTCATTATAGGCCGCCTGCATATTCGTCATAGCCGTTGTAAAGGCCGCCCTATCCTCTGCTATAACAATATTAGTTGTCGTGTAGGGGTCCGAGTTATCGGCTACTTTAAAGTTTAACTGCACGCCCGCTATTACATCAGACGGGGAATTGTTATCTCGAAACACAAACTCCGAGGTATCACTCGGTTTATTAACCACGAGCTTAAGGTCTGCGGCAGCCTGAATATCATTACTGGTGTCCTGAGTGATGAGTGTGGATGGGCTGCTTATCGATGAGGCATCTGTTACCGTGAAGGTATTCGCCTCCCCAGTTTTACCCTCGATCATTATAGAAATAGCTGTCCCACTTGATGCCATATTCATTGTGTATGCGCGGATGCCATTTACATTCGCAGCATTTATTGCATCTACAATACCGGCAGGTGTTGCCGTCGTCACCGCGACTGTAGTAGCTGAACCACCGGCAGGTGAGGCTATACTGAGATTAAAAGCACTGCCCCCGTTAAGGGCTTGAGCATCTGATGAAAATGAGCCTGAGGCCATCTTTAATTCATTAATTTGCGCTCTCGCCAACTGACGACATTGCAATTTATGAGTGCCAGCCTGCACCTTCGTCTGAGCTGTAATTTTGGCTTCTACCCGGTTTTCGTTTTGGCTGGCGACAGACTTGTCAGTCAAGCTACTTTTGTCGGTCATTGTATCAACCGATTGACTAAACATACTTAGACTCGACTTCAAGATTCCCAAACCAGAAATAGCCGCTGTTGCCTCTTCTTTCTGCGTTGTTTTTGTCGAAATACTCGGCGCGGTGTCTGCATTTGCCAACGCCTCTGCTAACTCACTAATGTCTACCCCAGAACCTACGTTCATAGACTTTATGAGTGAGCTACCAATATTGTCTGTTGCACCAACTTCTGCCATGAAGTATTACTCGTTTACATTTAAATGCTTTTAGTTACCTTAGAAAATTAAACAGCGATATTTGCGACACCTTCGCAAAGGTACTCTGTGCAGCCTCTAGACCCAGCATGTGACTTGATAGCTCCGAAATTGCCGTTGCATAATCTACATCACGAGCACCGGACAGCAGGCCCTCATAGACCAACTTCTTATCTTCAGCGATAACCTGTCGCTCTTCGACAATCCGTTGCCGCAAACCGTTATCTGTTATGTTTTTTGCCAAATTTTTTGCGACCGCATCTAACTCTGTACCTGCCCTCTGAATATTGGTTTTGTTGTTTGTCTCAAGCGCAGTCACAAAATCAGCCATGACTGCAAACATATCTACTTTATTATTCGATCCATCTGCCTTCGTGATTACTCCGGCCAGCTTATCCCCGGAAATATTTAGTGGCAGTTTGTGGCCATGATCAATCTCGAGTCTAATTTCAGTTTGGTTTCCGTTATAAATTGTCACACCAGCACCATTCTTCGTAAAAGGCATAGTTGTTACATTGCTACCAGAAAATAAAAAATGTCCGTTCTGATCTCGGCTATTCGCAAGACCACGGATATCATTTAAATAACCTTTAACCTCGACCGCAAAGATTTCGCGCTCACTATCTGAATAGGTATCGTTAGGCGCTTGTATCGCAATGTCTTGCATCATGCGGATCATTTCAACCATGCCACTCATCGCAGTTTCTTCTTCAATGTAACCGACATTGAGGTTTTTTAAATTAGCGAGATAGTCATCCTGTTTAGAGATCACATCGCTTAACTTAAGCGATGTCGTCGTCGCCTTTACGTCTGTGCTTGGCGTAACATTTTTAACACCGCTTGAGAGCTGCGACTGCAACTTCGAAATTTTGCCTTGCTGATCAGTCATCAGATCATTCATTGTTTTGTAATATTGACTTGTTGAAATTTTCATAGCTCAGTCTTCTTCTGCTCAGATTAACTTCTTGAAGCTGCGATTAAAGTGTCAAATAAATCTCTGGCCGTCTTAATGATTTGTGCTGCAGCTTGATAAGACTGCTGATACCGAATGAGATCGGCGGCCTCACTATCGAGGGTCACACCCACGGTGTTATCTAAAACCGCCTCAGCATCATCTAATACAACTTGGAGTGCTTCACCTGAGAGCTTGGCTAGATTATTTTGATTACCAATATCAGAGACTAAAGAAATATAATTCTGGATAGGGACCTGATCCCCATTAACACCAGTGTCCTTGACTGCCAATATTCGATTGATTGTTCCATTATCACCTAAGGCACCAGTATTCGGCTTAATAGTAAAGACATCACCTGCGGCCGGGGGATCGGCAAACAAGACCTTTACATCGTTAACCAGAACCCCATTAGGCCAAGTGTAAGCTTTCGTTGCCAGTACCGTACTCGTTGCGGTGTCAGTTATCGAAACTAAGTTTCTGTTGCCCGGATTAAAATTTAGGGTAAACGCTGGTTCAATCGCAACATCGGGCAAGACCGCCTTTTTTTGAACGTCGTATCTCACATCAACCGCTGACACTGATCCGGTCACGTACAATAAAAAGTCATCGTCTAACGTTGTATTCGAGGTGATCGTCGTCGCCAATCCGATTCGGCTTAAGTCTTTTGCCTTGCCAGTGCCCGCCCCGTAATCAACAAATTCAAAATTCACGGTCCCGTCGTTTTTGGCTGTTGTTCCAGTGTTTTCGCTTGTGTATGTCACGGACCCAGTTTTTATCCCATCGGTCTCACCAAGAAAATTACGGCCGGCACCACCCCCACCCAATGTTATATTTTTCCCTATATGTGCGTCGGTGTTACTGATCTGAATCCGATCGTTTGGCATCAAGGCGGCCTCAACGTTCGTCGACCCAGTCTGGTTGTTAATCAAAGTCGCTAACGCGCTTAACGTCGCTGGCGCACCAATGCCTCCACCAATGACCGTTGTGCCATTAATTGTTAGGCCACCAGTCGCATTCATGTCCGCCCATTTATATGTGCGCGTGCTGTCGGCCACTGCGGTTACGTTGGGAGTCGGCGTAATTCCGTTGACCCACGTCGCTATGTCCCGTGCGGACAAGGTGGCACTACTTGGCAAGGTAAGAGCGCCTAAGTTAGTACCATTGAGCTTGACATTATTCGCGGCTATCAAAGTCTGCGTTCCAGCAGTGCTGTTAGTTTGTATCGGTATGACTGAAGAACGGCGGACGCCAGATCCTTCTCTACCTGAGGTGCCAGTTAAGCTACCTATTGTAATCGAAGTATCCTTATATCCTGCTGCGCCCTGCGCATTTAAGTAAGTATTAACTAGACTCGTGCCCGCCACTATAGACTGCTTAGCACCACCCGTTATCGACGCAGGCAAAGTATCACTACCCACAATGTGGTTATATTCTGACGTCACCAACTGAAGCGCATAATCCTTGTCAACCGGAGGCTGAATGGTTATGGAAAATCCCTCCACATTTCGCGGAATAAATAAAGCGGGCTCGGCCTGGTTGGTTTGAAATGTTTTGGTTTGCGCTGTATCAAGCACCGCCGACGTATCAAATTGAGCAAACTGACTGAGCGCATCTGCCCTCTGGCTATATGAAATTGACGGATCGACCTTTTCGGCATTTGCCATCGCACCTTCGATTTGTAACCGATCAGCTGTGGCAATCTCTTTCGTAGATTTCAGTAGCGCGGAAATGTTATCCACACTGCGTAAGTTTGGCTTGATGACAAATTGCTCACCGTCTTGGAGAGTTTTATTGACGGCGACGGTCAGTCCATTGTAAACAAAGTTTGATTTCGTACCTGCCGTTACCGACACGTCAGAGCTGACCTCGGTGGCTAGGTTTTGAACTCGCCATTGGCCTTTAGCTGCGTTCCAAGACGCCCTAATATTGACATCGGCAGTCCCTTCAGGCGCGGTCGCGACAATTGCATTAGCCCGCGTGCCGTCTGCTTGTAAAGCTCGGTATTTGGGCGTCAGATCAAAAACCTCTAAACCCACTTTCCCCGTTGGTGTTAACCCTTCTTTATGCAAGTTGTTAATCGATTTCGCTACAGTCGTAACGAGTATATCAAGGTTGTCTCGCAGCGGTTCAAAGATCTGATTCTTGAAGCTTAGTAACCCGCCAATCGACCCCCTCTTTACGCCGCCAGTATTTAGATTTTGTCCATAGCTATCAAAGATAACAGCCATCGCACCACCTGAGACATCTGGGAATTTTGCATCGAGATTATAAGATTTAGTTTGATCTACAAACGTCGTGCTCTTGCTCGCGCCCTCAAGCTTTACAGAAACCCTTTCGCTCGTATCGACAGCGACATCAAGGCTCGCATATTGGGACATTTCGAGGAGCAAAAAATCCCTTTGGTCAAGTAACGCTGGTGGCTGTTTACCGGCAAGCGGAGTCTTAGCTAACTCTCTATTGACCAGCGCCAAGCTTTTTGAAAGCTTATTCAACTCATCAAATTCAGCCTTTACCGCTCGCTGAATTTCGATGTCCATGCTCTCTAACTCTGCACCCATCGCTTGCGCACGATTAACAAAAAATTCAGATGAGGCCAGAAATTCTTGGCGATAAGCGGTCTCAGCAGGGTTACTGCTCAACTGAGCTGCGGATGTAAAAAACCTGTTAATACCATTAGACAGGGCTCCTTCGTCCGACCCCAATAAGTCTAATAACCGATCTGTATATGCGACTAATGGCTTTTGTTCACTAACCTTGCTGGTCGCCACACGAACATTGGCTGTTGCGAACTCATCCTCCGAGCGAAACACGCCTCGAGAGTTTGCACCGGTCCCCATATAACTAACGCCTTGCTGCTGCGGAGTATTCTCGACCGCGCGCACCTCTTGCCTCGAATATCCATCCGAATTCAAGTTTGCAATGTTATTACTGACAGTGGAGAGTGCCTGACGATAAAGCTCCGTCGCACTTGCACCAATGTTGAGTAAGTCGCCCATTAAAAATACCGCTTATTTGTTCAATTCAAAAAAAACATTAAACGTCTCTTGATCGATTCCGACATCATTTGACGCTGCCTTTTTAAGATGCCCAGAAATATCCGTAAAATTTTCTTTTGCAATTCCTGAATTTGATTTCTTCTCCGGATTTCTTGCTTCAGTGATGTCGTTCAACCAGTCGACAAGACCCAAACTCTGATGTTGAGAAAGGGAGCGCGAAACTTCGTCGTAAAACATTCCCTCAAAAAGCTCCATCGAGTCATTATTGATAAGATCACTCTTCATGGGTTTTAGGGACTCTTGCATTGAATCGGTCATCTGTTTTAAAAACATCGACTCAAATTCAGCTGCAAGCTTTGCATTGAGAGCCCGAGTTTCTTCCGACGTTTTGACCCCCCCACTCTTTAGACTGGATAGACCCTGTAGATCAAAATTACTCGCGACATGATTCTGTATAGTTGCCATTTAAATCACCACCAATTCCGCTTTCAAACTTCCCGCTCTCTTAAGAGCCTCTAATATTGCGATGAGTGCTGACGGTGAAGCACCGACCTGATTTACTGCATCAACAATTTCTTGTAGTTCAATTCCAGGTTCAAAGACAAACATATTGCTTGGCTCCTCAGTAACCTCAATATCCGCATTCTGTACCTCAACGGTCTCTCCATCGCCAAACGCGTTTGGCTGACTGACTTCGTTAAACGCATCAACACGAACCATCAACGTACCGTGCGAAACTGCCGCCGCGCCCACTCGAACCGAACGATTAATAACAGCAGTTCCGGTCCGTGAATTGATGACTACTCGCGCAACTGGTGCTCCAGGGTCAACTTCCATTGACTCGATATCGCTTAAAAAAGCTACTTTCTGACTCATATCCTCAGGCGCCCGAATCGCCACGGATACCGAATCCAAAGCGGTAGCAACTCCCGCACCGTAGGTGTCATTTATGACGGTTGAGATTGCGTTTGCCGTTGAAAAATCAGCATCGCGCAAGTTAAGAATCACATTCTCAGCTGTATCAAAAGAGGAAGGGATTAGTCGCTCCAAAATAGCACCATTCGGGATACGACCTGACGTGGGCACACCAATCTCTACACTAGCGCCCGCCGCATTTACAGCGATTCCTGTAACTGTCAGAGGACCTTGCGCAAGCGCATAAACTTGACCATCGATTCCTCGAAGCTCAGTCAGTACTAGATTGCCTCCACGCAAACTCTCAGCGGTGCCTACCGTTGATATATTGACATCAAGTCTCTGACCCGGTTTCGCAAATGGCGGGACCTCGGCTGTAACTAAGACCGCAGCCAAGTTGTCGGTCTGCAGCGGCTGCTGAGCCTGCTGCTGCGCTAGCTGAATTAAACTCTCGCCCAAATCAAACTCGGAGACGGGGCCGTCGACACTGATTCCCAAACCCGATAACAGAGAGGTAAGGCTCTGACCTGTAACACGAAGATCCTTCCCGTCACCCGACCCAGAAAGACCTGCAACTAATCCGTATCCAACCAGTTGGTTGCTGCGAACCCCTGCAACGTCAGCAATGTCTTTAATTCGATCCGCAAGAGCGGAATTCGACACAATGGTTAAAATCGTTACAAGACTTATTTTTCTTAATAATGATCGTGAATTAACTAGCATCATAATTCCTTAGAATGGCCAAATACCAAATAGAATGTTCGTTCCCCAAGGAACCTTTGTTGATCTTGAGAGGGCGCCAGCTCCGCTATAAGAAAATTGAGCATTTGCTAAGCGTCGAGAGAGCACTGTATTGTTCGGCTGGATATCTTCTGGGCGAATCACACCACTTACTCTGATAATTTCACTGCCCTCGTTGAGCTCCAACTGCTTTTCACCTAAAACAATAAGATTTCCATTGCTCATTACCTCGAGAACCACGACAGAAATACTGCCGGTTAACGACGCAGACTGCCCGGCCGTCCCATTGCCCGCACTGCTTATTGTGGACCCAAGCGCAGCTTGGTTCGTTAAATCATCTGCGAGGGTCCCGTCAGGGAAAATACCGTCTGAGATATTGTTAACAGAAACCCTCTCTGTTGTCAGCCCAGTAACGCGCTGTGCCTGAGCAGACTCGTTAAGGACCACCGTGATTATATCTCCTACTCGAACGGCGCCAGTCGAATAAGCTCGCCCGGCAGGGTAAAGCTCTGCCCCGTTATCAAAGATCGAGCCCGTCCTTTCTTCAACAACAGGTCGAGGCTCAGGATAGGTCATCTCAAAACTACTAGGCTGAGATGAGCCCGGAAGTTGTGTACTGGAACAACCCACCATAACTGCACTTAGCCCGAATAATAAAGTAATAGAAATTCTCATTATCAGTCTACCTTATGTTACAGATTGTTATTAAGGAATCTGAGCATGCCGTCTGCCGCTGCGATTGCCTTTGAATTAATTTCATACGCGCGCTGCGTTTCAATCATGTTGACCATTTCTTCCACAACATTAACATTCGATGCTTCAAGCTGACCTTGAATAATCATACCCGCACCCTGATCACCAGGGATTCCAACAAGTGGCGCGCCACTTGCGTTAGTTTCGCCGTAGAGATTCCGACCTTGTGGAATTAAGCCTGCATTGTTGACGAATCGGGTTATCTGAAACTGGCCGACCTGCACTGCCCCACCACCATTTGCCAACTCAACGGTAATAGTGCCATCCCGACCGACTGAAATGCTCTGAGCGTCCTGCGGGATATTAATCGCAGGAATTAGGGCCTGGCCTGAGGTTGTTACGACCTCACCGGCATTAGAAAGTTTAAAGGCACCATCCCTTGTATAAGATGTTGTCCCGTCTGCCTGCTGAACTGCAAAAAATCCGTCACCGGTTATCGCAAGGTCAAGAGAATTTTCGGTAGAAATCATGTTGCCCTGCCGATGTATTTTTTCGGTTGCAACAACACGCGTTCCTGTACCAAGCATAAGGCCGGTAGGAGTTTCAGACTGCACATCCGCTTGAGATCCTGCCTGAACGATTCTCTGATATAACAGATCCTCAAAATTTGCGCGGTCTTTCTTGAAGCCCACCGTGTTTACGTTCGCCAGGTTATTGGCAATAACAGTCATTCGTGTTGACTGTGCCGTAAGTCCTGTCTTTGCAACCCACATCGAAGCGTCCATTTTTATTCCTCTCTATTCTTTAATTCTTAATTTTTTAATTAACTGGCCCGCATCAAGCGAGTGCCATCTTTATCCAAATCTTCAGCGCTCTTTATAACTTTCATCTGGGTCTCAAATGAACGGTAGTAATCCATCAAGGTCACAAGCACCTCAACCGGATTTACGTTACTACCCTCCAACGCGCCCGTCGTCAGCGAGGCTATTTCTGGGCCAGTCGCAATGTCGCCACCAAGCCCCCCAGCGCCGTACTCCTCGAATAAACCATCCCTGCGCCTTTGGAGAGTCGTTGTAGATGCATCTCGCAAAAGTAGTTGCCCAATTGCTTGTGGAGGGACGCCTACAGCCTGATTGGCCTCAAAAAAAACAGTGCCATCAGGCGTAATCGAAATAGCTCCGCCTACTGGGACTGTTAGTGGCCCCCCTTCTTCTGTCGCAACGAGATAACCGTTAGCTGTTTCAAGAAAGCCTTGTTCAGAGATACGAAGGTCACCGCGCCGAGTGAAAGCAATAGCTCCGTCGTCGCTCTGTACCCCGAGGACCGTTTTGTCGTTCATTGAGACATCGAGCGGGTTTCCGGTTTGAACAGGTGTCCCAGCTCTTAGGTTAATGATGTCATCCTGCGTCGACACAACCGGCTGAAACCGTGTTGGGAAACCAGGCCCATCAACCTTGCCAGGCACCGGCCGGTCAGCCATTGCTCGCTTAAAACCTGTGGTCGAAACGTTAGCAAGATCGTTGGTCAGCATCACTCGCTGAACTGAGTTCGCCATCGTCGACCCTAGTGCTGTAAAAATTAACTTATCCATTAGACACTTCCGTTATCACCGTTCAGATTTAGCTTCGAATATTGATGATTGCACTTGTCATCGCGCTATTTGTTTCAATGGCCTTCGCATTCGCCTGGAAGTTTCGCTGCGCAGAAATAAGGTCAACCAACTCATTTGTTAAGTCGACGTTAGAACGCTCTCGCGAACCTGATCTTATCGTTCCAAACCCTGCAGATCCTGCTTCTCCTAGACGCGCTTCTCCAGACTCTCCTGACGCCACAAAAGCTGCATCACCGAGCTGCTTGAGACCTGTTGAGGAATTAAAGTTTGCAATAACGACTTTTCCTAAGGACTTTTGACTGCCGTTAGAGTAGCTTGCAACGATCAGTCCATCATCGCCTATGCTGATTCCATTTATATCACCCTCCGGCTTACCGTCTTGTGATTGTGAGATGGCGGCGAAGGCTTGATTGAACTGAGTGCTTCCAGTGTATGCAATCTTTACTGTGTTACCGGTGACCAGAGTGCTTTCTAATTCATAAGCAGTTGCCGGTGAGACCAGTGCGCCCGCTGAATCAAAAGTAATCTCACCGCGATCAAGAAATATAGGCGACCAGTAAGGTACGTTGTTCGCTTCAAAGTCCTGAGCATCGATACTCTCTTCCCACTGACCAGTCGCCGCATTCTGTCTCACATAAAGGTTACTACCCGACAGCTTGTCTGAGTCGATCTTCGCATATTGGGACGTCTTTCCGAATGCAGCGTCGACGTCCTCTAAGCCCCAATCTTGAGAACCGATTAATTGAATGAACGATCTTGAAGTAGCCGTCCCGCCTGTTACTGTCAACGCAGTCTTCGCAGTATCAAAACCCACCTTAACGTTACTAATGGATTTACCATTAGCGTCAGCCATCAGATTCAACTGTTTCGCGAGCTCCGTCTGAAATGTGTCGATGTTATACTGACCGAGATCCAACTTAATCGTGTTCGTTACACCATCGATAACTGCGGTAATACTTTGATTCACCGCTGTCACATTAAACGCCTGACCGGTATCAACGCCCATTGCGTTGCCAGTTAAGAAAGCTGGTGTAGATGCCGCACCGCGCTGCGTCGGTATGTTATTAACTGGAGACTCAACCACGTCCGTCTTTAATGAGTTATTTCTCGGAGGCTTGGTCGCATCAGGGCTGAATCCGAACAAAGCGATTGCCTGATTACCACCCACATGGTCCAAGGTAGTCGTTGTAGCGACTCCGCCAACGAGTGTGGCCCCCGTCATCGTTGGGCGCACCTCAATACTAGACCCGTCTCCCGTAACGCCGCTTGAAAATGTAAATTGGTTACCAGCATAGGAGACAGTAATACCTTGACCAGCCAAAAGTTGATCTGCAGCAGATTCTACGGTGGACCCGTTACCCCTAACACCTTCCAACAGCTGCTCGGAGCTGCTGGCGGTTTGCTTTGTCGTCGCCGTACCCTTAGAGGCTGTGGCCAAACTAGAATCGGCGACTGCCGTTCCAACGTTGAAAAGAGTATTAGTGGCTGCGTTTAAACCACCCACTGAAATCGTGTCCGGTGTTCCAGGCACCGCGGCATTCGCGCCAGTATTGTGAAACTTAAATCCCTGATTCTTTGCATCATACTCAACTTTAATGTCGTTCCAGGCAGCCTGTTGACTTAGGTGCTTTGTTATGGCCGCAGCAACCTGCCAACCGGACGATTTTATATTGTTCGTTCCACCATACACGCTGTTTTGATAAGACACATTGTCCTTATCTCCGGTCGCAGCAGAATTAGCAGCACCAAGATTATTTTTTCTCTCATTTTCTGCCTTAATGATGTCCGCTACATTTATTGAAATATTTGCGTCAGCCGTCGCTGGGGTAACCGCACCAACCACGTAACGTTTTAAAACTAGGCGCCCAGGATCATTCGCGTTACCAGAGCCTGTCCGAGTAAAATCGAACTGCTTGTCGTCACCAAATGCCCTGTTAATTTCATTAGTAAGTTCTGTTGCGATCTCTTTTCCTGAGAGAACCTTATCCGCAAGAGGGTGGTCCGATCTCATTCTGGACAACCCAACCGTCGTCCAATCGGACCCATTCACTCGCACTTCTATCATTTGACTGAGTGCGGCATCGTCTATGGCAGCAAAATTTACTCCCTGCGAGCCATTAGTAAGATTTAGTCCATCTTTAAATGCAGTGCCAGCCGTCGTAGCCACTGATGCCGGCTTTGAATCAACGGCAGCCTGAAGGTTGTCGAGTGACAATTTACGGTAGGTTGTCCCCGCCGTAATCAAATACTGAGCGGCGTTACCACCAGCCCGTGCCAGTGCGTCGAGCTCAGATTGAGTTTTGATGTTTCCGTACTTATCAATAAATTGTTTATCGTCCCCAGCTGAAGCAGACTGGGTCAAGGCTGATCGAACATCCTGCCCATCGATCGTCACGTAAGTCTGCCATTTACTGTAAGGTGATGCATCGGTCGGATTCGATGTCTTAACATAATAAATAGTTGCAAGCTGCGCTTTACCGTTGGAACTGTATGTAGTGAACGCGGTTGTCTTGTGATAAGTCTCCGGCTTATTCGCGTTAAATGCTTCCGTTATCGGAGTCGCTGAGGACGGCAGATTCAATCCTAAGTTTATCTGAGAAGTCGTGACAAATTCCTGCACGGTTTTCCGAGGAACTGTAAGGCCTGTAGTTTGAGCCTCAAAGTTCGCATTGTTGATTGAGTCAACCGGAAGAATTTGCAATGCCTGTCCGGCTGAATTAACCATCTGGTTCTGGTCGTCCAGCATAAATCCGCCGTTTCGGGTGTACATTTCCGCACCGTCGACGGTTTTGAGCTTAAAGAACCCGTCACCAGTAATAGCAAGGTCGAGAGTGTTAGAGGAGAACTCGACGTTACCCTGTGTGTGCTCCTGCATGATTTTATTTAGTGCAACACCTGAGCCGGCAATTGAACCCGCTTTCTGTAAAGGAGTACTGGCAAAAATGTCACCAAAATCGGCAGATGACCGCTTAAACCCAGCAGTACCGGCGTTAGCAATATTGTTCGATGTAACGCTTAGCTCTGTAGTCGCTGCGTTTAATCCTGTGAGTGATGTATAAAATGACATGCTTCTAGTTCTCCTTATTTAAATTTTTATGCGTCCAACTTCAGCCATGCTCAGCACGCGTCCGTCTTCCATCTCGATTTTCATTTCTTCAATATCGCTGTCCCAACTTACTGCCTTAATAATCTGATTGTTCACCAAAGGAACGGTTGAACTTTCCTCGCCCCGAGTTACGCTCAAGTCAAGCTTATATTGGCCTACCGGCGCATCTTCACCGTCCGAATTTTTACCGTTCCAAGACAACTCAACACCACCGGCCGGCATGTTAGTAATTGTTTCGCTGTATATGAGCGCATTAGACGTTGCGTCATATATCCTGAATAATCCGGAGGATGCAGGCACCGTGAGATTTGCCTTAGAAGTAATTGTCTGGCCGGCTCCCGCGGTAACAGTTCCCCCAACGAGCTCAATTTTTTTACCCAGAAGATTCGAACCAAGAAGAAATCTCTCGGACTTTGAATCTTCGGCCATAGCATCGACACTAGTTCGAACACCGGTCATCGCCTCTAGAGATGAAAACTGTGCCAATTGAGAAACAAACGCCTCGTTGTCCATTGGGTCCAGTGGATTTTGATTTTTTAGTTGCGTAGTAAAGAGCTGTAAGAATGCATCTCTTCCCAAGTCGTCTTCTTTTGCCGCTAGTTTCGCCTGCCGATCCTCATACTGCTCCATTGTTAAGATGTTTGAGGGCAAGCTTGATGTAATGTCTGTAGCCATTAACTGCTCCGATTTTTACTAAAGGGTCAAAAAATTAAACTTTAATTATTTCTAATGTTCTAACCATAAGGTCCTTTGCTGTAGAAACGATCTCAACGTTATTCTGGTAAGCACGCGAGGCGTCGAGCATTTCAATTAGCTCTTCGACCTCGTTCACATTTGATGCGTAAACATATCCGTCAGCGTCTGCCATCGGGCTAGAGGGTTCATAGATCTGCTCGATTGGTTTGGCATCATCAACGATCTGGTCAACTCGGACTCCACCCGGCAGTTCACCGAAGCCACCCGCGGTCTCTCCTTCAAGCAACGCGCTAAAGACAGGTCTCTGCGCCCGAAATGCGCCCTCTGAAGTCCCGGAAACGACACCAGCGTTTGCCAAATTACTTGCCGTAGCGTTCATTCGAACAAGCTGTGCGTTAATTCCGCTCCCTGCAATTGACATTATCTTGTCAAATGACATAATTATTCTCCTCTAAAAGCCTTTCTAAGCCCTGAAATCTTGTTTTCCATGAACTGCACTGACGCCTGATAATCGACCACGGCTCGACCGTAACGAGCCTGCTCAACACCTATTTCAACCGTGTTATCGTCTAAACTAGGGTTAAAGGGGACGGGATAAACGATACCAGCCTCCAAATCAGCCCAGGCGGGTCGCATTGAGCCACCGAGGTGACCCCTGTTAGTATTTTCCGCCTGAATAGGGAGCGGCTCACCGCCTTCGGCAAATGACTTTTTTAACAATGAAGCAAAATCCAGATCTTTGGCTTTATATCCAGGTGTTGTTGCATTCGCGATGTTGCCAGATATTATCTCTAGCCTTTGGTTTTTCACCGTCATCGCTGCATTGTTAAATGCAAAATAGCTGTCTAACGATCTGGCCATATTTTGTAACCCCATCCTTTCTTAAAAATCGCGTGGCTCGTATGGTCTGTGATTTGTCTCTTGTGTTTAAGCAGAAACCATGCCAAAACAGAAAATTTATAAAATATCCAAAAAAAAACCATATTATTCAGTAATATAAAATCTCCTAAGGTGAAATTTGAACATCAGGCTGACGATAGGTATCAATACTTACGCTTTAAAGGTGGCACGGAAGTGGCAAGCGGCAAAAAAGCGGCATTACCTAGCCCTCTCATTCTTTTTTCTCTACACTTGCGAAATGAACTTTCTATCNAAGATAAAGAAAATTTGCCGTATCAAACATCNACTTTNGGTGGCCANTTCTATCGCTTTCCTGGCTCAGGNAAGCTTTTCACAACAATCNGCTCCACAAATTTCCGCTAANGCTAAGTTAGTGNCGGATGTAAGAGCTTGGGTCAGCGNCGAGGAAGGNNTCTCAGCTGAAAATATTGAAGTTCAAGCAAGCGATAGAAGATTTCGTGTTCCAAGTTGTGANACCGCTTTTGGAGTAGAATTTGCTTTCGGCGCGAAAACTAATGTGCGTGTCACTTGCCCCGGCGAAAACTGGCAGGCTGTGCTCAGAATTCAAATTCAAAGACAGGTCGAAGCGATCGTATACACTCGCTCACGTGCGGCGGGGAGCATCTTAACTGCCGACGACATGGCAACCGAACTCGTAGATACCGCAATTGCTGCAGTCCAAGTGCAACAAACTGACGCGGAAGGCAGAGTCCTCAAGCGTGCCGTTCAAAAAGGAGAATTAGTAAGGTCGAGCCAATTGGAAGAGTCTGCCACAATATATGTTTCAAATCAGTCACTTATGAAAGGAAGTCTCGTTGATTTGTCGTCGTTAAGCCCAATAGAGAAACCATATTCGGAAACACAATTTGATCAGCGATTTGACCCAGAAACTCTAAGCAACTCAATTCTCACTCGCGACATATCAGTTGATGAGATCTTTTCCAAATCAGATTTTGCAACGGCTCAGGAGGTCGTCGCAACTACGACACTTCTCGAGCGAGGGAGTCTTTTCGACCAAAGCACAATACGACTAGAGCTGCGGACAGGAAAACTCCCAAGAGACGCGATAACTGAACCATCGCAACTTGCTAGAGCAACAGCGAAACGACGCTTAAACCCCGGGACAATAATCCGATTTGCTGATATATCTATCGAACCACACGTGAAAGCTGGACAGACTGTCACATTGACGTTGCGACGCAATCAGTTCCAGCTGACACTGGATATGTTGGCTATGGAGGATGGTTACCTCGGCGATAGGATAAGACTCCAAAACCAAGAGTCCAATGAAATCGTGTTCGCAACGGTCACCGGCGTCGGGCTAACGGAAAGACGTTAGGGAAGACTTATAAAAATCCGAAATAAATTCCCCTAACAAGTAAAGTGTAGCGCTGTGCTGTCGATGGGTACCACGTGGAAGAAAGAAAAAAATACAAATTTACATTTGTCAATATATCGTAGGACAGAGCTATGACAGACACTATAACCAACTCAAATAGCATAAATGTAGCAGCTAAGGCGGCCGTTGACGCCGTTAAACAGAATAACGCAGGACAAGCAAGCGCGATTAAACCTGCCCTCACTGAGGCGGTATCAAAAGCAATTGACAGCACAGTAGAATTATCTGGAACTTTGAAAGCAGAGCTCGCGATTGCTGAATATGATGCAAAAAAAGTTGCTGACATAAGGCTCGCTCTTGAAGAAGGTAATTACCCACTAGACGACAAAAAGATCGCTGAGAGCTATATACCGCTTGAGAAGCTGCTCTAAATTAAAAGAGTTAAAAAAATTGGTAGATCTTCCCTTCAATTGTTAGTATCCGAACTGTTGTTGTAATTAAATTTTTAAAGCAAACAGAGTAAACACAGTGAAAGAACGTAATACTAACGCTTACGAACTTGATGCCCTGCATGAACTCTTAGAGCAAGAGTTCGCGTTTCTAAAATCGCAAGACTTCGACAAGTTTGAAGGTCTGCAAAAACGCAAACAAGAACTTCTTGATTTTCTAATTACGTCTTCACCTGAACANGATAAGAACCTGCAACCAACNCCTGAAGCTATNAAAGAGAACGAGGCNTTTTCAGAAAGAGTTCTAGAGTGTCAGAANTTACACAAGCGTAACGAGATCTTAATCAACCAGAAACTAACCGCCATCCAAGAGGCGCTCGCAAGCCTCGGTCACGGGACCCAAATCGAGAAAAGCGGTACTTACGAACACTTAAATAAAAAAACTTAATCGCCAAGGTCAATCCTTCCGGTCCTGGCCAAAGACTCAAAGAGGGGTCTTATTTCGCAACCAGTAGGCCCATGACAGCACTATCGCAACCGATTCAAATAAAACTTCAGGTATTTCATCGCCAACAGGTAACCCTTGAAGATAATTGGACAAGGCCTCGTCTTCAAGAATAGGAATTTGAGCCTCTTGACCAGCTTCAATGATTAGGTCAGCTTTTTCTCCCACGCCTTTTGCAACCAAGACTGGGGGCCCCATGCCTGAATATTCTAATGCCGCAGCTTTCTTATTTTTAAACTGCATTACGCTCTGAGCTCCATGTTCCCACTTGGCTTCAAAAAAGATCTTCGGTCTTCTTCTTGAGGAATTTCCCCACTAACTGTACAGCGAGCTAANTCTACTCCAGTAGGCGCAAGTAANGCCTTTAACCGATCAACGTTAGCACGAGCCAATCTCGCCATCTTTTGGTCCGAGATGCGNAGCGCAATGCTTATTGAACGATCAGCTAAAAGCTCTATGCGGCACCAAAAATTGCTATCACTACTGAAACTTAATTTTACTTCAACCGACCACTTATGCCGAGCCTGTTTCTTAGGATTACTACCTTTCCCTTCAATATAGACTTCAACCATCGGAAAATCTGAAAACATCAAAATAAATCTAATCCCTGTTTCTCGAAGGTCTTGCTTCAAAAGGTATTCAATCTTATTTGCCTCTAAATATTCCGTAAACAAACTCACTGATTCTAATTCAAGGTCGATTTTTCCTTGCTCTTTAGTTGCATTTGCTTTGTCAATTAAAACACGGAATACCTCACTGAAATTCAACCCTTTTCCAGAAGCNTCAATCGCCCTCCCCGAACCAACTAAGTTATATCCGTTATTCTGCAGCTGCCGTTTTACTGAAAAAGCGTTGATTTTCCTAANGGGGTAGCTNAACGGTGCNACAAGTTGCATAACAGACGCATCTGTAAATTTTTTAATCCAGTCAATAAAAGAATTAGAATTTAAAAAACCAATCGATTTCAATTTTGAAAAGCTTGGGTTCGATATCAAAGTGGCCAGTGCACTCGGCGTAATTGAATAAGCCGAACTGTCAGCTAGGCTCGACAATGACCTTTTGTAATTTAATCCTACATTTACCTGAGGCTCTAAAAAAGCGCCATTTTCATTCGAGGAGACTTTAAAATCAACAGTCTTTCCGTTCCACCCATCGAGCGCAATTGGGAAGCTTCTTCTTTGGTTTGCGAGCGAAAACTCAACAGAACGTCCATCATTCGCAATCAAACCACGGATGATTTGACCGCTATTCAGATTCAGTTCTTTTGCAACAAGAGGGGAAAGTCGTAGGATAGATATAGCGGCTTGATCGGCTATCGGCAGACGGACGTATTGGCTTATATTCTCAGGGCCATTCACTATTTTAAAGTCTTAGTATTAATAGATCATTTAAGGGAAGTGCACCCAGCTGTCGCGCGACCGATTCGCGCCACGCATTTCCCTCGAATTCATGTCAAACAAAAGCTCAATGATGTCTCGGGCATCTGGGATACGAAGCCTTTTACCTGCCAATAAATAATTTGGGTTGCCGTTCCTGAAGCTATTTGGATTAGCGCTTACGAAAGCATCTCGCAATATATTTTTTCTGATCGGGGTTTCTCCAATTGCTCGTAAAATAATATTGTCTAAGGTATCGCCGGNTCGAACTTGATAGTAACCGGANCTCATCTCTTCATCGTCAAGAATTTCTAAGTAATCCTGAATGTCGTATCCTTCCAACAAAGTCTCAAGCGCGCGATCCAAGTTCGAATCCGCGGCAATGGCAGACGTCGTCAAAAGAAAAAAGGAAATTGTTACTCCGGTAATTCTCCTAATGTTTTTACCTTGTCGTCTTTTTTGCATCACTTAACTACTCCTTTAAAAAGGTGTTGCACTTAGCCAGGTCGCAGCTTGAGCAGGTCCTTCCATAATAATAAAGTCAGAACTATATTCTGAGGTACGTACGACCTCTCCTATTGCTAAGTTATCTANTTGACTTGATGAAATTGGCTGGCGCGCAGACGAAAAACTTTCGGAACTTACGATAAACTTATCACCAATAGCTATCCCAGCTCTTGCTCCTTGATTTAGCTTAAAGGAACCGCTACCCATACCGGCAGCTGTGTAAAGCTTCAACTCTTCAACACTACAATTTATCACGGTAAGTGAACTCGAAACTACGCTTTGCAGTGCATCTGATAAACTTGATTCAAAAGAGGCCGGCGCTATAGTTAATTTATCGTCCCTTAAAACAGTTTTAGCTAGTCCTCCCGCGCGTCGCGCGTCAGTTCCAAGATTGCTTCGGTCACTCGTGAAGGGTAACGAATTGCGGATTAAAACGCTCGTGTTCCCCATAAGTGTCCGAGAACGATCAAATAAAGTTTTTGTGGTTTGTACAGCTGAATCTGTGACGCCAGCTAATCTGTTTTGAACGCTCCTAGTGACTTTTAAAGTGTTTTGGGACTGGTCAAACCTTACCTTGATTTTGTCCTCAAAATAAACCTCGCCGGAGGGCTTACCTGAATTATCTATACCCTGCATCGAAATCAGTAGGGTGAAATTGACAGGGACAGGCGGAGACTCAGGATTACTCGAGTTCATGAAAGATTTTTTCGTTATGCCAAACTCACCTCCGATCCATCGGCCCGCTCTAAAAGTCTGGGATTGAACGCTATTTAACATGCGTCGGGGAGAGTACTTAGCCGTTTCGAGGCCTTCCACTTCGAATTTTAGTACAAAATTTGTGTTCCGAGCATCACTCGTGCGCGGCCGCAGTGCGGCTTCGTAAACGCTTCGAGCCGGAGTTCGAGGCATTGAAATTGGCAGTAAATAAAGACTGCTGTTATTTTCAATCAAATCTTCAGTAATTCCTTGGAGAGTAGAGCGGAGCAATGCCCTCAAATCGGCGAATTCAATGGCAGATCGCCCATTTAAACTGTCAAAGGACAAATCTAGTCGCACTCCCTTACGATATCGATGCATCGCTAACTCTTCACAGCCTAAATTAGTGTTAAAAGCCGTGTCAGCGAACTGAACTTGGGCCTGATATGGCTCTTCAGCAAAAAACTGAGGAATTCGTACCCCGCGAAGCTGGGCGCCCGCTCGATAAAAGGATGATTCGACTAACTTACCATCTTTATCGATATAGGCATTAGATACCACCGATACACCCTGCTCTAGAGCCGCATCGACGATTGCCGACTTGATACGATCAAGCTCGATTGTATCCGCTTGGCCAAAACATACAACATGCCAGCAGAGACTCAGAAAAATTACCGAAAATTTATAACTTGAAGGATAGAAGCTCATCATTAGTCTCTGAACAATTAGTTGTTTGCTACTAATTTCATGTACAGGAGCCTGAGGTCACTAACTCTGTTACGAGGAAGACCGAGCGTTACGGCATAAGTGTCATCTGAAATAGGTTCAATTTTCACTAATTCCGCCCCGTAAATAACCCCCTCAACGCGCGCGCGGAAAGAATCATTTTCGATAACCAAATCATTAACCGTGGTCGATGAGTCAATATAAGCCCCGTAAACCACCTCAGCAAGCTGGCGAAAAGCGTCCAAGCGAGCTGATTTTATCGCCATAAGTCGCTGCTCAGGCTCACTGCCAGAATGCGCTTGAATTACTGAATACCCCGTTGCCTCAATCAAACCCCCGTAAAAACTATTTTCATCAGAATAGGGGACATAAGTTGTGCAAGACGCTCCAATAAGCGCCAGTAAAACTAAACTTGAATTCCTGCCGATTACTCCGAAAATTCGGCTGCAAACCATTGATTTAAGCATGTTTTTCACTCTCACTTATTTGAATATTGAACGATCTTTTAATATGACAGATTTCCAATCGACAGTTAAGCCGTCTTCTTTACTTGTCTTTCCAAGACCGTTCTGCATAACTGGCACAAGAATTGCTTTATCTTACTTAAGAAAAAAAGCGCGGCAGTGCATAAGTAGTAAAATAATCATAATTTATTGATATTATTGGAAAAAAAATGAATTCAGTGCTGGTGTCAAATTTACGACACTCCTTAAATTTTACCGATCCGAAAGGTCTTGCAATACCGGCAGTAATTCTCGCGATAATGTCGATGCTAGTCGTTCCCTTGCCTTCAATTGCTTTGGATGTTTTGTTCACATTTAACATCATGGCAGGACTAATAATTATAATGATTTGTATCAACGTCCATCGGCCTTTGGAGTTCTCTTCTTTCCCTCTAGTCCTCCTACTAGCAACCATGCTCCGATTGAGCCTAAACGTCGCTTCGACGAGAGTAGTGCTGCTACGAGGCCACGAGGGCCCTGATGCAGCCGGGAATGTGATCGCGTCTTTTGGAGAATTTGTGATCGCCGGTAATTATGTGGTCGGATTTATAATCTTTATGATTTTGATGATTATAAACTTTATCGTTGTTACAAAAGGCGCAGGCAGAACTTCAGAAGTAATCGCACGATTCACTCTTGACGCGCTGCCCGGCAAACAAATGGCTATTGATGCCGATTTAAATGCCGGCATTATTGATCAGGAGACGGCACTTAGGAGAAGAGAAGAAGTTGGGCAAGAATCCGATTTTTTTGGTTCAATGGATGGAGCCTCAAAGTTTGTCAGAGGTGACGCGATAGCCGGCCTCCTTATCCTTGCTATCAACATTATAGGCGGACTCATCGTAGGAACAACCCAGAATGAACTAAGCTTTGCGGATGCCGCCGAGATATATGTGCTCCTCACCATAGGGGACGGACTAGTGGCACAAGTTCCCTCGCTACTTTTATCGCTTTCCACAGCAATCATTGTAACTAGAGTTACAACCTCTGAAACCACGACAAATCAAACAGGAGATCAACTTTCAAATCCGAAAGCTTTAAAAATCACAGCGATCATACTGACTTTAATTGGTTTAATTCCTGGAATGCCGCATGCAGTTTTTATATTCGCAGGAGCCAGTCTAGGCCTTTTTTCATACTATGTTGACAGAAAAGAAATCTTGTCAGAAAGAACGGCTCTCGCTGAATCGAAGGAAGAAGATGATCAAGTTGAGACTGAACTAGACTGGGAAGATATTGAGCATGTTGATCAAATTGGCCTAGAGATCGGCTACGGACTAATAACACTCGTTAATGAGAACGATGGAGGGTTGTTACTATCAAGGATACGAGGTATCCGAAAAAAACTTTCAGCTGAACTTGGCTTTCTCATACAACCTATTCGCATTAGGGACAATTTAGAAATTGAACCAATGTTATATAACATCGTGATCAAAGGCGCGGTTAGGGGGACTGGAGAATTAAAAATGGGTTACGAGCTGGCAATTAACCCAGGTAATGTAGACGCACCCCTGGACGGAATTGCAACAAAAGAACCTGCCTTCGGGTTAGATGCCTATTGGATAGCCCCAGCAAAAGTGGATGAGGCGAAGATAGCGGGTTACACCATCGTCGACTCGGCAACTGTAGTTGCAACCCACATCAGCGCGCTTCTCCGCTCAAATGCAAGCGACTTGTTAGGTCACGACGAGACTCGAGCAATTCTGGATCAAGTTGCACTTCGTTCACCAAAACTGATCGAAGACTTAGTTCCAGATAAGCTGTCGATTGTGACGATAATGCAGGTCTTAAAAAATATTCTTTATGAGTCAATTTCAATTCGCGACATACACACGATTCTTGACACCTTAATCACCGAGAGCAGCAAAACACAGAACGCCGATGAGCTTACTGCTCTTGTACGGCCGCGTTTGGGACGATTAATGATTCAAAATCTCGTCAGTTTAGGGGAAGAACTAAATGTTATAACCCTCGACCCAACACTCGAACAGATGCTAATAGGCAGCTTAGCTCAGAGCGCTCAAGCCGGAGAATTAATTGTCGAGCCAAATTTAATTGAAGGTTTAATCGAATCTGTGAGGACCGAGAAAGACGCAGCAGAGAATGCTGGTTTCCCATTTGTGATTGTGGTTGCGCCACCAATTAGGCCTTGGCTGGCACGAATGTTGAAGCAGAGATTCACTGATATTTCTGTCTTAGCCTATACGGAAATTCCGGAAGATCAAAGTATAAAAGTTTTGGCACGCGTTGGA